>CAYJPR010000020.1:0-19901 GCA_964372075.1 uncultured Desulfovibrionaceae bacterium | reverse complement strand
GTGGGCAGGGCGTTATTTCCTTGGCTATCCTGCTGGCTGATGCCGCTGCTATTTACGGCGGACACAATGCTGTGCAATCGCAATCCTATGGCCCGGAAGCACGCGGCGGCGCCACTCGCTCCGACGTTATTGTTTCTGACGGTCCCATTTACTATCCTAAGGTAAATGAGCCCAACTATGTGGTGGCCCTCACCAACGAAGCCATGGGCAAATACTTGCCCCTCATCCGCCCCGGCGGCATGGTGCTGTATGATAGCAAGTTGGTAACTTCCATGCCAAAAATTGACGCTATCCATAAGGATTTACCCATGTACCAAGCCGTTATGGATACCCTTGGCAAACCCCAAGCCCTTAACGTAGTAGTGCTTGGCGCCTTGGTAACCTTAACCCAAGTGGTGCAGATAAAAGATTGCGAAAGCGTACTGGAAGCCCGCTTCCCCGCCGCTTTCCACGAAAATAACAAAAAAGCTCTGCACCTAGGTGTGGAACTGGCTAAGCCCCTAGTGGACTAGTAGATTAGTTGATTAATTGATTCGTGGATTAGTATATTAGTGGATTCATCCGTCACATAAACACATTGTAAAAACCTACCTTGAAAAAATAGTTTTAAGGTAGGTTTTTCTCTTTTACCATTGTTGCCATATGCGAAAAAAGACTTATCTTAACTATTAGTGGAGCGCACATGTGCAAGAACCTTCCTTCATAATACGACATAAAATGCCATTAGCCATAGCTTTTATGTCTGGAAAGCAACTTTATTGAAAGCAAAAACCCCAACATGTACCTGTGCGCCCACTCACAGGACTATTCCCTTATTATGACCTAATGAGAGGCATTCATGGCATATCCTGAAAGCATGCAATCTTCCCTTCATGAATTAGCTTCAAGCCGCCCTGCGCGACTCCATACACAGTTTGCAGAGCTGACCCAAGAAGAAAAAAATTCCTTACTGCAAAAACATCACCCAGACTTTGACCCCAGCAATAAAAAGCCCCTAAGCCTTGGGGTAAATGCAGGAGATTGGGTAGCACAAGAAATTGCCACCCTTTTAGAAAGCCCTGCGCATATCACACAGTACGGTGCCCATGAAAAATTAAATATACATAAGCCACATATTTCCACCGACGTTCTCATCATTGGTAGCGGCGGTGCCGGCCTTGCGGCGGCTTTGTGGCTAAAGGAAAATACCAAGCTGTCTGTGCTTATGAGTACCAAATTACGCACTCTTGATTCCAATACCGTCATGGCAGAAGGGGGTATTTCTGCCGCCACCGCCGCCGAGGATAATCCCGCCATTCACTTTGTAGACACCATGGTGGGCGGACGCTTTGCTAATGATCCTGAGCTTGTGGAAGTTATGGTGAGCCAAGGGCCCCAAATCATAGACTGGCTGGCACGCCTTGGGGTGAATTTTGATTATCATCACACGGGCGAATTCTTCACCCATCGTCCAGGTGGGCATTCACGCACGCGTTCTCACTCCATACAAGACATCACCGGCCTTGAAATGGCCCGAATTTTACACCATGAAGCGCGCTGTCTTGGTGTAGAGATAAAAGAATTTTGCCCCGCTGTGGAACTTTTGCTGGATGCAAATAATCACTGCGCCGGCGCCATCTTACAAAATTTAGACACTCATGACTTTACCATAGTCCATGCCAAGGCTGTTATTCTTGCCACGGGCGGCATGGGGCGTTTGCACCCTCTGGGTTTCCCTACATCTAATTTTTACGGTGCCACTGCCGATGGCCTTTGTTTGGGATATAGGGCCGGCGCTAAACTTATACATATGGATTCAGTGCAATATCATCCCACAGGCACAGCGTGGCCGCATCATCTCTTGGGCCTGCTCATTTCTGAAGCAGTTCGCGCTCAAGGGGCGCAATTGCTTAACAGTCACGGCGCTATGTTTGTAAGCAATTTAGAAACCAGAGATGCTTTAGCCGCCGCCATTATTAAAGAAAGCTTTGCCCTTGAAAATCATGTTATTACCCCCACGGGGCAAAGAGGCATATGGCTTGATACGGTGCTCATTGATATGCTGCATGGAAAGGGAACGTTTGCGCATCGTTTTGCCAATATATACCATAGATTCATGGCTTGCGGCATTGATCCCAGCCGTGAACCCATTCTCATTTACCCCACACAGCATTATCAAAATGGCGGCCTTGCCATTGATAGTACAGCACGCACCAACCTGCCCTATTTATATGCGGCAGGGGAAGTGACAGGCGGAGTTCATGGTAAGAATCGTTTAGGAGGTAATGCCTTATTAGATATTTTTGTTTTCGGGCATGTGGCCGCCCAACAAGCGGCGCAAGAAGTACAAGAAAGGCCTGCATGCACGGGGCATCACCTAGAGCATGTTTACAACTTTGAAAAAGCACTGAGAGAGTTTGGCAAGACTGAAGAAGCGAAAAAAACTGAAGAGCAAAAAACAAGCTCTGTTAAGGAAGCACGCTCGCCCCTGCTTTTACCTGATTATAGGCATGAAAGAGCTTTTTCTGTTTCTTCAAGATAACGCTTGGTTGCACGCTTTGCTCTCGATTCATGTAAACGCCGCCCTTTGGGTCGCTTCCTGTACGATACAAGCTATAAGGGTTAACCACCATGACAAAACAACATACCCTCTATATTAGAGGCAATGCCTATACTGTTCCGGCAGGCTTCACCGTTATGACTTGTATGGAGTATGTGGGTTTTCGCCTCACCCGCGGTTGTGGTTGTCGCGGCTCTGTATGCGGCGCTTGTGCCATCATCTATCGCGTAGGTCACGCGCCTACATGGAAAGTGGGGCTCGCTTGCCAAACCCTGAGCCAAGACCACATGACCTTTGACTTTCTCCCCTATCATGAAGGTCAGTACAAGCTCTATAAAGCACAAAATACACCCTGCACCCTTGAAAATATACAAGCCCTGCACCCAAGACTCAGCGCATGCACGGCTTGTAATACGTGCACAAAGTCCTGCCCCATGGGCCTTAAGGTACTGGGCTATATACACGCTTTACAGCAAGGAAATTTTGAAAAAATGCGCAAACTCTCTCAAGAGTGCATTCTTTGTGGCCTATGCGCTGTGCGTTGCCCACAAGATGTAGCCCCCATGCACGTGGCCCTTACAGCGCGGCGGTTTTTTAGCATAGAGAAATACAGCCCTAGCCCTTCATTTCTCAGTAAGCTCACACAGAATAAAGAGGAACAGAGGCAAAAACACTGGCAAAAAGACCTGACCCAATATAAAACACTCTCACCACAACAAACCCTTCAGCTTTATGTAACATTTCAGACATCTAAAGGCAAATCCACCACATAATACTCAAAGAAATATGCTTTTGATGAAGTTTCCCTGATATTGACTTTTAACAGATTCACAGCATGAAGGAGTAGTAAAATTGACATTTGCATTCACAAAGCCTTGACATCTTTCTCTTCGTGTTTACTTATACGATAGACAGTTACCTAAAACGTACCCATGCTTACCCCTCATCCTCATGGGAACATCTTATAAATCCTGTGTTAATCCATAGAAAAATTCCATGCCTTTTTTTATGAATTTCTCTCAGATGGTATATTGTGACATACTTGTCATCTAAGAGTCATGTCTTTACAAGCCTGCATCTTGTAAAAGACGTAAACAATAAAGCAAGTTAAAAGGAATTTACAAGCTAAGTCCCTACTCTCCAATGTAGAAGAATATCGAGCCTGTACCTAAAGATCAAGACATTATCCAATTGATATAATAACACCTTAGCTCGTTATATTTCTTTTTCTTGCTTTCTTGTAAGCCCCTGTACATGGTTATGTAAGACCACAAAATGTACGGGGGTTTTTTCTTGCAATAAGGAGCTCAGTTAAAGAGAAGATATTCCCTTCAAAAAAACAGCGGTGACAAAATACTATCTCTGAAAAAAATCCCGTCGCCTAATGCTTTGTTAATGACACTTTGCTAACGGAGCTTTACTAGTGGGAGGCATGTATCTTTTTTAAACGCTCCAACCACTGCCCCTTGCTTGCAAGCGTATAATTTTCATACTCCACAGGAGTGGTTTTTATGAAATCTTTACAAATATAAGCATCATCTGTGCAAGAAAAAGCATTGGTTCCGTTCAAAGTTTCGCACAAAGGCTTTAACAGCTCTTCCGAGTCCCACGCCGTATGCACCACCACAATTTTCTGCCAAGCGCTGCATGTGGCATCCCCCTGCACTACGGTATCATCCACAATAAGCCCATACAAATAATCATCATAGGCAATACCCTTAGGGGCGTTGGCATAGGCATGTTTATGCAAGCGTAAGGTATTTTCTTTATAATGTATTCCAGGACCTTCACGAAGTTTTACGCCATACCCTGTGGCCGTGGCATAATAGTATTTCTTGCCTGCACTTTCAGCGCCGTGGCTTATATCATACCACGCCCCTAGCGTAAAAAAGCTTACCATGCACATGAAAAAGCGTATAAAGCCAAGAGTTTTTCCCATGTAGCACCTCTTCCTGCTAAGCGTTATCATTACCCACCATCATCTTAATATATACCATGAGCTCTTTGTAGGAAGAAACATACAATTTGCCATAAATATTTCTATTGTGGGTGCGAATGGTATTAATAGAAACATGCAATTGCTTAGCCACACCTTGCGCGCTATAGCCTTGGGAATATAATTCAAACACAGCCCTTTCCGATTTTGTCAGTGTTTCCAACTGAGCAATAAAGGTATTATAGGCCGAGATATCTACATTCAAAAGTTCACGCTTATCCTGACTAAGCGTAGCTTCTTCTGCAGCTAACTTTGAACGCAATTTTTGCTCTTTTTCCTTAAAATATTCAATGAGAGCACTAAATTCTAAAATATTTGTTTTGGTATTTTTACCGCTTTGAATTTCAGCCAAAATAGCCACAATGGGCGAGGAATAGCGCCGTGCAAAATAATAAGAAAGGCCAAAAGCTATGATGATACACAACAAAATAAACAAAGCTATATGGCTATAATTGCTCCAAATAATTTTATCCACCGTGGACTTTGGCAGCATGGCTACCACATTCCACTGCGTATTTTCTTCCAGCAAATCTTGCGGAAAAATGCGTATAGGGACTTTTTTACCCACAAATTCTTCCGTCCCTGTGGAATAAATATTATAAAATTCTCCATGAGTTATGGTAAAAGTTTTAGGCTCCGCCAAAAAGGAATAAGGATTACCATGAGAGAAATTTGTATACACGGTTACCGTGGAACTGCCCTTTATATCCATTTTCTGCGTGCCCACAAGACCTGTAACCCCCTGTAAAGAAGGTTTAATGTGCGTGTGCAAAAGATTATATAAAAGTTCGCTGATTTCAAAACCGCAGGCCCCGTAGAATTGGCCGTTTTTCCCTAATATGGGCGCCCCAAAAAGGATAACTTTTTCCCAGCCACTGGAAAATTGGTGGGGCACAGTCAGGGTATAGGAACCTTGCGAAAGATTGCCAGTAAAATTGCGTAATTTAGCAAATACAGGAGCATAAGGGGTGATATTAAATTCTAAATCCCAATTATTATGCAGTTCGAAGGTGTTTTTCACCGCAATTTGCGGCATGCCACGAAATAAAAAAACTGTGGGGTTGGCATCATTGGGAGAAGAAATATTCATTATCTTAAAATACAAACCACTACGAGAGTTTTGCGCGTAGGGCAAATCCGCATTGACGGTGGTATCCAAAACCACATACACGCCGCTGGCTTTCGAAATATAGAGTGAAGAGAGCAAGGTAGTGTTAAGATTATCAAGAATTGTGGCTACAGCCTCTTTACTATTCTTCAAATCATTAAAGGTAAAACCTTGCTCCTGAAAGGTATCTTCCATAATTTTACCAGCAGAGTTGCTCATTTGCAAACTATAGGCGGCAATATTACTGAATTGCTGGGACACGCTTTTTTCATACGTGGCTAAGTAATCATCCAAAGATTTAGAAATACTTCTTTGCTTTATGGTAATGACATCAAAAGCCCAAAAAGCTAAAATCACACAAATAAAAACAATAAAAATAAGCAGAGAAAAATACAGTAAAAGACGCCCCTGCAATGAATATTGATGGGAAGGAGAAAAGCGTGTGAAAAAAGAGGGCTTTTGCATAAACACCTATGTTATTAACGGGTGACGTGCTCTTGAATTTCTTGCAAAGATTTCTCCACTAGATTTTCAAGACTATCTTCTTTATTGAGCCATGCTTCGTGATTCTTACTAAAAACACGGCGTATGGCGGAGGAAAAACGCTGTTCCATCTGCCCATAAGCCTCAAAAGAAGGGGCCGGAACAAAAGTAGAATCCTGTTTAAGTTCTGTAATGGTTTCGTACAAAGAATTATAACGCTCGTGAGGGAATTGCCTTTGCACAACGTCCGACTCAAGCTTAGCAAAATCTGCTTGGCGCACAGGCATATAACCACCTTGCGTCACAAAGGATAAATTTTGCTCCTGAGATACAAGCCACTTACAAAATATGGCCGCGGCTTTCTCTTTCTCTGGCGTGGACTTTACGGCGCCAAGTCCGCCTCCTCGCTGAATATCAATACGCTTGGCATCACTTAAACGTGGCTCAGGTATGCTTTTTACACGTAAGGGCAGTTTTTTATTGTCACTTAAGGTAACGTGATTTTTAAAATACAGTACCGATGCAGAAGATTCCACGCCAGCTATAGCCTCACCTATCATAATGGGCACCGTGGCAAAACCGGCCATAAGACAAACCTCTCCGCGTATGGCCGCCTGCGCCAAAGGCCGCATGACTTTTTTATAGGCAGGCGAATCCCATAAAATGGTATCGTTTTCAAAAAAAGCTTCACCTTGCGAAAGTACATTCAAGAAAGGATATTGCAACCATTCATCATACATGAAAAAAGGCTTACCCCCAGACCAGGTATAATAGCTGTGTGCCACAGCAAAAAAACCTTCCAAGGTAGCTAAATCTTCATAACTATGCCCTGTTTGCGCCGCAAATTTTTCAAAAATACCTTCATTGATGAAAAGAACATTAGAAGACTTTGCCAAGGGGAAAATTTTTAATTTTCCGTCAAAGGTACCCTCTTCCAAAAATTGCGGTACAAAGGCCGAAAGCTCTTCTTCTGTGAAGTATTTTTTCCAGTCCAAAGCCTGTTCCGGCCCCATGGCTTGCAGCGTTTTAGGGTAGCAAGCAAAGAGATCTGGTAATACAGCGGCGCCGGGCTCTTTTTTGGCAGCGGCCACCAAAGTTTTATGAATGGCAGAAGAATTAGACACCGAAGTCACATTAATGACAATGCCGTGTTTTTTTCCTTCGGTTCTATTAAATTCTCGTACCAGTTCATTCATGGGTGAGTGGGTTTGCGCCCCATACACATGCCAAAAAGTCAAAGACGTGGGTGTATCTGGAGCCAAGGGAGAATCCTCACAGCCTGCCAGAAAACACATTAGTAAAAGAGCACAAAGCGCGCTTCCCCTACGCAGATTCTTCCACAATAGTGACCAATGTTGCCTATATGTTTTCATGATTTTCTCTCAGTGATGGTCATAAAACTGCTGTACTTTCTTTGCCTAGCCTACTGCCATATAGCTTTAGCAAGGGCCTTTTCTCATATTCCTACCATAGAAATAGCCTTCATCTTATATATAACAAGAAGCGCAAAAAAAAAGAAGTCTTTTCCACAATCTAATACAAAAATCATTACAAAGATGACTTATAAAAAAATGATTATTCAGCTTTTTTTTGACAATCTCATCACAAGAGTGATGTTTTTTTTTAAAGCTGCGCTAACGTTTTACCCTAGTCGATAGTCCTTATCCCTTATCTACACATTGTTCCTCAAAATATACTTGGAACTGTCGACATATGAAAAGTATTTCCTATGCCCGTGGGCTATGACATTTTTATACCACACAGCAGGAGGCATGTATGTCTGAAGAAAACAGATATACTAAAATTACCAATACCAGTTATGGTCAGCGCATGGGCAATTCTTTTATGGGAATTATCTTTGGCCTGCTCCTTTTTACTACCGGTACAGCACTGCTCTATTGGAATGAAAGACAAGTGCTACGCCCTGATGACGCCATCTCACAGGCGCAGCTTGCCACGGAAAGTCTCCCCAGCATTACTACCATAGACACTTCTTTCAATGGTAAAATGGTTCACGCCACAGGCAAGGCCGTCACCACAGATACCCTTAAAGACTCCGTTACGGGTATTAGCGTCAATGCCATTGCCCTTATGCGTCATGTTTTTTACTACCAGTGGGTACAAATCCCCACCACCCAGGAAGTGAAAAACCTTGACGGTAGCATAAAAAAGACCACCAGCTACACCTATGAGAAAAAATGGACTGATGCCCCTGTGAACTCTGCCCATTTTACGAAGCATGAAGAGCATAAAAATACCCTCATCACGAATCTTAAAACCAAAATATGGATAGCCCAAAATGTTACTTTTGGCGCTTATACTTTGCCTGATTTCCTCATACATGCCATAGACGGCGCAGAAAAATTTACCCCCGTCATAAGCACTGAAGTGTTACAAAAAAGCCTCTTTCCCCATTATGCGCAAAGCGTTGAAAAAGAGTCCCTCGTGCATGTACGCCAAAACACACTCTATTTGGGCCAAGAACCACACAGTCCGAACATTGGCGATATGCGCATCGTTTATTCTGCCAAGCCGCAAGGTAATGTATCTATCTTAGCGCGCGTGCATGACAATACTTTCGATACATTTGTCGCCAATAATGGCGAGCATTTTTACGGGCTTGATATGGGTATTGTACGCAGCGACACAATGTATCAAAAGGCCAAAAATTCTAACAGCATGCTTTCATGGATTTTACGTGCAATGAGCATTTTTATACTTATTATTGGCTTAACTATACTTATTGCCCCACTGAGTATTTCAACTAGCACAATACCTTTACTGAGAGATATTTTGGGTGCCGCCGCCGGCCTTGAAGCATCGTTACTAGGCATGGCGTGGTCTTGCCTTATAATGACCGTGGCTTGGATACTTTTCAGACCCATGCTCGGCATCGGCCTCACAGGAGCGGCATTTGTTATCTTTGTTCTTTTATACCTGCGAGGTAAGGGCAACACGGCCCTCACAACCTAAAAACATTTATAGTAACTATTTACAAAGAAAGTGCATACATATGCCACAAACTTTGTAAAGGAGGCATGCCAGGGCCCTTTTCTTCTCTTGTCATGGAACTGTGGAACCTTGGTCATGTCTCCAAATACCTACTATAAAGGACTGTATACGTAGACGACGTTTGCGAGAGCTTGTGTCGCAAAGGACATGCGACCAAGCGTTATCTATAAGGAGAGAGTTTATCCATATGAAATACATTCTTTGCACCTTTTTATGCTTTTTAACCTTGCACTGTACCCACGCCCAAAGCGCAACGCCCCAAAGGCCACAGATTTCTACATCCGGCACAGCGGTGGCTCTCTACAAAGGCGACGAATACGGTGATGGGTATTGGCTCCTTTTTGGGCAAGGTAATAAACCCCTTGCCCTCTTTTCACCTCATATGGTCCTTGAAGAACTTAAAGGCCAAGAAGGTACAAGTGTGCAAGTGCATTATAGCCATGAGCTTATTTTTCATCCGGCAGTACAAGACTATGTGGTCACCAAGCTTGTTAAGCATGTACAAATATTGCCAAATATAAATGAACAACAATTACAAGCCATGAAGGAAAAACTTTTGGCAAAAAAGGGCCCCAAGCAAGAGCTTTTAAACATAGGGGCCTATTATCAATACGGTCTGCGCGGCATTGAAGCTCAAGAAAAGGCAGCCATGCAATGGTACGAAACCATTGCAAAACTAAATATTCCTGAAGCTTTCATCTGTATGGGAGATATGTATATGAACAGAGAAGGAGATTTCTTCTCTCACCATAAAGCCCATGCCATGTACACCAAGGCCGCACAAGCAGGTCACACTGCGGCCTTTACGCGCCTTGGTGATCTGGCCTTGGTGATGGGTTTTGACAACGAAGCAGAAAAAAATGCGGCCAGTAAAGAAGATATGGATGAGCGTAAAGAACGCGCCCTTATACTCTATACCTTTGCCGCCAAACAAAAAGATCTCGATGCTGAGGCAAGGCTCATAGACATGGGTTTTCCGCCCATACTTGAAGGATTTATACAGCCACAAGGCCCCTGCCCCACGAAGCATTTAGGAAAAGCCACCATTCAAGGAAAATACATGCACAACACCACCCATGACGGCTACTTTGGCTTTTTTATACAGGGCCATGATGGAAAAACTTATGACATTGGCATAGGGCATGATGAGCCGGCAGAATTCATGGGCATTAAGGCCGCGGATACCATCACCATTCCTTTTTATAAGGAGCAAAGCCTTGATACCCACACAGGCCTGTGCACGGTGAAACTTTTTCACGATGCTGAAAGCGAACTTACAGGTTCGTATATAAAGTAAGGAGATATATATGCGTAATACGCTTCTCATTCTTTGCATTCTTACACTTTTTACGGGCTCTGTGACACTTTTGTTTATTGCCGAAGCGCAAGCCGCTCGTAGCAGTAGTAGCAGTAGCCGCAGTAGCAGCTCCAAAAGCAGTAGCAGTTCCAAAAGCAGTAGTAGCTATAAAAAAAGCGGCAGTACCAAGAGTAACGGAGCTAAGAGCAGTTATAATCGTAATCACAGTTCCCAAAATGTCACGCGCAATCACACAAAATCTGTGCTTTCTACCACCGGTTATACACGCCCGGCCACGCTGAACGCCATGACAAAAAAGGGTGCCACTCCCAGCACCTATTCCAAGCCCGGCAAATTTTTATCTTTTAAGAAAAAGAAAAAAGATGGCTTTGACGACGATGATTTTGATGACGCTTTCATCGGTACCGCTTTGGGTTTTGCCGGCGGCTCCTTCCTTGGGTATTTGCTCTATGATGATGACGGCACAGAAGCTGACACAGAAGAAGGCAGTCTTATGTTGATTGGCATATGGATTTTTTTACTTATAGCCATCAAGATATTGCGCTCTTATTTTAAGAAAAAGCGTACAGCAGACAGTCGTTTAGAGAGAAAATTACTCAAAGCAAAAAAAAGAAACGAGGAAGCAACATGTTAAATTTCTTTAAAAAAATCATGAGTTTTGTTTTTTTCTACTTAGTGCTTCCCCTAGGCATTATAATGGCCTTAATGAACATTCCGTGGAAACCCACGCAGGACCTGCGCCATGCGGCGGCGGCCGGAGATGTGCCCCTTATTCAAAAAGGTATTGCCGAAGGGCAAGATATTAATATCAATACCAATACAGGGCCGTGGACACCCATAGCCTATGCGGCAGAACGTGGACATCTTGAAGCGGTAAAAGAATTGCTGAAGCACAAACCTACCCTCTATTTAACGCCGCTGGTGGCGGCTGCCAGCCATGGGCATAAGGCTGTGGTTGAGCTTTTACTGCAAGATGCGCGTTATGCATCATGGCTCAGCACGCAAAACAATCAGCTTTATGAAATATTTAGCGGAGCAGCTAAGGATGACAATCTTGCCATGCTAGAATTTTTATACGCGCATCCGCTCTTACAAAAAGCGCCTAACGGCCTCAATGAAGCCTTGGTGGAAGCAAGCCTTCAAGGCCAAGAAAAGGCCGTAGATTGGCTCATTGCCAAGGGGGCTCTAGTGCACTACGCCACCTCACCGGATAAATATACAGCACTTATGATGGCCTCTGCCACCAATAATGAAGCCTTGGTAAAAAAACTTCTCAGCCTTGGTGCACCCACAGAGGTACAAACAAGCATAACAGGCGAAACAGCCCTTTCTGTGGCTAAAGAGCATGGATATACGGCTATCGTAACATTATTGCAAAATGCCCGAGCTAGATAATTAACATAAATCTCTGGAAAAGGAGTATTACTATGTTTACCAGAAAGATATCTGCTCCCATTTTTTATTTATGTATTATTATACTCTTGCTATGGCATGCCGTAGCCTACGCCACGCCTCATTATGGCAGATATACATCCGCCATTCATGCCTATGAGGTCATTATTGACTCGCAAGGAAAAATTCAAAGCGGGTGCCTTTTGCACAGCTATAAATCCGGTGAACGCATGCACTTTACGTGTAATATGAGCGAAACCCAGCCCCATGTACTTTTGCGCTACAAAACCCCTTCTGGTGGCGTGTATGACTTTGTGCCCACCATCAGCTTAAAGGACGGCTCTGTGGAATACGGCCCTTATGGTGAGGCAGAAATGAACAAGGAAAAACGAAGAAATTTCCACAGAGTATTTTAGCTACATAAAACACTGTAACAATTTATATTAACAGCATAAAAAAGAGAGCTTCATCTCAATGACGAGGTTTTTTTTAACATCTTTCGCGGTATTGTGTCTAACTTCATTGCCGCGATGATTTTATTTTTTGGCAAAGTGAATAAGATAAGTACAAGGTGAAAACAGTACAAAACAAGCTTTGACCCTAGGTAGAACCCACACCTTTCTGCCTCACATACTTACTCGGAGTTTTTATGTGAGGTAGAAAAATATTCACCCCCCTCTGGCACCATGCCTTTTGCATAAGGAAGTAAATTATGCTCAGCACCCTATTCAGAATAAAGTTGTTAAAAAAGAGTGGTTTTTTACACTACGCTCTTTCGCGCAATATGTTTCGTAAACCCATGCTAAACATTGCACTCTTTATTGTGGAATTTTGTATTATTTCTTATGGCTATGTTTATTTGCATAACAGTTTAAGCCCTGCAGATGTGGCCATTTCTTATTCTAAATCCATGTATTTTACTGTTATTTCAGCCACTACAGTGGGTTATGGTGATCATTTCCCCATTCATACCCTCACCCAATGGTATGTTATTTTCCTTATGATTATCTATTTGCCCTTTCGCTTTTTCTATACGGCAGGGGTAACAGGCTTTCTTTTCAAAAATTATCAAGATTTAAAACAAATAGGACGGTGGTTTCCCATGTTATACGATCATATTATTGTCTACTGTAATGCCAAGACCATTGAAAGAAATAATTATCTATGGCTGGAACGCTTTGTAAAAGAAAAGAAAGTTTCCTTAAAATATAGAGATAAAGACATCTTATTTGTAAACAGCAATCAAGATGCCAACGACAGCATTATTCAATATTTTGCCGAAAATAAAGAAGCCCTACAAGGGGTGCGCTTTGTGAATACCAACCTCAATGAAGATGGATTTTTTGAAAAAATCCGCATTAACCATGCGCAGAGGGTGTATGTGCTGGCAGATGAGCACAATATTGGCTCCGACTCCAATGTCTTTGACATGATTTATCGCATTGATAAAGAAACGGAATACGATAATGGCGTTACGGCAGAGCTGGTCAATGACAGCAATAGAGAGCGCATTGCCAAGCTTGGTGCCGATGTAATTTTGCGCCCCAACCGCTCCATGCCGGAAATGCTCATCACCTGCACCATTGCCCCAGGATCTGCGCAAATGCTGGAAGAAATATCTTCCCGCGGTGGCGATAGTATAGAGCGCTTTTCTTTGGCCCATGAAGGCTTTACTTGGGGATCTTTGCTGTATGAGCTCAGTATGCAAAATGTAGGCACAGCCACAGCCATCATATATGCCTATGAAGAAAATCCCTCCTCCGAAGTGGTGGATCCTAACCCGGCGGGCACAAGCCTTGTACAAGGGGCCAAGGGCATACTTGTACTTATTCATGAAATGCGCAGTAAAAGTTATACAGAGCTGCAAAATACCATAGATAGTATTGCAGAAAATCTATCACAAAAGAAATAAGGAGGGTTTTATGGGATTATTTCATTTTTTAGGTGGTAATAAAGCGAAATGTGTTCTTATTCTTGCCGCATTACTTATGGTAACAGCGCCTCTTACAGGATGTAGCGGCTGTTCCCCTACGCAAGAAATTGAAGAAGATGACGATGACGACGATGACGACGATAAAAAGAAGAAAAAGAAGTCTTCTACTAAAAGCTCTTCTAAAAGCTCGTCTAAAAGCTTTGGCAAAAGTTCATCTAAAAGTTCTGGCAAAAAAAAGTAAGCTTGGAGAAACACCTGTATGAAATCTGTTGCTCTAAAAGTATGCATGGCCCTTTTCCTTGCGCTACTTCCAAAGTACGCTCTAGCAGCACAAGACCTGCCCCCTTGCATTACGCTTGAAGCAGAGCTTACAGGCCATAAAAAAGGGACTACCTATTTAGGCTTTTTTCATGGAGAAAGCCAGCTGGGTGTGGGCAGCAAAAATGATTCCATCACCTTATGGGATACACGTACATGGAAAGTGCTCATAGACGTGCCCGGCCCCAATGCTTGGGTTAATGGGGCCTTGGCACAATTTTCTCCCAATGGAAAATATATCCTCACCTTAACGCCGGATAAAATTGGAAGATCATTACATATTTTGCAAACTCCCGGCGCAACACTTCTGCATGTTTTACGCTATAATAGCACCATATATGCGGCAAGTTTTTCTTCAGACAGCAAAAAAGTGGCCGTGGGTTATGCTGATGATACGGCAAAGATTTGGGATATAAGCACGGGTAAAATTCTACGCACTTTACGTGGACCCATGAAGGATGTAACCGGCGTGGCCTTTTCTCCCGACGGAAAATATATAGCCACCACGGCCCTAGATGCTAAATATCTTCCAGACCTCTATTATAATACGGTAAAAATTTGGGACCTACACACAGGAAAAGAAATATTCACCATTGCGGACACCTCCCCCAATCCCCAAGGGCTACCCATGAGCGTAAAAGTGGCAGCATTTTCGCCAGACGGGAAAAATATTATTGTTTTATACCCTAACGGCAGTGCCAAAGTTTGGAATATTGCCGAGCAAAGCATACAGCATTCTCTCACCATGCCAAAGCAAGCCATCAGCACAGCGACCTACTCCCCCGACGGACGCTATTTAGCCACAGGCACAAGCGATGCTTTTATACGCATTTGGGATGCAAGCACCATGCAAGAGCTGTGTACCTTTAAAGCTCATGACTATTCCATGGCCAACATACTTTTTTCCGCCGACAATACCACCCTTGTTACAGGAGATGCCGTGGACCCCGTGGTGAAATTATGGAAGCTCCGTTTGGAAAAAAAATAGCGTGTGTATGTAAAAAATAGCTATAAAAAAAGCAGACAGCGCCGTGTGCATAAACACCTAAGCTGTCTGCTTTTTATATAGTACGTTATCTTTCTTTCAACATTCTATTACGCAGGGAAAACTTGTTCGAAATAGCTCTCTATTTCATCCTCTTGCACAGAGGCAGGATAGCTTACGGAAGTATAACCATCGCCGGAGAAGCTTCTATCCACTTCCACAAGAAGGTGCACAACATCTTCTTCCACAATAAAGCTCAGTTCCACTTCATTGATGCTACGATTATGCCAGCTAAAGCCGCCGCTGGGGCGCATTTCCACTTCTTGATACACACCAGAAGAGCTGGAGAAGCTTGGCGTATTCAAATAGCCCACTTCCACATCTACCTTCTTAAATTCAAAGCCATTTTGGACAAATTTATCCAGCATAAGAGCCACAGCGGGATGCGGTTCCACGGTAAGGTAATCGCGGTCAGCGCTATCTAAGCCGGATTCAATATCAAGGTCTGTATATACCCACACTTTAGATTGATTTTTGCCAGCGGCTATGGAGGTTATGGGAGTTTCTGCCGGCAGCTTAAAAGTAAAAGGAATTTCATAAGACTGCCCGGCTTCTACCTTCATGGGCTGGTCTATGCGCAAGGACCCTACAGGCTTGGCGGTGGTATAGTCTTCTTCTTCGCCGTCCACTTCACGCGTGCCTTGAGCCATGGTCATAACTGAAATGGTCACATGATTGATGTCTTGGTCTACTTTTCCGCCATGAATGTGCACGGTTCCCACAAGCACATCCCCTTGCCTTACGGTCATCTCTTCTAAAACCGTATCTACTTTCGCATTACCAATACCAACTTTTGCTAACAATTTACCAAACATACGCATCCTCTCGTAGAGTTAGGGTTATAAAGTTTTCATATCAACTAGATATATCATGGTACATAATGCATCTCGAATCAAGAGGGGGGAGCCGTAAATCATTACTGAGATGATACATTTTGCGCTTATATTCCTATCATCACAACAATGAAGAAAAGAAATGCGCCTATTTTTCCTCCAATATCATAACAGGCGCCTAAGAAAATTCGCGCTCTCCTTTTACACAATCCCCTTACAACATGAGCTGAATTTCAAAGGGAGCGGCCTTAGGAGTGAGGTTTGTTTCCAATATATCACTGAGGATGAACATTTTCCCCGCAAGGTATTGTTCATGACTTTGATATTTCTCCAAGGCTTCAAAAAAACACGCATCCTCAAAAAATTCACAGGAAAAATCCCCTTGAGGTATGCACAGCATTTCTTGAGGAAGAATTTCACTCTGAGGCTTTTGCACTTCCACAAAATACGTAGCCTGCGTTTTACCCTTAACCAAGGCAAAGCAGAGCCCTTGATTGACAGATAAAGCCAAACCATTATGCGCCGCCGCAGTGTACAGCTTGGTCATATGCGTCCAGTAGTCCACAAGGTTTCCAAAATCATCCGGCGCTGTAGCCGTAAGAAAATAGCGCTCAGGAAAGTGCTTTATACAGCTTCCTCTTTGCTTCAGCTTAGCTGCATCAGCAAAATGCTCATTTGCCGTATCCAAAAAATATAATTGCCCTTGAATTTCCCTTTGCCGCTCTAAGGCTTTTTCCTTGGCATCTTCCACCATGTGCAAGGCGTCTACTTTTCCGTCAGGACTCATATAATTTTTAAATTGTTTTAAAGGTATACCAAGAGTCACACAAAGCATAATAATATCCAGCACCACCATTTGATGCTTGGCGTAATAGCGATAGCCCGTTTCAAGGTTCACATAGGCAGGGGGCAAAATGCCAAGGTCATCATAATGACGCAAAGCCCTATGACTCACGCCCTTCATTTTTACCACTTCCCCTATGGACAAATATTTTTTCATATGCTCCCCTTTTTTCTTGACCCTCACATTATGTCATACTTTATAGTAGAGTATCTCATCTTTTTTTTCACGTAAAGTTCAGATTTCTTTTGTGCAAAGATTGAGTAATCGGTTGTAAAAATCAGAATTAAGATTTTTTTGACAAATGCTTATTTTACCATTTTTCTACAGGGTGTTCAAAAAGTGTAAGATGCTAGGAAGGCGAAGTTTTTTGTGAAGTGGAGCGTATCAAGACATACACGACCGGAGCAAAAAACGAGCCTGACAACGCAGATTACATTTTTTCAGCAGCCTGTGAGCTTTGCAGGAGTTTTTATGCTAAAAACAGTGACTTTTAAAAATGTTCTTACCTTTACCCTACCCACCATTTCCATGATGCTTTTCATGTCTATCTACACCATGGTAGACGGTATTTTTGTGGCAAACCTTATAGGCGAACATGCGCTAGCCGCCATCAATATTACTTTGCCCATTATCACACTTTTTATAGCTGTGGGCACCATGCTTGGCACTGGTGGCAATGCCCTATGCGCGCGCCTTTTAGGTGAGGGAAAGACGCAAGAAGCCAAGGAAAAATTCACCCTTTTTACTGTAACAGCCTTCGTTATCAGTTTTGTCATCATGCTTGTGGTGCAAGCCTTTTTACAAGACATTCTCTATGCTTTGGGCGCCACGGCTGATACCTATCAATATTGCTACGATTATATTTTTATACTGACCTTTTTTGCCCCTTGCGCCATTTTGCAAGCGGTTTTTGAAAACAGCATGATAGCTTCGGGCAAACCGAAAATAGCTCTGATAGCCATAGTTTTGGGCGGGCTTACCAATATTATCTTAGACTATGTATTTATTGTCTATGCAGGGCTTGGCATGAGCGGTGTAGCCTTAGCCACAGGCCTTGGCTACTTACTCCCCACTTGCATAGGCCTGTACTTTTTTTCTACAAATAAAGCACAGCGCCCATTGCACTTCACAAAGCTGACTTTCTCCCTTGCATCTATACTCAAAGCGTGTAGCAATGGTTCTTCTGAAATGGTGACGCACTTAGCCACAGGGGTAACCACCTACTTATTTAATATCAGTATGCTTACATGGGCAGGTAATGATGGCATTACTGCCATCACCGTGGTGCTCTATGCACAATTGCTCATAAATACCTTCTTCATAGGCTTTTCCATGGGCATTGCGCCGGTTATCAGCTTTTATTTTGGCGCCATGGATAGATCAAGGCTTAGAAAGCTTTTCAGCATATGCGTGAAATTTGTGGGGTTAACGTCTGTAGCGCTGGTGGGAATTTCTTTATCCATAAATACCAGCATTGCCGGTGTATTCTTAGAGGAAGGCACGCAAGCCTATGCGCTCACCGTACACGGTTTTTATATCTTTAGCGCGGGCTTTCTCTTTTCAGGCATAAATATCTTTGCATCAGGCCTTTTTACGGCCTATTCCAATGGCAAGATATCGGCGTGCATCTCCTTTTTACGCACCTTTGTGTTTATTACCCTAGCCATACTAACCTTGCCCGAGCTTATGGGCATAAACGGTATTTGGCTTGCTGTGCCCCTGGCAGAGCTTTTGGCTTTTTTACTCTCGGTGTATTTGTTTTTCAAGTATCAAGAGCAATACATGTATACCTTAAAGCCAAGTATAAAGCTGAAGGCTTTACACGCAGTATAAAAATTCTCCCCTTCACGTAAAAAGAGCTTGGTGCAGTACACACCAAGCTCTTGCTCTTTTGACGTCCTCTAGGGAATGTATTCTTTAAAACTCAATCTTAGCCGTAACATTTCCGCCGTGGCTAGCTTGATGTGCACCGTAGCTGCCGTCATAGTTTAGGCTCACGCTGAAATCACCTGTGCGAAATTCCACGCCCACATCGGCAAGGAAGGTGGTCATATCTTCTGTGGCCTTAGTGGTGAAGTTGGAGCCAAAAGCACGAAAGCTCGTTTCCATTTCACCATGGCTTAGGTTTTGGCGAAGGCCTAAGCCTGCAAGCAAGGCAATGCTGCTCTCATTTTTAAGCTCCCACTGGCTACGCCAATCGAGGCTGAGTGTGCCATAAAAGGCAGTATAATAGCTATCTGCATAGTTCATGTTATACATGGTCATGGGTATTCCTGCCATGCTCCATTCAGTATCATAAGCATTGGTATGTGTGTCTAAGTAGCTCACGCCAATTTCTGGGGTGAGGCTATGGGCTGAAGTATTGTCGCGGGCAATGTGCCAAATATAGCCTGTGGCCAGTTCTGCATACAGAGCTTCGCCATTATAGTTGGCATCGGCATTGAGGGTTGGTGATGCGGTGTAATAGCTATCATTTTGATTGATAGAGCCTGTGAGCTGCGCGCGCACGTACCACTGTGGCGTAAAATTATAGGCCGCATGTAGGCCAAGGGCAAAGGAGGTGGACTTGGTGCTCATATCCATAAGCTCACCATAATAATTGGCGGAATTAAAGTCTAAATGCGCCCCAAAGGAGAATTGCTCACTCACCCTATAGCTAGCCCCTGCGGTAATACCCACATTATTACCAGTATAGTCATACTTGCTGTTATGTATTGTATTGCCATAGGGGCTTAAGAATACTTGCCATGTATTTTGGGGCGATATGCCAGAACCTGCGGCAACACCGCTTGTGCCATTATCTGCTACTAAGTTAGCCTGTGTATAAATCTCCACAAGGGCATTACGTAAGGATTTGGATAGATTGTTAAATTGTGTTTGCACTTGAGCCACAGCTTGCTGCATGGTGGTAGCACCCGGGGTGGTTTCTTCGCTCACATTGCTTTCAAGGCGCACGGTGGCAGTGGCAGCATTTGCACCATTGCTAAGCGTGGCTTTTAAGAAGGGTACTTCGGCTACAGCGGCGACAATTGTGCCAGTTACATTACCTGAGATACCAGCCGCCATACCATCTGATTGCT
>CAYJPR010000019.1:18333-21447 GCA_964372075.1 uncultured Desulfovibrionaceae bacterium | reverse complement strand
CAGTTTCGCGAAATTTCTTAAAGGCCCCTTTGGCCAGCATGGCCCCTAGGGTGGGAAGTATGCCCGAGAGCAATTGCTTTTTTAAAATGCGAATGAGCGACATGGAAAGTCCTTCGCTCATTTTCAGCACCACATTGCCTAAAAATCCGTCACAAACCACCACATTCACATCACCAATGAAAAGGTCACGCCCTTCACAATTACCGGCAAAGTTTAAATTCTGGGTCATTTTTAACAGATCATAGGCCTCTTTCACTTGGATATTGCCCTTACCTTCTTCTTCCCCAATACTTAAAAGGCTGATACTTGGCGCTTTATATTCTAAAATATCACGCGCAAAAGCATCACCCATAAGACCAAATTGGAAAAGGTGATAGGGGCGACAATCCACATTGGCGCCGCAATCTAAAAGCACAAGAGGTTTTTTTTCTGTGGGCAAAAGCGCAGTTAAAGCGGGACGTTCCACACCTTGGATACGCCCAACAGTAAACATTCCACAAGCCACTGTGGCACCGGAGTGACCGGCGCTAACAACAGCGTGGGCTGCTTTTTCACGCACAAGACGACAAGCTACCTGAATGGATGCATTCTTCTTGCGTCGAAGCACCTCAGAAGGCTTCTCGTTCATATGCACCACATCTTCGGCATGGACAATTTCAAGGCGCACGCCACTGGTGTCCAAAAGTGCAAGCTCAGCCTCTATCTTGGCAGTATCACCCACCAAGAGTACGGTTAAATCATGCAGTTTTGCAGCAGTGATGGCGCCCGGAACCACAATGGAGGGGCCAAAGTCCCCCCCCATGGCGTCCACGGCAATGATGGGGCATTTTTCCATTAATTCTGGTCGTCAGAAGTGGAAATAACCTTGCGGCCTTTGTAGGAACCGCAGCTTGCGCACACAGCGTGTGGTACAGTAGGTTCACCGCAGTTGCAGTAAATAACTGTGGGGATAGCCACACGGTCATGAGAACGACGCATACCCTTTCTGGAACGGGATTTCTTGTTTTGTTGAACTGCCATTGTATTCTCCTTAGCAATCGAAATTTATTTCGATTTGGTAATTTTAAGTGCACGCAATGCCGCAAGTCTGGGGTCTCCCTCATCTTGGGTACACGCGCAAGAATTTTCATTCAAATTGATGCCACAGCTGGTGCACAATCCCTTGCAAGCCTCTTTGCATAAAGGGCGCATAGGTAAAGACAGCATGAATTCTTCCCAGCAGAGCGAACCTAAATCTAAGATAGGAGCATTATTCTCCACAAAGATACGAGTGTCGCTGTCCATAAGGGCTTCAGCAATGTCTTCATTGTTGTCATCCTCTTCATTATCAAAGGGGATGGCCTCGCCTGGAATGGCTTCAAAATTGTCAATTTCGTGATCTATATGTACAGGGGCTGGTTCTGCGCATAAATCGCAAGCTTGTATCACATGACCCGTTAATTTTCCGCGTACTAGGACGCCGCCTTGCATAGGAAGCAAGGTAAACTCGGCACGAAGAGGTGTAACCACCTGACAATCCACTTGAAGTTCTTTTATGGGGTCGTCCCATATGGCGGCATCGTCCACCACTATGTGGCGGCCGCTGGGGGGAATGTCGTGGATTGCTATATATAAATTCACCATAAGTAACCTCGTGAACTGTGCCTTTTACATGGAGGGGGCCTTCCCTGTCAAGTTATTCTGAAGGGATTTTTCCTCTTTTTCTCATAAGGGGGCTTTTCTCCCCTTGCTGGGCACTACACTAATTCTTGGGGGCTGTAAAGCAAAAGCATTATATGGGGTGTAATTTTCGCTTGTGGCGGTAAAAAACGCCATGGAAGAGGCAAGAGAGAAGGCGTAAAAAAGCATTGCGCCTAGGACAATGTTCTGGTGGCAATGCTTTGGGGAAAATTTTTGTATAGGCTCTTTTCTACAGGCTTGCCCGCTACAGACTTGCAGGTCCGCTATAGGGCGAGGAACTGCTGGGGTCCGCAGGACGGCTTATGCCTTGACCTGTATTATTGGCCGGCAAGGGCGCGCTCAGCTTGGCTTGGCTTTTTTCCCGTGTAGAGGCAGCGCTTTGCTGGCTGGCTGTGTTTGCAGTGCTTGTGGCTTTGACTGCTGTATTGGGCTCAGTAGGTGTTTTTGCGACAGGAGCCGTAGTAGTAGCCAAAGTAGTAGCAGGCGCAGGCACCGTTAAGGCCTTGGCGGCAGGGGAAAGCTCTTGCACTTTATGGGCTTGCGGCGCAGGAGCTTTTTTAGGCGCAAGCTTTTGCGCGGCAGGAGCCATTGTAGGTGCAGGTTTATGGGAAGTATTGCTTGGCACCACAGCTTTAGGCGCAGGGGCTACAGGAGTCACCACGCGTGGCGTGGCTACGCGCTTGGCTTTGGGCTTTGTATACGTAGGATAAAGGGGCGGTAAATGTACTAAGGCCGGATCTTTTACCGGTCTACCGTTGGTATTCACTTGTATGGGGCCGCGTAAAGCATCGTATTGTAGGCGAGCACCGCCATGGCGCATCCAAACTTCACCAAGGCTAGGATTGGGGCCGGCTGGGTTGGGTGTATTGGAAACATAGGTATTGACGGGCTGGGCCGGTGCAGGCGCATAGCCTTGGTTTGCCATGTTCATGCCTTGGGGCATGCTTGTAGACATGGGCATGGGGGCAGGCATGGTGTTACTTCCCTGCGCGGGAGCTAAGTACGAAGGCGTGTATCTAGCTGCAGAGCTGGCACCCTCTAATTGCGGCGCGGCTACTCTCGGTCCTAGAGGATCAGGGGGAAGCATACCGCAAAACTCGCAAGGGGGGCAAGGCACTGCGCCTGCTACGGGCAAGGCCGTAGCTTGTGTCATTATGGGTTTAGCCATGGGTTTTGCTTGTGCAGATGAGGTAGGCGGTGCGCCGGCTAAAGCTGGCATAACCATAAGGGCTATAAGAGTCATGGCGACCATAAGTATGCGTAGTGAATAGGATAATGAAAACATGGTGGAACTCCCAAGTAAAGGTGCTGCCATTTGCTACGAGGGCAAAAAAACTTGCTTTGCTTCATATATCGGCAAAAATCGCCAAAAGCTTAGAGTGCGAGGCTAGTATATAGGGGAAAGTTTACAAGGTTAGTGAGGGGCTGTCTACC
>CAYJPR010000019.1:0-18233 GCA_964372075.1 uncultured Desulfovibrionaceae bacterium | reverse complement strand
GTGCGAGGCTAGTATATAGGGGAAAGTTTACAAGGTTAGTGAGGGGCTGTCTACCTTTTTCAAGAGATGTAGGGGCTTGACCTTTACCCATTCTCTTTGCATTATATTTTCACGCGCAACTTATTACTGTGTATATTTGTAGAAAGGATACGAACATGAGCCCCACATTTACCCCCACGCCTCCTAAAAGTCATAAAACACCTTGCATTTCTCTCATAGGTATGCCCGGCATCGGCAAGTCCACCGTGGGTTTAGCCCTAGCGAAATATTTAGATTGGGCTTTTGTGGATACAGATTACGTCATTGAATCTTTATACGGCGTGCCTTTGCAAAATGTTACCGATGCCATGAGCAAGGAAGAATTTTTAGATGTGGAAGGACAAGTGATTCAATCTTTGCGCTTGTTCCGTTCCATTGTGGGCACGGGGGGCAGTGTTATTTATAGAGAACCTGCCATGAATCACTTACGCTCCTTGGGGCCTGTGGTGTATTTGCATGCCCCTTTAGAGCTTATTCTCGAGCGCATTGCCCGCAATCCACAGCGTGGCATAGCCATTGCGCCTGGGCAAACCATAGAAGATCTTTTTGAAGAAAGAGCGGCCTTGTATACGAAGTATGCTCAATGCTCTTTAGATGTGACTACCTTAAGTCCCGAAGAATGCGCCAAGACTTTGGTGCATCTTTTACGCACTGAGCACCTCATGCCTTAATAATGAGCTTAAAAAGGGCATTGGCTGCGTCAGACGTATCTTTTGCCTCAGTTACGTATGTTTACTACGCGCCTTACGCAAAAAAAAGCTGGACTTCCCTTAAGAAATCCAGCTTTTTTATGCATATAAATCATGTTCTAATGATACAGCCATTTGCCTTTAGTATAGGCTATAATTTCTGTCATTTTGCGGGTGCGCTCACGAGAGCAAGGGGCCTTTAAGGCTTCAGCTTTGGATGCACCACGGCAAGCAAAATGCTGTTCCTCATATTTAATTATGCCCACATAGTCTCCGCCTTGTCCTTTCATGAGTTCCGTAACCACATTTTGCGTATTAATGGCGGCGTAGCGAGCCACATAGTAACCATCTTCTTGGCTTACGGCTTTATTGCTTGGCTTTGGCAAAAGATTTTGCGCCGCATCGCGCACCAAGGTAGCGGCCACCGTATCTAACTTTGCTTTGACGCCGGCATCGGAGGCCAAAGCAAGGTTACCTGTCAAACAAAGGGCGCAAACCAAGGCCATGGGAAGAAATATGGTAGATATTTTTTGCATAGCCTTTTTTGCTCCTTATTTACCGTTACAAAAGTTAGGATTGTGAAACTATTTTCGTCATTTTCTAGAGGGTGTTCAAACAGTGCAATCTGACAAGGCAGAGTACGCTGTTTCAACGCCCTGTTATTGGAAAATAAGCTCTACGCGGCGGTTCAAATAACGCCCTTCAGAGGTTTTATTGTCATACTTATAAGATTTTCCGCGACCAATGGCCTGTAAACGTCCCGCAGGCACACCTTGTTGAATGAGGAAGTTCTTGGTGGCATTGGCACGTCTTTCAGAAAGGCCTTGGTTGTAAGCGTCATCGCCGGTAAAGTCCGTCCAGCCTTCAATGACTACGCGCTTTTTAGGATAATGCTTAATGATGGTGGCGGCGGCAATGAGGGTATTTTGCGAAGCCGCGTCCAAAGCAGAAGAGTCAAAAGCAAAGTTAACGCCGCGCAAAACAACTACTTCTTCTGTTTCGTCGCACCAAATATCCAGCACAAATTTTTTCACAGCGCCGTCATCAGAGGCAAGTACCACACCCTCTGCCACAATGGTGGCGGGGTTTAAGGCGGCTACAGCGGCTATGGTGTCTTTTTCTTGCTGTGTTTGAGCAAAGGAAACAAGATGCACCACAAGGCCGCGTTGCGAAGCATAAATATGGCGCACTACGTCTACTAAATTAACGCCGCGATTGTTGCCACCGTCGGTAACTAAAATAATGGCGGCATTACGTTGCATGCTGGCAATCCAAGGCTCATAGCTTTGCAAGCCTGTACCCATGGGGGTCATGCGACCAAATACGTTAAAGTCACTATGCAATTGGCCAATGGCTTGTTGCATGGTATTGCGGTCCCAAGGGCCTTGAGTAATTAAGGTGGTAGCAGGGGCTAATGTATGTAAACCGCCGGCATAGTCCAGCGCCGGAATAACAGAGTTGATGCGGCTTAAAATAACCTTGGCAATGTCTACTTTAGGTTCTTCAATAAGATCGTGTTTCAACATCATGGAGCCGGAATAGTCCACAACAAAGTCAAAGCTAGAAACTTTCTTTCCGCAAATAAGATTAGCTGCAGCAAGTGAAGGCAACAGAGTTAGGGTCAATAGTAAGATTGTAACATTGCGTAAAAAAACCACATTTCCTCCCGTGGGTATGCAATATACCCAAAAAATAGATATTTTGCGAAAGGCTTTACGCCTCGGCCCATATTCTATATAAGATTTTTATACACTTAGCAATATATTAAAGAATTGCGCCTCTCGCGTTCTTTTGCTGGGTTAGATAGAGTCTTTACGCTTTGCTTCTCACACGTATCCGCAGGAGGCTTTCATGCATTCGGTTCCCTTTTATAAAGTCAGCCCCAGCGGCAATATGACCATATTGCTCGAGGAATGTGATTATACCTTGCAATCTTCTCACGAAATAGCCTCAGAGGTACTTTCATCGCAGCATCTTGGCGGTGAACAAACAGCCTTTGTGCAGGTGAAAAAAGGTATTTTACGCATGGCCGGCGGCGAATTTTGCTGTAATGCCACACGTGCCTTGGGTTTAGTTATGGCTTTGCAACAAGAGCATTTGCAACCTGGCGGGCAATGGCAAGGACGTATTCAAACCTCGGGCTTTAAAGAAAGCTTAGACGTGGTGGTAAAAATGCCCGAAGTGGACCAAATAGGGCATGGGCATGATGTTTCTTTGTATATTCCCATAAATACCCCTCCCACCATGCGAGAGCTTGCCAAGGGCGTGGTGCTTGTGAGTTTACCGGGCATTAGTCATCTGCTTATTGACGCAGATTTATATCCCTTTTCTCCGCAACATTGGCAGGAAAATGCACAAGCCTTCAGGCAAAAATTTGATTTGGAGCAAGTGCCGGCTGTGGGGTGCTTGTGGTGGCATACCATTAAGGGGCCACAATCCCAGCATTTACTCTGTGCCTTGCATATGCATCCTGTGGTTTTAGTTAAAAATCCTTATTCTCTCTATTATGAAAATGCTTGCGGTTCCGGCACCTTGGCTTTAGGTTTATGGCTACAAAAACACAGCGGCAAAGAAGAGTTTTATGTGCGCCAGCCGGGAGGGTATTTGAGTGTTTCCTTCCGCAAAAATGGGGCAGGCCTTATGGCGGCTCTGGGTGGTCCGGTGCATCTTGTGGCTCGAGGTGAAGCTCTTTTTGCCATTCGCTAAAAAGGGCAATGAACTTCGTTAGACTTGTTTTCCTTGTATCTTACTTTTTTGAGCCAATGGTAACGTATTCTGTTTTAGCAGATGTTTGAAGAAGAATCGTTTACATGCGGTTACCATTATTGTTTTCGTCATTTTTGCCATTTTGTAGGATGCGTGCAGACGGCGCTTGCATCATTTACATTGTTACGAGATCTATGTTCATGACTTTGAGCTAAAAGGATAGGCTATGTGGGCAAATAGGTTTTTTTTCGATAAGCAAGATTATGAATTGATGAACTTTATTAATAAAGTTCTTATCATGCAAAAAGAATCCAAGGTTAGCGAAGATATGCTGCCGGTGAACTTGCATCCCCACGGCATAAAAACCTTGGCCCTTTCACGCGAAATGCGCGTGGCCAATGCCATGATTCGTCTTTTGGGCAGTAAGCAAGACAGCGATGCCTCCTATCGCCTGCAAGCCCTACGCACCCTCTTTGATGAAATGCTGCACAGCGCCAAGACAAGCTTTCGCCGCAATACGGCCCGAGCCTTGGTGGAAATCATGAAAGACTTGGTGCGTACCCACGGCAATCCTCATAAGCAATTGTGTTTGGCTCACGATTTTCGCCATGCCGCCCAAGGTAAGCCCCATGTGGTGCGCAAATTCTTACAAAAATATGGCCTGCTGGAGATGCCGGAAGAATGGTCTCAGCTGACCTTTGACCATCATGTGCATGATGTGAACTCTAAGGGGCGTAAAAGCCCCACGCATCTCATTATGGATGCCTCGCTAAAGGGCGTGCGTTATCTTACGGTTATTTATTATAATTTCATTGATGAAGAAGCCGCTTCTGAGCTTTTGAACGCTGCAGAGATTTTAGGCTTGCATGTGCGCATAGGTATTGAATATTCCATACCTTTTGAAGATAAGCATGTGCAATTTGTCTGGGCGCCGCGCTATGCCACCAATCCTGCAAAATTTATGGAGTTTTTGGCAGAAGCTCCCACGCAACATATCATGCGTTTGGGGCGTGCGGCCTCGGCATGGCGTGCCGATACTGTGTATGATGTTTTGCAAGCCTGGAATAGCACACATCGCTTTGCTTTGGCTAAGCTTACAGGTATGGCGCCGGAGCAATGGGGGCCTTTTAGTGAGGAAGAATTTAAGCTTTATGTGGGGACGGGCCAAGCTTCGCATGTGCATTTGGCTGAATTTATTTTAACGCAGGCCCAAGAGGCTTTGGAAGCACGGCGCGAAAGCCTGTGGCAAGAAGAGCAAGAGCTGGAAGAAGGCTCAGCTGCGTGGGAGTCTTTACAAGAGCAAAAGCCTATTATTTATGATATGTCCATGGAATATATCTATGATAATTATATAAATCCTTCTTTGGATAAAAATCTTGCCCTTTCAAAAGTGGATAAAAATGACCCCCATAGGCCGGAACTTTTGCGTTTAACACCCTTGTCTTTGCTGGATTGGATTACCTCCATTCAGTCTGGCGGGTTCTTAACTTTGCAAATGAGTGGCCTCACGTGTGAAGATGTGTTGGTGCTGTTATGGCAATGCCAAGGGCTTATTTCGCATTTGGAAGTATTTAACGTACAGCAATGGCAAGACCAGCGTCTTGAGCATATTGCCGCCATTAATCAATTGCAACGTGCGTTGAATTTAGGTTCTGCGCCGCGCCTAAAAAATATTGTTCTGCTCATGTTGCAAGAGCGGGAAAAAATGGATGCCAGCTTCACTCAGCCTTGTCCACGCCATGAAAGACGTAAAGAGGTTTTACGCGAAATACTAAGTAATATGCTTTCCTTGAAAGATTTATATGCCTCGCCCAAATTGCGCTCGCGCATGGGCACCAATACCACAGATAGGCCCTTTAGTCATAGGCATATGGGTATTGTTTTCCCTGAAACGCTCAATGCGCAAGGGCGTAAGGGATTAGAAAAGCGTGGTAAAAAAGTGGAAGTGCCCTTTGATGTGGATATACATTATGTGGTGCGCTATACGCCCAACACTTTGTCTGCGCACAAAAGTATGCTTACGCGCATCATTCGAGCTTTACCGGGCTTAAGTCAGTACGGCTATGTGAAAAGGCAAGAGTGGCGTAGTCATTCTGCCTCGGCAAAATTTGGCGAAGAGAGCAATCTCAGTTTGCTGGCGGCAGATCCTAAGGTGGAAAAGCACAAGCCAAATGCGGCTGATAAGCCCACTTTTGCCCACATGAATAGCAATCTTGCCAATATACTCAAGGTTCTTGTGGGTTTTATTCCTGCCAGTATTGCTTTTTATTATACGCAAACATGGTGGGTCTTGGCATATTTTGGGCCCATCATCTGGTTTGGCATCACAGGCATTCGCAATATCATACAATTTGTGGTGGCCGGTACTGGCTTTCACCGCTGTACCTTACTGCGCTGGAATGATTATGTAAGCTGGTCGCGGCTTTGCGATTCCTTACTGTACACGGGCTTTTCTGTGCCTTTGCTGGAAGTGGGGGTTCGCACGTGGCTTTTGGGCGATCTTTTGCAAATAAATGCCACCACGCACGCGGTCTTGGTGTATACCATTATGTCTGTGGTCAATGGTCTGTATATATCTTGGCATAATGTCATACGCGGTCTACCCAAGGAAGCCGTCATTGGTAATCTTTTCCGCTCGGCCTTGGCCATACCCATGGCTTTGCTCTTTAATACGCTTATCCTTGATTTCTTATTGTATGTGGCACGTGTGCCCGATGCTGTGGCCTTGGTGAGCACCTCTGCGGCTATTATTTCTAAAATGGCTTCAGATACAGTGGCGGCCCTCATTGAAGGCTATGCAGATAAGAAAAATATGGTGCGTATGCGCAACTGGGATTACAAGAGCAAGCTTAGAGACGTGTTTCAAACCTATGTGCGTTTGGATTTGGCTTTCCCTCAGGAAGATATAAATGACATGCTACGTTCGCCGCGAGTGCTTTTACAAAGGGTGCAAGAAAAGGACCCACGCTTACACGCAGAGCTCATTATTAATGCCTTAGATCTGTTTTACTTTTGGTATTTTAGGCCGCGCTCTCAGGAAGTGTGTAGGAAATTTATTCAGCGTATGACGCCGGAAGAGCGTACAGCTTTTGCCTTTTTGCAATTGGTCCTTATGCAAGAGCGAGAAGTGAGCCAGCTTTTTGTGGATGGTCTTGTGGGGCGCAACTTTAGTAAGGCTTTGTCTTTTTATCTTTCAGAGCATAGGGCCTATGTGAAAAATCTTTTACAATTATGCGCCGTTTCTTATGAGGCAGAAGGAGGAGAAGAAGGATTTGACGGGGCATAAAAGTGGGGACAAAGTTTTGACAAAGGCGGTATGAACTCTTTTTTCCTAAACTCTGGGGAGTGTTATATTACTGGCATGATATTTGCTCAAAAATCTCCTAGGTAGTTTTTTTTGACCTCTGTATCAAGATGTGGCACGGTGCCGCTTCATGGTATGGGTAAAGGCAAAGGATAGGCCATAATGAAAAAGCGCACACACGGAAAAAAAATACTTAAAAAACTTGGGCAGGCCATGACCACCACGGGATGTACCAGTGCTGGTGTGGCTTTGGCTTTGCTTTTAACAGGATTTGTGCCTCCCATGGAGGGACCTTCTGTTCGTAGACCCGTGGCCAAAAAAATTGCACAATTGCGGCCGGAAGACTATCCCTTACCCATTGTACAGAATGCGCGCGGCTCCTCTTTTCGCGCCACTGTGAATAAACAGGTACTTACTAGCGCAGAGCCTGTGCAGGTCAGCTCAACGCAGCGTTTGTTATCCTTTTCTCACCCGCAAAATAGACATTCTTCCCCAGATTTTACAGACACTACACAAAAAGTGCGTCTCAACACTGCCCTTGGGCAAAGAGATTTGGAAAATGTGGCTTCAGCCATAACGCTGGTTTTGGCAGAAGAACATATGGCACCGGAAACATTGGTGAACACAGGCCATGCGCAAAGCCCCTTATTGGGCGCCCAGCCTCTTTTTTATGGCGAAGCCTTAACCTCCGTGGGCACCCCTTTGCGTTGGCAATATGGCAATGCCACCCAGCAAGAAGCGGTGGACTTTGACCCCCTGTGTGCTTTAGAGCGTCCTAGCATGGAAGCATTGCAGGCAAAGGTTCTCATGCGCGCCTATGCTCCTGCTTCCGGAGAAAGCTACAGAATGGCCGCCCGTCGCTATGCGCCCATTGTGCATAAAATGGCCCAGCGCTATAAATTGCGCCCTTCGCTCATTTTCTCTATTATTCATACAGAAAGTAATTTCCGCCCACGCCTAGCCAGCGCTGCTTCTGCCATGGGCCTTATGCAACTTTTACCCAGCACTGCCGGCGGTGAAGTGCATAAATATTTGTATGGGCATAATGCTGTGATTACGCATGAAGACTTAGCTCAACCTGAGGTAAATATTACCTTTGGCGCCACGTATTTTCATTTGCTTATGACACAACATCTGCATGGCATAATTCAGCATCGTAGCCGAGAAATTTGCGCCATTGCGGCTTATAATATGGGTATTGGGCGCTTATTGCGTTATTTTGGTGCCACAGATGCTGAGGCCTTTACTGCTATCAATGCTTTAACGCCGCAACAAGTCTTTTCGCGCCTCACAGAGGTCTTGCCCATAGCGGAAACACGCACCTATGTTTCTCGTGTAAGTCACAGAGAGAGCATGTATAAAGGTATTTAGTTTTTCATTTACAAGGTTCGAAGTAGGTTTTTTCACTTGAAGAAAATATTTTTTCTTTGTATCCTAGGGGATGGTTTTTACTGCTGTAAAACCATGCCCTTGTTTTTATTGATAAACTATATAGAAATGCACAAAAATGCCTAGGCAGTGCTTTTCTTTAAAATACACTAAGGAGCCTTTATGTTACGTATTATCCCAGTTTTATTACTTTCTGCCAGTCTTATGGCTTGCAATAGTCCTTCTGAAGAAAAAGCAGCTGTGCAAAGCGCGGCTCCTGCGGTTCAATCTTTTGCTGTGGTGGACACGGCTAAAATTTTCCGCGAAAGTGAACCCGGTAAGGCCGGTGTGGAATTTTTGAAAGGCATTCAAGGCGATATGCAAATTGCTTTGGTAACCTTACAAGCAAAAGTGCAAGCTGATCCTGAAAATATGGAATTGCAACAAGAAGCACAAAATACCTTTGCCCAATTGCAACAACGCATGGGCGCTGAAGAACAAAATGTGGTAAATACCCTTAATGAATTGGTACAACGCACCTTAGATGACTATCGTGTAAGCAAAAATATTGCCGTTATTGTGGGTACAGAATCTGCTTTGTCTTATGATAAAAATGTGGATGTAACCGACGATGTTATTACTGCCATAAATAAGCATAAGGTGGAATATAAGTCTGTGGTTCCGGCAGAATTGGAAGAAAAAGAAGTGCCTGCTACTGAAGCCGCACCCACTGAAGCTCCGGCTGAGGCTCCCGCAGAAAAGCCCGCTGACGCACCTGCAGAAAAGTCCGCTGACGCACCTGCAGAAAAGTCCGCTGACGCTCCGGCCGAAAGCAAATAAGCTTTTTTATAATGAAATGAAAAACGCTGTCCTTGTATGGGGGCAGCGTTTTTTTTGCAGATATTTTATAGTATACAAAAAAAGAGCCCCGAAAGGCTCTTTTCAAATCTATATGTGAAAATGTCTTACTTAACAGTCAAGCGCAAGAAACGCTTTTTGCCAAGACGAATAACATATTCGCCCTTAGCAAGAGGACTTTGCGCGTCGGTGCAACGCACATCGTCCACAGAAAGGGCATTTTCTTTAATAAGGCGACGAGCCTCACCGCGAGATTTTACAAGGCCTGCGGCTTCCAAAAACACTGGGGGAGTGCTGTCTTCGCCTTCTGCGCATTCATGGCAAGGGGCATCATCAGGCACGCCGCCGCTGGCAAATACAGCATTGAAACCTTGGCGGGCTTCTTTGGCTTGCTCTGGGCTATGATAGCGAGCTACCATTTCTTCTGCTAAATCTTCCTTGGCGATTTTAGGATGTACAGAACCGTTTTCCACTTGCTTTTTTAGCTCTGCAATGGCTTCTAACGTTTGCGAAGAAAGTAATTCATAATAGTTCCACATAAGGTCATCGGAAATAGACATAACCTTGCCAAAAATATCGGCAGGGCTTTCGTCAATACCAATGTAATTGCCATAGGATTTACTCATTTTACGCACGCCATCTGTGCCCACCAAGAGGGGCATAGTGATGATGCACTGACTTTCAAGGCCGTATTGGCTTTGCAGGTGACGACCTACCAAAAGGTTGAACTTTTGGTCTGTACCGCCCATTTCCACGTCAGCCTTTAAAGCTACGGAGTCATAGCCTTGGCAAAGAGGGTAGAGGAATTCGTGAATGGCAATGGGACGTTGTTCTTTGTAGCGATTTTCAAAGTCGTCGCGTTCCATCATGCGGGCCACAGTATAGCGAGAGGCTAAACGAATAAAGTCTGCGGCGCCCATTTCACCAAGCCATTTGGAGTTAAACTCCACCACGGTTTTTTCTGGGTCAAGAATTTTAAAGACTTGTTTTTTATAAGTTTCTGCATTGGCTAGCACTTGCTCTTTGGTGAGCGGAGGACGGGTTTCGCTTCTGCCGGAAGGGTCACCAATGGAGCCGGTAAAGTCGCCAATTAAGAAGACTACACGGTGGCCCATTTCTTGGAAGTGACGCATTTTGTGCATAACCACAGTGTGCCCAAGGTGTAGGTCTGGTGCTGTGGGGTCAAAGCCTACTTTTACGGTAAGGGGTTTACCACGTAGAATTTTTTTGCGTAATTCTTCTGGGTCAATGAGCTCAGCAATGCCACGGGTTAGGTGGGCCATTTGTTTTTCAATATCAATTTCCAGCATGGAAAACCTCGAAGTTATAAAATTAAGCTGGTAGTTTTACAGCTAAAGGCGGGCCTGTCAACCTTTAAGGTAAAGGTGCGTGCGTAGGGTGAGGGAAAAAGGAACTGAGTTTTGTTACGGTGTCACTATTTCTTGCATCATATCTTGAGCATAGTGAGGGTAGCGGCGTATAACATGGTCAAGCTGAGACATGGCGGCAAACCAGCGCATGTCTTGAGGGGCCAGCTCTTGACACAAAGACACAAAGTCAAAAGCCGTGCGGCAGCACCCGCTTACATAATCTGTTCCGTAAAAACATTGTTTTTGATCTCGCCGTAATACGACAACCCAATTAAGAGCAACATCCAAAGTGTGTTTAGCTCCCATGAGGCTTTCACGTACTGAAAAGCGTTTTTCAGGGAATTGTATTTTCTCATATAAATGGAGATAAAAATTTCCCCGAGCCGCATCATTATACCGCAACGCAGCACCACCTGCGGCCACCGCCAGCATTTTTTTATAGGTGGCAGAGCAGGTATTGCCCATGAGCAAAGCATTGGCCTCGTCTAACAAGGCAAAAATACGTTCCTTTGCTTCTTGTTCAGGGAGTATTTGTTTTTCTTGATCATGCAGGGTGAAAAAAATACGTAAAAGCAGCGCTAATGAAGGGATGCTTTGAACTTTGTGTGTAAACTCATAGCGATTATTCATGGTGACAGAGCCGTGTACAGATAATATCCCAACCATGAAATGGAAAAGCGCGTCGTTGTGGGGTGTTTGTCTACGCTTAGGCAGGTATTCGGGTTTCACTTCAAGGTGGCATTTGTTTGCCATAAATTCTTCCATGACATGCATGAAATAGTGTGCTTTATGTACGTGCAAATGCTCTTTTTGTATGCGTAGCCACGCTCTTCGGCCCATTTTTTCCGTAAAAGACGGATGCGCTAGGCAATAATCTATATGTTCGCTGAGTTCGTCCATGTTTTTGTATATGAGTATTTCATGCCCTGGTTCAAGCTGGCTATCTTGGTCTTCTCCCACCTCTGGTGTAATGAGGGCGCAACCACAAGCGCTGCCTTCGAAAAGGCGAAAATTAACTTCGTGAGCAATGGATTCATTGGGTATAATACGCGTATCACTATAGAGATTGAGCATGTCTTTGTAGCTCATACCATCTTTATGAGAAACCTTGTATCGCTCTCGTAAAAGTTTACAAAGCTGGTCACGCTGTGGGCGTGCGCTGGTGAGTCTGCCTACAAAATTAAGATTTTGACTGCGCGATGCGTGGGGCATAAAGGCGTGGTTAGGCGCAGGCTGAGTTAACCTATATTTGTGCGCATGTTGCCATTCGTTGGGTAAATGCTCTAAAAATGCCTTGTGCGGCGTGAAAAATACATCAAAAAGTGCCGCATAATGCATTTGCCACCAATAACGTAAGTGGCTATCTATGCCCCAATGGACCGTGGTGCAGGGAAGGGTGTGTGCGTCAGAAAAGAAAATATGCCGCCCAAGGAGTTCTTTATGGAGAAAAATATCCGGAGGGCTTGGGCACTGGACCATATGCTCTTGGGCGGAAAATATACCATTAGTGGGGAGAGAAACAGAATAGACCGTATGTCCAAGATTGCGTAATTCTTGGTCTAAGTCGCAATTTATTGAAAGAATGGTAGCCATGAGAAAAAATAGCATGGTCCGTAAAGCTATGCAAGGCGAAAGTCTTTTTAGGAAGTGTGAGCATGCACTTAGAGATTTATAGTACCTAGCGGGTAGAGGGGCTTTGCTAAGGTTGCGCCCCCTTGCTTTTGGTGTTATCCTTACGGATTGCAGTACATATATTGCAGTTTACATAAGGATACCCCATGACACAAGATTACAATCAAGAAGGCTGTGCCTCTTTTAATGATGAACTCGAAAACGCAGACATTTCTGTAGTGCGCGAGCCTAGTGAAGCTTTGGCTCCCATGACTTTGGCAGATGTGCCTGAAGTTTTACAGCAGGCATGCGCTCAGGCTCATTGGGCCCAGCTTATGCCCGTGCAAAGTTTGTCTTTACCCTACCTTCTTGCTCGGCGTGACCTTATGGTTCAATCGTGTACAGGTAGCGGAAAAACAGGGGCCTATACTTTACCCTTGTTAAAACAACTCACACCAGAGCGCCGCGTAGTGCAAGCCCTTGTGCTGGTGCCCACGCGCGAGCTGGCCATACAAGTGGAGCGCGAAGCGCAAACTCTTTTTGCTGGTACAGGGCTGGACGTTGCCGCCGTATATGGCGGTGTAGGCTATGGCAAGCAAAACCAAGCTCTGCGCGACGGGGCACAAGTGGTGGTGGGTACACCCGGCCGTGTTTTAGACCATTTATTGCGCCGTACCTTAAAATTAGATGCCTTGCGCACGCTTATTTTTGATGAAGCCGACCGTATGCTTTCCATTGGTTTTTACCCAGACATGAAGGAAGTGCAAAAATACTTGCCTAAGCGTCGTGTAAATACATGCTTATTCTCTGCGACTTATCCTCCCAATGTTATGCAATTGGCCGGCGATTTTATGTTTGAGCCTTCCATGCTTTCCTTGTCTAAAAAACAAGTGCATGTGCCGCAAATGCAGCATCAATTCTGCTTGTGCCGTACCATGGACAAAGACAGAGCTTTGGTGCGCCTCATTGAGATGGAAAACCCAGCTTCTGGCATAATTTTTTGTAATACCAAGGCCAATGTGCACTATGTAGCCGAAGTTCTCCGTGGTTTTGGGTATAGCGCCGATGAGCTTTCGGCAGACTTATCGCAAGTGAAACGCGAAAAAGTACTGAGCAGAATTCGCGATGGTAAATTACGCTTCTTGGTAGCTACCGACGTGGCGGCTCGCGGCATTGATATTCCGGCTCTTTCTCACGTCTTTTTATACGAGCCCCCTGCAGATCATGAAGTATATATTCATAGAGCAGGTCGCACAGGTCGCGCCGGCGCTGCAGGTACGGTAATATCCTTGGTGGACGTTATGCAAAAGCTAGAGCTTGAGCGTATTGCCAATCAATACAGCATTAGCCTTGTGCCTAAAGAATTGCCCAATGACGATGACGTAGCCATGGTGGTTGGACAACGTTTAGCGGCTCTTTTAGAAGCTCGCTATCGTAACCTTACCGGCCTTGAGCGTGAAAGAGTAAAGCGCTTCCGCTATATTGCTAATATATTTTCTAAATATGGTGAAGAAGGTGCCATTGTACCGCCCATGCACCAAGTGCTTGCCGCAGAAGAAGGACAAGATATTCTCTTAGCCATGCTTTTGGATGCTTGCTATCAAGAAAGCCTCGGTATGCCTGTATCTGTTCCCGGTGCGGCGGCAAAGGTTTTGGAGCAAAGCCCCAAGGCAGGACAAAAATCGCGTAAGTCTCGCACGGGCAAGCCGCGTTCCGGAGATTCTCGCAATGAGTCCCGTGGTGATTCTCGTGGTGAAGGCCGCCATGAAAGACGTGACGAAGGTCGTCACGAATCTCGTGATGAAGGCCGCCGTGATAGAGCTCCTCGCGATGACGAAAAACACTCTCAAGGTCGTAGCAGATCTGAAGGAAAGTCAGAAGGCCGTTTTGAAGACAAAAGATCACAAGATTCTAAATCCGATGGCGGTTACAGTAAAAACGGCGGTAAAGCCAGCGGTAAACCTAGTGGTAGAGCCGGTGGTAAGCCCAGTGGTAAGCCAAGTAGCAGAACCGGCGGCAAGCCCGCAGGTAAAGCTGGTGCAGGGCGTAAAGCTACAGGCAAGGGCAATGTCTTTGGCTTAGGAAAAGCTAAATCCGGTTCTCGCGGAGAGTAATGTTATGACTACAGCAAGCACTGAACAGCTTCTTAAGGCTGAACAGGAAGAGAATACATCCTCAAAACAAGGTGATTTTTCACAGCCAGGCATGGCAGTGGAAGATTCTGTCTGCGAAGAAGTAGCGGCAAATTTTGATGCTTTGCTGCGCGATGCGGATTTTTCTCATGACTTGCGTATTTTTAACATTGGTTTTTTTAATAGAACATTGCGCCGTAGCTTAGAACAAGAGCTGCAAATGGTATATATTGGCCTGTGGGCACTGGCTTTAGAGCAATCTTTTCCACAGACGGCGCGTTCTTTTTTTAATTATTTTGTACAGCGCCATGTGCAAAACCTTTCTGGCACAACGCAAAAAGTTGTGTATGAAAAAATCATGGCTTACCGAGAAATGATTTTGCGCTCAGATGCCAAAGATTTTAACCATATTAGCGAGCATTTACTTTCCTTCACCAAGGTGAGTGAAGAGAATAGAAAAGCCGTAACTTTGCGTTTATCTTTGACATTGCGTAATCATTATACTTTTATTTTTCAGCGTCTTGTGTAGTTTTTTATGTATAAAATTTCTTCGGCTCAAGATTTTGCGCGCGTTGCCCAAGAGTTGGCAGAGCGCTGTTTGCTTGCCGGTGCTCCCAAGTATCAAGGCACCTGCATAACCATTGGTAATTTTGACGGCGTGCACGTGGGGCATCAGGCCCTTTTACAGCGCACGGTACAAAGAGCAGAAGAACTGCATCTTTTGCCCGTGGTTCTCACTTTTTGGCCGCATCCTTTGGCGGTGCTGGCTTCATCGCGGGCGCCCGCTCTTTTAAGTACGCAATGTGAAAGGCATGAGCTTTTTGAAAAATATGGCATTGAGCTTGTGCTTGAGCTTAGCTTTACGCGCGACCTTGCCGCTTTAACTCCAGAAGAATTTGTACAGCATGTGCTTGGCCCCATGGAATGTCGTCAATTGGTGGTGGGCTATGATTTTTCTTTGGGCAAAGGCCGCGCCGGGAATTTTGATGTCTTGCAAAATCTTGGCGAGCAATACGCCTTTGGTGTGGAGCGCTTAGATTCTGTCATAGTAAAAGATGCTGTGGTGAGCTCTACGCGGGTGCGAAATCTTGTGCGCACAGGAGAAGTGTGGGAAGTTCGTGCTCTTTTGGGGCGTCATTATCATCTGTGCGGCGCTGTTATTCATGGCTATGGGCGCGGTGAAGGCTTAGGTTTTCCCACGGCTAACCTAGAACTGGGCGCTACGCTGGTGCCGCGCGTGGGAGTATACGCCACATGGGTGCATACTGGGGATGGACAAAAACCCTTACCTGCCGTGACCAATGTGGGCTATGTGCCTACCTTTGGCAATGATGCGCTTTCTGTGGAAAGTTTTATTTTAGAAGGGTCGCCGCAATTGTACGATAAAGATATTCGCCTTGTCTTTGTGCAATATATACGTGATGAACAACAATTTGCGCATATTGGCGAACTTAAAGAGCGCATTGCTAAAGATGTGGCCTTGGCGCGAGATATTTTAGAAGTTTCCGCAGGGGAAAGTACTTCCGTAGCTTAAGTCTTTGAGGCTTAGTTGAGGTGATTATGCTTCCGACACGAAAAACGCTTAAATCCAGTGGCCCGCTCATTTCTCCTTCTTGCGATAGACCGGGCCTACGTATGTTTTTACTGTGCTGTATTTTTGCTTTGACGGTTTCGGCCTATTGGTGGAACTTTGAACAGCGTATGGCAAAAATTCAGCCCCCCGATGGTTCTCATCGCGTTCTCAATGAAGATAATTTATTAGGTAAAAGTGAATTAAAATTCTTGCAAGCTTGGCGCACAAAGTTTCAAAAAGAATGGAATGTACACATCTTGGTACAAGTGAGCGCCGGCCCTTTAGAATTGCCGCCATATCCTGCCAGTACCTTATATATGGGGGTGGGCTTAGCGCATACTGAGGCTGTCATAGCCATGCCTGGTCTGGTGCGTAAGGCCTTGGGAGAAGGGCTACGCCTTGAGGCAGAAGAAGAGCTTTCACTGTGCCTTAAAAATTCCTCTGCCATTACAGAATATGTACAAGCTCAAGAGCTAACAGCTACTAAAGACGCAGAAGGCATTCAAAAAAATGTGGGCGAACTCTCCAACGAAGAAAAAATTTCAGCGGCGGCCACGGCCACAACGCAATGCCTTGACGCTACGCTAAATAAGATTTGGGACGCATTATAGTATGAAACATGTGCATTTATATACCGATGGCTCTTGCCTTGGCAATCCCGGCCCCGGCGGCTGGGGATCTATTTTACGCCTTGTGGTTTCCGGTCAAGAAAAGGAATTCAGCGGCGGTTTTGCCAAAACTACCAATAATCGCATGGAAATTATGGCTGTGCTGGAGGGCTTGCGCCAGCTTACGGAGCCTTGCCTTGTGGATGTGTATTCCGATTCACAATATGTGTGCAATGCCATTCAGAAGAAATGGCTGGCCTCATGGCGGAAAAATCACTGGGTAAAGGCTGATAAAAAGCCCGTGAAAAATAAAGATTTATGGGAAGCTCTCTGGCCTTTATTGGTAAAGCATCAAGTGACTTTTCATTGGGTGCGCGGTCATGCCGGTCATGCAGAAAATGAACGCTGTGACGTGCTGGCAAGGGATGCGGCCTCGCAAAGTAATTTACCTGTGGATGAAGGCCGCGCCTTAAATCAATAGGCTACGCCATGTTAGCAGAATATATAGAGCCTTTATGGCAAGGGCTTTTTTGGCCCATGTTACGCCTACTATTAGGCATGAGCGTGGGCCTTTTAGTGGCCAATGTATTGGAAGCATTACGCTGGACGCAATACCTTGCGCGCGCGGCATCGCCTCTTTCTTCGGCGGCTCATTTGGGCGAAGTTTCGGGAGCGGCTTTTTCCACGGCTTTTGTGTCTCCTGCTTCAGCCAATGCCTTGTTGGCGGAAAAATATGAAGAAGGCGTCATCAGCAAACGCGAAGTCATTTTATCTAATCTCTTCAATTCCCTTCCCTCGTATTTAACGCATACCCCTAGCATTTTTTTCTTGGTATGGCCTGTGCTCGGCTTTCCTACCTGTATTTATGTGGGGCTTACTTTATTGGCGGCTTTGGTGCGCACTCTTATAAGTATTGTGGCGGCGCGTATTCTTTTGCCCCCTGTGCCGGAAGGTTGCGTTATTTGCCATTTGGATACCAGCCCCGTTACGTGGCAAGCGGCCTATGCCAAGGCTGTGAAGCGCTTTAAGCGTCGCATACCCAAGCTCTTATACTTCACCGTGCCCATTTATATGCTTATGTATGTTTTACAGAAGTATGGCTTTTTTGATGTGGCAGAGTTGTGGCTGGCTGAGCATATGGCGTGGTTATCTTTTTTGCGTCCTGAAGCCATGGGCATTATTGCTTTGCATTTGGCGGCGGAGCTGGGAGCGGCTCTTTCTGCGGCGGGTGTGGCCCTGTATGGCGGAGATTTAAGTGAAAGAGAGGTGGTGCTGGCTTTGCTTGTGGGGAATATTTTGTCTACGCCCATGCGGGCCATACGTCATCAATTGCCTTCTTATGCCGGTTTTTTTGCGCCGCGATTTGCTTTGCAATTGGTGGTGAGTAATCAGAGTCTACGTGCGGCCTCCATGTTGGCGGTGACGGTGCTGTATTATTTTATTTCTTTGTAGTTTTTAGGTTATAGTTAGGTTTTGTTTAGGGTGAGTTTTGCACCCTATATGCAAAATTTATCTTTTACGTGCGCACGGCGTCAGAGATTTTTTTCCTTATACGCACGTACTAAAGTACGCTTACGCAGGAAAAATAATGTAACTTGTCTTCTGCACGTAGACGCCTAGGCGTACGATATCCGTAAGGCTCGTACCTCGCCAACGGCTACGCTTCGCGCCCTTTGGGTCGAATCCTACAAAAAACAACCATTGGCGCTTTTGTTGTAGAAAGATTATGGCAGTTCACGCTTTGAACTCTGTAAAAGGAGACAAAAGCGCCAAGCCTCGAGTTATCCCCCCGTCACTTCACTACGCTTTGCTTCGTTACGTGCCACTCCCCTTATAATGCCTGCGGCACAAGGGGGAAAGGTAGTAATTTCTTTATAGACTATATGGAAAGAATCGCATTTTGAAGGTTGGGGGGGCCTGAATCTTCCTTCCCCCCCCCAAGAATATAAAAATTAAAAAATCATCTTAATTAACG
>CAYJPR010000018.1:0-21542 GCA_964372075.1 uncultured Desulfovibrionaceae bacterium | reverse complement strand
CACCGGACAGCCTTACCGTGCACGCCATGTTGGCCCGCATGTATGCCGACGGTGTGCGAGTGCTTATCATGGAAGTGTCTTCTCATGCCTTAGAGCAAGAGCGTGTGGGCGGCGTGCATTTTGCCGGTGCAAGCTTTAGTAATTTAACGCAAGATCACCTTGATTATCACAAGGATATGCAAAATTATTTTGAAGCCAAGGCCTTGCTTTTTACGAAGTATCCCAGCGCAGACAAAGCCTTTGCCATTAATATTGACGATGCTTATGGGCGCAAGCTTACAGAAAATTTGGCATCTGTAGACGCACAACAAAGCGCGTATTCCTTTGCCTTACAAGAAGGCGCAGAGGCCAGCCGCGCCGCACAGCACATACAAGGGCGTATTTGCTCCATGTCCACCAAGGGCTTGCATTTACAGATGCAACGCTTCAGCAAGGGCAATGGCGTGTCTGAGCCGGTAGAAAGCTGGGACTTACACTCGCCGCTGGTGGGGGCATTTAATGCTTCTAATCTTTTGGCTGTGCAAAGCCTAGCCCTTGCCATGGGCTTACGTACGGAAGATTTGCAAGTGTTGAGTAATTTTTACGGTGTGTGTGGGCGCTTAGAAAGAGTGGATAATGCCAAGAATCTCGATGTATTTGTGGATTATGCCCATACGCCCGATGCTTTAGTGAATGTGCTGCAAGCTTTGCAAGGTGCTGGTTTCACAAAAATTATCACTGTATTTGGTTGCGGTGGCAATAGAGATAAAACCAAGCGTCCTCTCATGGGCGCCGCCGTGGCGAAACATGCTCAAGTGGCCGTACTTACCTCGGATAATCCGCGCCGAGAAGAGCCAGAAGCCATTTTGCAAGATGTGCTACCCGGTCTTAAAGAAAGTGGAGCTATCGAGATTCATGTGCAGGTGGATCGCCGTTTAGCCACAGAGCAAGCCTTAGCTTTGGCAGAAGAAGCTCGTAAGGCCGGAGAACATGCCGCTGTGCTCATCGCCGGTAAGGGCCATGAAGATTATCAAATTATTGGGGATGTAAAATACCCGTATAGCGACCAAAAAACCGTTCAGGAGCTCACACAGTGCGTGTAAATGTACAACATATAGCCCAGATGCTGGCCCCCGTATTACTTGAGCCTTGTAAAAATTTGCAAGGTCAAGAAGAGGTGCAAGTGGAATCTGTGTGCCGCGACACCGCCGAGGTGAGCGCAGGGGCTCTTTTTGTGTGCATTAAAGGCGCGCGCGTAGATGGTCATGACTTTGCCGCCAAAGCTGTGGAAGCTGGCGCTGTGGCTCTTTTGGTATCGCATTATGTGCCGGAAGTTTCTGTGCCGCAATTTTTAGTGCAAGACACTGTGGCTGGCCTTGGCGCTTTGGCGCATGCTTGGCGTAAAGAATTTGGCGCCAGAGGGGGCCGTGTGGTGGCTGTGACGGGCAGTGCCGGTAAGACTACGGTGAAAGAAGTTTTGGCCCATGTCTTAGCTACAAGCGGCAAAAAAGTGGCTCGCAATAAATTGAACTTCAATAACCAAGTGGGCATGCCCCTTTCTGTGTTGGCCGCCAGCGGTGATGAAGATGTGTGGGTCATGGAAGTGGGCATTAGTGAAGCTCACGATATGGATATTTTAGGCGCCATTTTACAGCCTGATGTGGCTTTGATTGTAAATGTGGGCGCGGCCCATACCCAAGGTCTTGGGGATAAGGGCGTAGCCTATTATAAAAGCCGCCTTTTAGCCCATGTGGCATTGCCTGAGCAGGGCGGTAAGGCCTTTGCAAGTGCTGATTATGCCGACCTACGTGAAGCCGCGCAGGCTGTGTATGGTTCCGTACAGTATTTTTCTGCAGAAAATGCCCCTCAGGCGGCCTATAGCGCCGTGTATTTGGCTCGCTCGCAAGGCAAGGGCAAATATGCCGTACGTAAAAGCTTTGACGGCAGTGGCGCCGGGCAGCGCTTTGAAGTGCTAGCGCCTTTCATAGGAGCTTATGGGGCAGAAAATGTGGCGGCCATTGTGGCTGTGGCTGAGGCTCTGGGCTTAGACAGCTTACACATACAGCAAGGCTTGCAACAAGCCTCTTTACCACAGCAGCGCTTTGATATGCAAAAAATCGGCGCATGGCACATTATTGACGATAGCTATAATGCCAACCCTTTATCCATGAAGCGCATGTTATTGGCCGCTGTGGATATGGCTAAAGCGGAAGGGCTTCCTTGCTATGCCGTGCTTGGTGCTATGGGAGAACTGGGCGCTGAGGCCGAGACGGAGCATGTGGCTTTAGGTCAGGTGCTGGCCCAAAGTGGCATACAACATATTTTTTGGGCCGGAGATTTTGGAGCCAAAGTGCAAGAAGGCTTAAGCCAAGAAGGTTATGCAGGCTCTTTTGTACAAGTTAAGAATGTGGCTAATTTTACCCACCATTGGGGCAAGTTGCAATTGCAAGCCGGCATGGTGCTGTGCAAGGGCTCACGCTCCAATAAATTGGAAGAGTTAGTGACTATTATTCATATACATGCGCAACAAAACGCGCAATCTACCTCTGGTAGAGTTTGTGGGAGTGAACATGTTTTATAATTTTTTAGCCCCGTGGGCCACCGAGTTTGCGGCGCTGAACGTCTTTCGCTACATCACCTTCAGATCTGCTTGGGCCATGGTTACGGCTCTGCTTATCTCCATTGTGGTGGGGCCCATGTTCATTCGTTGGCTGCGTCGTTTAAAATTTGGCCAACCCATTCACGAAGATATGACAGGTCATATTTCCAAGGCCGGCACACCCACCATGGGTGGCATATTGATTATTTTCTCCTTGGTGGTTTCGTGCTTACTGTGGGGAGATTTACAAAATATTTACTTGTGGCTGGTGCTCTTTGTCTTTGTGGGCTTTGGTTTTGTGGGCTTTGTGGATGACCTTGTTAAAATCCGCGGTAAGCACAATAAGGGCATAAGCCCCTTGGCAAAAATAACGGGGCAAGTGTTTGTTTCTGCCATAGCCGTGGGCATTTTGGTAAGTCAACACGACTTTACCACCACTTTGTCTGTACCTTTCTTTAAGCATGTGACCCCGGACCTTGGCTGGTGGTATATTCCCTTTGGCGTCATCATTATGGTGGGCGCGTCCAATGGGGTAAACCTTACCGATGGTTTGGATGGCCTTGCCATAGGACCCACCATTGTGGCGGCGGCGGTATTGTCTGTCTTTATTTATGTAACAGGCAATGTGAAATTTTCTGAATACTTGCTCATTCCTTACATGGCAGGCATAGGCGAAGTTACGGTCTTTTGCGCAGCTCTTGTGGGGGCCGGTTTAGGATTTTTGTGGTACAATGCCTATCCTGCACAAATTTTTATGGGTGATGTGGGTTCCTTAGCTTTGGGCGGCGCCTTGGGCTTTTTAGCCATGCTGTGCAAGCAAGAACTGCTCTTAGCCTTGGTGGGCGGTCTTTTTGTGGTGGAAACCTTATCGGTAATTTTACAGGTAAGTTATTTCAAATGGAGCGGCGGGAAAAGAATTTTCCGCATGGCGCCATTGCACCATCATTTTGAATTAAAAGGCGTGCCCGAATCAAAAATCATCATACGCTTTTGGATTACTTCTGTACTCTTGGGCTTTGTGGCTCTTTCGGTACTTAAGCTACGTTAATGGGGTTATAGGTATGCAACAGGATATGTTTTTCCCACAAGCCGTACAAGCAGGGCAAAAGGCCGTAGTCATAGGCGCCGGTCGTTCTGGCATGGCGGCGGTACGTCTTTTGGTAGCGCGCGGTGTACACACCACTTTGCTGGAGAAAAATGCACAGCAAGTGCATGAAGATTTTCGTGCAGAAGTGGAAAAGCAGGGCGTGACCATACTTTGCGGTGAACATGGTCCTGAACATTTTGCTGAGGCAGATTATATTATCCCCAGTCCCGGTATCCCCATTGCCGGTATAGTGTCCCTGCTTAGGGCCAATGCCAAGGGCGTAGTGCCGGAAGTGATTTCTGAAATGGAGCTGGCATGGCGCCACCTTACCACAGAACCCGTGCTGGCCATTACCGGTACCAGTGGTAAAACCACCACCATTTCCGTGGCTGCAGAAATGCTGGAAGCGGCAGGAAAAATGATTTTCTTGGGCGGCAATATTGGTACGCCGCTGAGCGAATATATTTTGGACGTTATTAAAACAGGCTTACATGCTCATGTGGTGGTGTTGGAAGTTTCCAGTTTTCAATTACAAGGCTGTACCTCTTTTGCGCCGCATGTGGCCATGCTGTTAAATATTACAGAAAATCATTTAGATTATCACGCAGATATGCAGGAATATGTAGATGCTAAAATGCAACTCTTTGCCTGCCAAAAAGCGGAAGATGTGGCCATTTTCCACACTTCTTTGCAAGAAACCATAGCGCCGTATAAGGTTCTTGCACAAAAAGTATTTTTTGAAAAAGATGTTCAGAACTTCCCTCAGCGCAAATTGCTTGGACAGCATAATGCCGTGAATATTGAAGCGGCGTGGCAAGCAGTGCAACCCTTTGGCGTAACGCTGGAGCAGGCACGTAAGGCTGTGGAAAATTTTGACCCTTTGCCTCATAGACTGGAAAAAGCAGGGCTGGTGCAAGATGTCTTGTATGTCAATGACTCCAAGTGCACCACGGTAGATGCCATGCGTGTGGCCATAGAAGCCTTTGACGCGCCGGTGATTTTATTGTGCGGCGGTAAGTTTAAGGGCGGCGACTTAGCCTCTTTACTCCCGCTTATGCAAGGGAAAGTGAAAGCGGTGGTGGGCTTTGGCGCCAGTGAAAAGTATTTTAGAGAAGCTTGGGAAGGCTATCTGCCCATGGTGTGGTTTGCCAGCCTTGCTGAGGCGGTGAATCATGCGCAAAGTCAAGCTGATGCAGGTGATGTGGTGCTCTTGGCCCCGGCAACAGCTTCTTATGATTTATACGCCAACTATATGCAACGCGGCGATGACTTTAAAAAGCTCGTGGGAGCCTTACACTAATGCGCATTTTGGAACAGCTACAGGGCAAGCCCTCTCATAGCGGTAAGAATAAAAGTATCAAAGCCGCAGCGCCACCTAAGCCTAGCATTTTGGATAAAAGCACCGCTAAAAAAAGCACTGCTTTATCCTTTGGGGCTTTTGATTGGTGGTTTTTTGCCATTTTTATGGTGCTCCTTGGCATTGGTCTTATCATGGTACTCAGCGCCAGCGGCGTTGTGGCAGAAAGAATTAATGGCGATAAATATTACTTTTTTAAGCGTCAATTGATGTTTGCTTGTGTGGGCGGTGTGGGCTTTTGGATAGCGGCTCTTATGCCGCGTAAGTCTTTGTATAATTTACAATACCCAGGTTTATTCTTAGCTTTTGTACTTTTGACTTTAACGCTAACGCCCTTGGCCCCCACCATTAACGGGGCCTCACGCTGGTTGCAATTTGGTGGATTTTCTTTGCAACCTATGGAATTTGTTAAAATAGCTTTGGTGTTTTATTTGGCTTATTTCATGAGTAGTAAGCAAAATCATATTAAAACCTTTACCCGAGGCGTGGTGCCGCCCTTTGTAGTGACCGGCACACTGTGCTTTTTGCTGCTTTTACAGCCGGATTTTGGTAGCGCTGTGGTTTTGGCGGCCTTGCTCTTTTTCATGTGCATAGCCGGTGGTACACGTTTTATTTATTTGTTTATTTCTGTTTCTGTGACCATGGCCGGCGCGGTTTATTTAGCTGTATCTGCACCATATCGTATGCGTAGACTCACAGCTTTTATGGATCCCTTCAAAGATGCGCAAGATACAGGCTATCAATTGGTACAATCTCTCTACGCTTTGGGTTCCGGTGGTTTCTGGGGTGTGGGCGTAGGGGCCAGTAAGCAGAAGATGTTTTATTTACCAGAAGCGCATAACGACTTCATCATGGCGGTATTAGGCGAAGAAATGGGCCTTGTGGGCATTACCTTAGTCATGGCGCTTTTTGCTTTATTTTTCTGGCGTTGCTTGCTCATTGTTTTGGGGCAAAAAGACATGCGCGACCGCTTCACAGCCTTTGGGCTATCGCTCATTGTGGCGCTGGGCGCTGTGTTGAACTTGGCGGTAATTATGGGCGCCGCCCCTCCCAAGGGTGTGCCCATGCCTTTACTCTCCTATGGTGGCTCTAGTCTTGTGGCTACGTTGTTATGCCTAGGTTTACTTATGAATTTTTCTCGCACGGCAGAAAAAGCACCAGTATTGCCAAAGTCTGCGGCAAAAAAGAGCGATATAGTTATTAATTTACCAAAATTTCCCGGAATTAAAGAGCAGTGGAGCAAGGTGGTCATGCCGCACTTAGCTCCCATAATGGAAAAAATACGCCAGAAAAAAGCTGGAAATGTGGCGGAGTAGAGGACTATGCGAAGAGTTGTCCTCACCACTGGGGGAACCGGTGGGCATATATTTCCTGCTCTTGCCGTGGCGCAAGAGTTACAAAAAACTTTTCCCCACGTGGAAATACTGTTTATAGGGTCTGAATATGGACCGGAAAAAGATTTAGTCACTCAAGCCGGCATTGCCTTTAAAGGTTTGGCTGTACGCGGTTTTATTGGTCGCGGCTTTAGGGCTGTACACGCCGGCGCTAGCATGGTGCGCGCTGTTTTTGCGGCGCGCGCCATAATGAAAGATTTTATGCCCGATGTGGCCTTGGGTTTTGGTGGTTATGCGGCTTTTGCACCACTGTTGGCGGCAAAGCTTTGCCATATTCCCACAGCATTGCATGAACAAAATGCCGTGGTGGGCGTGAGCAATAAAATTTTAGGCAAGCTTGTGGATAAAGTTTTTTTATCCATGCCGCTCAGCCTTTTGGATGGAAATAAAGATGCTTCACAAGGTTTTAGCAAGGAAAAAACGGTACTTACGGGTAATCCTGTAAGGGCTGAGGTGGCCGCTGTAGCAAATATAGAGCATGATTTTTCCGGCAAGAAGCTTTTTGTGTTAGGTGGCTCCTTAGGCGCAAAGGCCTTAAATGATGTAATTATTGCACATATAAAAGCTTTGCAGGCACAAGGAATTTATGTGCGCCATCAAACGGGTAGTAAAGAATATGAAAGAGTGCATGCGGCCTATGTAGAGCAAGGGGCCGATGTTCAGGGGCTCAGCGCTTTTGTGCATAACATGGCTGAGGCCTATGCCGAGGCGGATTTGCTTTTATGTAGGGCCGGTGCTTCTACGGTAGCAGAGCTTGCGGCGGCGGGACGCGGGGCGGTTTTTGTTCCTTATCCTTATGCTACACATGACCATCAAAGTTACAATGCACGGCTTTTAGCAGATATTGGCGCGGCAAAATGCTTTGCAGAAAAAGATATGCACGCGCAAGATATTATGTCTACTGTTATAGATTTATTACATAATCCTCATCAGCTACACCACATGTCTGAGGCGGCTAAAACTCAAGGTCGCCCGCAAGCTGCGCAGGATATAGTAAAACACTTACATCAACTTGTTTTGGGCTAAGGAGGAAGGTCTCATGGGTGAGCATATGCAGAAAATTCGCGGCATTCATATGGTTGGCATTGGCGGATCAGGTATGAGTGGCATTGCAGAGGTATTGCTTAATCTTGGGTACAATGTGTACGGCTCCGACCAAAGTAATTCCGTAACGGTCCAGCGTTTGCGCTCCTTGGGTGCAGAGATTTTTGAAGGTCACAAAAGTGAAAACCTTGGCGATGTGCAAGTGCTGGTGCGCTCCACAGCCATTAGTGATGAAAATCCTGAAATTGTGGCTGCCAAACAAAAAAATATTCCTATTATTCCGCGTGCTGAAATGTTGGCAGAGCTTATGCGCTTGCGCCAAGGTATTGCCATTGCCGGCACCCATGGCAAGACCACAACCACCTCGCTTACGGCCACCATTTTCGACGCCGCCGGCCAAGATCCTACGGTTATCATAGGCGGACTTTTAAATGCTTATGGTGCCAATGCCCGTTTAGGTCAAGGGGAATATCTTATTGCTGAAGCCGATGAATCTGACGGTTCCTTTTTATGTCTTTTGCCCATCATCAATGTGGTGACCAATGTGGATTTGGACCATGTGGATTTTTATGGGGATTTGGAAGCTGTGGATTCTGCCTTTGTAAACTTCATGAACAAAGTGCCTTTTTATGGTCGTAACATTGTCTGTGGCGATGACGAAGGGGTGCGTCGTCTTTTACCAAGGGTAAAGCGCCCTGTGCTCACTTACGGCTTTAGCGAAGATAATCTTTTGCGCGCTGTATGGCTGGAAAAGGGCCTCACCAGCAAATTCGAAGTGTTTCTTCGTGATAAAAGCCTAGGAATTATGGAACTTTCTCAGCCTGGGCGTCATAATGTGCTTAATGCCTTGGCAGCCATTGGCGTAGCTCTTGAGGTGGGTCTCACTGCCGAAGATTGTCAAAAGGGACTAAAGAATTTTGATGGAGTAGGGCGCCGCTTTGAGTATAAGGGCAAGAAAAATGGTGTGACGGTTATTGATGATTATGGTCATCATCCCATTGAAATTGCAGCTACTTTGGCTACTGCGCGCCAAGCTTATCCGCAAAGCCGCGTGGTGGTGGCTTTTCAACCGCATCGCTTTACACGCACCCAAGCGTTTTTTGGCGAATTTTGTAAATCCTTCGAAGAGGTGGATAAGCTCTTTTTAAGCGAAGTATATGCCGCTTCGGAAAAACCCATCCCCGGTGTGAGTGGGCAAAGCCTTGCTCAAGGTGTGCGTCAGGTTACCAATGTGGATGTAACTTTTTGCGAAGATTTTGATGTGCTCCTTGCAGAGGCCGAGGCCTATTTAAAGCCCGGTGATGTGTTTATTACCTTGGGAGCTGGCACGATCACTCGAGTCGGCCCACGCTATTTAGCCAACTAACAGGGCGTTGAAAAAGTGTAATCTACTTTGTCAGACGATTTTTGAACACCCTGTAGAATAGTCGTGAAGCCCGCATAAGTTAAACAATTTTCTTATGTTTGCTTTTGCACTGCTTTGCTAGAAATGTGTAAAAATGGCCAAATTTATAAAAAGCGTGTAAAAAATATATTTTACATGTGAATAAATATACAATTAATGAAAAGTTATTAGTCTTTTTTGTAAAGGATACACAGTGCAAATTATTTATGAACCTAAATTTTCTGAAAGAACAACATTGCGTCTTGGTGGAAAAGCCATTGCGGAATTGCGTTTGACTGAAAAGCTAGATGAAGATGCACTGACAAAAAAGCTAGCTGAACTTGGTGGTGATATATTTGTTTTAGGTGCCGGAAGTAATCTTTTGGTTTCTGATGAAGATGTGGGGCTCACTTTGTTACGTCCTCTTTTTAAAGGGGAGCCACGTATTATACAAGAGAGAGAAGGAAAAGTATTACTCTCAGTAGGTTCTGGAGTGCGTTTGCCGCGTTTATTAGGAGCGTGTGCAAAATTAGGACTTTCGGGAATAGAAGGTCTTTGTGGTATTCCCGGTACTGTGGGCGGTGCTATTGCCATGAATGCAGGTTCGTTTGGTCATGAAACGTGCTCTGCTATTGCCTCCATTAAAGTGTACTCGCCGCACACTGGAATTGTGGAGCTTGGCCCGGATGATTTTAGCTATGGCTACAGAAAATTTTCCATAGCATCGTTGCAAGAAATTAATTCTTGGTTTTTCATTATAGAAGCAACTTTTATCTTGACGCCATCGAACATGGATGGCATTAAAAAGAGAATGAGTCTTGACTTTCTCAAGAAAAAGTCTAGACAACCCATCAAAGCATGGAGCGCCGGCTGTGTTTTTAAAAACCCAGCCCCAGATGCGCCGGCTGGGATGTTGCTCGAACAGTGTGGATTTAAAGGGAAAAATCTGGGTGGTATGGCCTTTTCTTCCCTGCATGCTAACTTCCTGATTAATGAAGGACAAGGTAGTGCCACGGCTGCATTTGAGCTCATAGAACAAGCAAAGCAAGCCGTAAGAGAGCGCTTTGCCATAGAGCTTGAGACTGAGGTTAAAATACTATGTCCGTAAAAAATACACGAGGGGATGCCACACGTTCCAGTAGTACTTTAGGACGAAAGCCGGCTCGAAATAGCTATAAAAAAGCTCCAACGCCGCCTAAACCTCTCTCGCAAAAAATTTCATCGGCAATACCCAAGGGCTTAGCCATGGAATTTCCAAAATTTCGAAAGCTTGGCCTTGTGTGCGCTTGCGTGAGCGCAGGGGCAGTGCTTTTGACCGGAATATGCTTTGGAACGCTCTATATATATGATGTGGCAACCAGCTCATCATATTTTGCCACGAAAAGTATTGAAGTGGCAGGGAATAAACGCCTTTCTGCCGATATGATACGCGATATAGCAGGGGTAGAAATGGGTGATAACTCGCTGGATGTGAGCATTGCCCAAATGGAACAAACCTTGCTCGCAACGCCTTGGGTAGAAACGGTATCGGTAAAAAGAGTGTTACCAGATACTTTTGTTATCACAGTACAAGAGCGATTGCCCGTATTTTGGGTGCGTAAGGCCAATGTACTGTATTATGCCGACGCCAAAGGCACTGTTATAGCACCAGTAGCCACAGAGCATTTCATGGCATTGCCCACCTTAGAGGTGGAAGCTGGCGCCGAAGATGATTTGGCTAAGCTTGAAGAGTATTTAGAAGATTTAAAAAGCGGATATTTGCCTGTAGAGTTTGGGGCCATATCTGCTTTACGACTCAGCGTAGGGCGAGGCATAGAGCTTTATTTGGATGATAGAGATATTTTGCTTTCCGTGGCCTTAGATAGCTGGGAAAAAAATTTACAACGCTTATCTCTGGCCCTCGGTGATTTAGCAAGACGCAATGAGCTTTCTAAGGTAAGCGAAGTGCGCGCCACCGATGGTAATGTCTGGGTAAGTAATAATGTTTAAGTGTGTTTTAGGCAATTTTGGAGGGGAAATATGAGTAAATCTGAGCTAATAGTGGGTCTTGACATAGGCACGACAAAAATATGTGCCGTGGTGGGAGAGCTTGGTGATGATGGCATCATAGAAATAGTTGGCATTGGTACATGCCCCTCTACCGGTTTGCGTAAAGGCGTTGTGGTTAATATTGAGCAAACGGTGCAATCGGTTCGCAAAGCTTTGGATGAAGCTGAGCTCATGGCAGGTTGTGAAATTCATGCTGTTTACGTAGGCATTGCCGGAAGCCATATTAATAGCATCAACAGTCACGGAGTTATTGCTGTAAAGGGCGGCGAAGTGACACCGCGCGACATTGAACGCGCACTGGATGCTGCCAGAGCTGTGGCCATTCCTGCAGACCGCGAAGTTATTCACATATTGCCGCAAGAATATATTATTGATGACCAACGCGGCATTGCAGACCCTCTAGGTATGGCTGGAGTGCGTCTAGAAGTAAAGGTGCATATTGTCACCGGCGCTGTATCATCGGCGCAAAACATTGTACGTTCTTGCCATCGCTCTAATTTAGAGGTGGCTGATATAGCCTTAGAATCTTTAGCATCTGCTCAAGCAGTGCTTACAGAAGAAGAACGTGAGATTGGCGTGGCCTTGGTGGACCTTGGCGGAGGCACCACAGATATAGCCATTTTTGCCAATGATGCCATTAAACATACGGCGGTACTGGCCCTTGGCGGGCAAAATCTTACCAATGATATTGCCTTTGGTTTGCGTACCCCCATGGCAGCAGCAGAAAAGATTAAAGTTAAGTACGGTTGCGCTTTAACAGACATGGTGCGTCATAATGAAGTTATAGAAGTGCCCAGTGTAGGTGGTAGGCAAGCGCGCAGATTATCTCGTCAAGTTTTGTCAGAAATCTGCGAGCCACGTATGGAAGAAATTTTATACCTTGTGGATCAAACTCTGATTCGCTCAGGTTATAAAGATATGATTGGCGCCGGTGTAGTGCTTACCGGCGGCACAGCCCTCATTGAAGGCTGTCAGGAACTGGGCGAACAGATTTTCGGTATGCCTACGCGTATTGGCTATCCCCGTCATGTGGGTGGTCTGAAAGAAGTGGTCAACAGTCCTAAATTTGCTACAGCAGTGGGACTTTTGCGCTACGGGGCAGAAAAAGAAAATCACGGACAAAAAATATTTACTAACCACCATGAAACAACCATGTTCGAAGGCATTTTTGCTGGCATGAAAAAGTGGTTTAAAGATATTTCATAATTTGGAACTTGTTAGGAAGGAGAGGCGTATGGATCTTTTTGACTTTGACTCATCAATGGCAGGCAATGCCAAGATAAAGGTTATTGGTGTAGGTGGCGGCGGCGGTAACGCTGTACAAAACATGATTACTTCTGGCTTGCGCGGCGTGACTTTTGTGTGCGCCAATACAGATGTGCAAGCATTAAATAAAAGCGCAGCACCCCACAAGGTGCAACTTGGTGAAACCTTAACCCGTGGTCTTGGCGCAGGTGCCAATCCTTCTAAGGGTAAGGAAGCTGCCATTGAAAGCGTTACTGCCATTAAAGAAGCCTTGGAAGGCGCAGACATGGTATTTGTAACAGCTGGCATGGGCGGCGGAACAGGCACAGGTGCTGCTCCCGTTATAGCTCAAGCCGCGCGCGAAATGGGCGCCCTTACCGTGGGCGTTGTTACCAAGCCTTTCAGTTTTGAAGGTGCCAAGCGCCGCGCAGCTGCAGATGCCGGCCTGCAAGAATTACGTCAACATGTGGATTGTCTTATCACCATCCCCAATGACCGCTTGCTGGTATTTGCTCCTAAAAAAGCTCCTTTTACAGAAATGCTTAAGAAAGCCAACGACGTTCTCTATTACGCCGTAAAGGGTATTTCTGACGTAATTATGGAAGAAGGTATGATTAACCTTGACTTTGCTGACGTAACAGCCGTTATGCAAGAGTCTGGTTTAGCCCTTATGGGTACAGGCGTTGCCACCGGTGAAAACCGCGCTCGTGAAGCTGCTCAAAGCGCCATCATGAGCCCCCTCTTGGAAGATGTTTCTTTAGAAGGTGCCAAGGCAGTGCTCTATAACATTACCGCTTCTATGGATATTTCCGGTGAAGAAATTAGCGAAATTGGTGAAATCATCGGCGATGCTGCGCATCCAGATGCCAATATCATTTTCGGTGTGGTCTTTGACGAAAGCGTGGGCGATGAACTTCGCATTACCGTTGTAGCCACAGGCATTGAGTCCGTTACGCATGTGGTAGAAGAAGAGGAAAAAGTTTCTAATGTAACTTCCTTTGCTCAGCCAGGACCGGCCGCTGCAGTACCTGCGCAAGGTCTTAACCGTCAGCCCATGCAACAGCCCGTTATGCCCAAAGAAGATGAAATGCAAGGCAGACGCCGCGTTTCTGTAGAAAATTGGTATGATGGCAAGAGCGAAGTGCCTCCTTTTGTGCGCAAAAGCCAAGCCATGGGCACACAACAGCAAAGCCGTGGTTATGTACCCGGTGCTGAAGAATTCGTTTTTGACGAAACAGATTTTGATATGCCTGCTTTTATTCGTAGGCAAGCAGATTAATATACATTGTAAATTAACTCCTGTGTTAGAAAACCCACACGGGAAAGTATGCGCTTCATTGTAGAAGCGCATACTACAGTGAAGGAAGAGCGTTATAAGGCCTATGAAAGGCTTGTTGTTGGCTTTTCATAAAAGACAATAGTCACCTTATATCTCGGAACTAAGCCTCTCAGTTTCCGAAAATTAAGGCCGCGTAAGCGGCCTTTTTTTATGGGCTAGATTTTGCTTTGTTATGTTTTTTTCTTGGGGAGGAAACTTTTTGGAAAAAGTTTCCTCCCCAAACCCCACCTTCAAAAACTTTTAATGGCCGCTTTACTTCTCCCTTTACTTACTATCTTTTGGCAACAGAAAGAAAGGCACTCTATGGTTTTGAAAGAAAACTTCATTCAAAGTCATCGCGAGCGAAGCGTGGCGATCCATTCTCAAAGGGTGATTCTTGCGGTAAGTAATTTTCGTTCAGAGAAGGGGTATGCGTTATATATTCTTTGAATATCGACAGATTCTCTCCTTGAGCATGGATGCTTTGCTGTCTGTATCCGTAAGGCGCTAAAGCGCCAACGGCTATACCACTGTGTGGCACCCTTCGGGCAGCTGCTTCGTCGAAGACTCCTCGCAATGACGTTGGATGTAGGATGTTATAATTGAAAAATCATCGCAAAAAATGCTTTGAGCAAGTAGAATACCACTTTGTCAGCAGTCTGACGTTTTAGCCTTGCTAAAACGTTTTATGTATTAAAGTTCTTTTATAAAGTATGTGGGGGGTAGTGAAGCAGAAAGATATAAAGAGTATATATTTTATATCTTCATTGCTAATAAATATTAGAAGAGTAATAGAGTGAGATAGCCATGAAAAGTTTTTGAGGGTGGGCCTACCCGAAGGGCGCGTAGCGTTCTCGTTAGCGAGTCTTCGAGCTTTACGAGAATAGAGAGCAAAGCGGTTTGGGGGGAGGGAACTTTTTATAAAAAGTTCCCTCCCCAAAAAAGAAAAATAATAAAAATCTACATAAAATTAATTAAGATTTTCTTTAAGCTGCTTACTGGGCTTAAACTTTACAGCTTTGGAAGCGGCAATGGTCATGCTTTCGCCGGTGCGTGGGTTACGCCCTTGGCGTTCTTTGCGATGTTCCACCACAAAGGAACCAAAACCCACAAGGGTGAGCTTTTCATCTTGCTTAAGGCCTTCAGAAATGGCGTCGAGCACAGTGCTTAGGGCGCGTTCCGCATCGGCTTTAGAAAGCTTGGCATTGGTGGCAATTTTTTCAATGAGCTGGGCTTTAGTCATGTTTTTCTCCGTAAAACAAGGCAAATTTGATATAATAAGGCGTTTAAGGAAACATGTGTTCTTTATAAAGTCAAGCCTCTTTGCAAATTTTCCTGTAAAATAGCAGCAAAATCTTGTGGCGAAAGGGTTTCTGGGCGCCTTTGATCATCTATGCCTAAATGCTCCAAACAGGGCAGAATGTGCAGGGCATTGTTTTGGCGTAAGATGGATTTTAATTGCTTGCGCCTATTTTGAAAGCACATTTTCACAAGTCTTGCCAAGAGCTCAGGGTGCTCAGGGCGAGCTTCTGCCGGCAGTGGCGTGAAGGCCAAGACAGCGGAATCTACCTTAGGCGGCGGCGCAAAGGATTTTGGCCCGACGATAAAGCCCCATTGGGGGCGTACAAAGCTTTGCGTCCATACGGTGAGGGCGCCATATTCCTTGCTATTGGGCTTGGCTATGAGACGCAGGCCCACTTCCTTTTGCATCATAAATACGGCGCGGATAAGGCCGGTACTTTGAGAGAATATATCCCACATGAGCGGAGAGGCCACGTTGTAGGGCAAGTTGCTGATGATTTTACGCGGATTTTCCGGCGTAATGGTATGCCAAGGCATTTCTAGGGCGTCCATGAGCAGGGCTTTGGTGTGGGGCCCACCAAGACGCTGTCTTTCTGCGGCCCAGTGATCGTCCTTTTCCACCAAGGTGAGACTGCCCAGCGGCCTTTCTTCTAAAATGGTGGTAAGGGCACCGGGGCCGGGGCCAATTTCGATAACATCGTCGCCTTCTTGAATATTCAAAAGGTTGACGATTTTTTCAGAAATATTTCTATCGCGCAGAAAGTGCTGCCCGAGACTTTTTTTTGCTTTAGGTTGTTGCATTAGAGAGTATCGAAGGTTGCAAATTGAAGAATAAGCCCGGCTCGGCCTTGTGTGGCAGAGCGCAGGGAAGTGGAAAAACCAAAGAGCTTAGATAAAGGGGCCAGCCCTTGAATAATCTTTTGCCCGCTACTATCCATGGGGCCGCGATGGGTGAGATTTTCCACGCGTCCGCCGCAGGTATTAAAGAGGCTCATGGCAGGCCCTAAATGGGCTTCCGGCACATTTATTTCCACTTGCATAATGGGTTCCAGCAAAAGAGGGCTAGCCTTGGCTACGGCCTCTCTTAAGGCCATACCGGCGGCCATGTGATAACCCGGCACAGAAGATACACCATCTTTGCGCCCCATCTGTGTAATCACTATGCCCACATCTTGCAAGGGATATCCTTGCAGGGGGCCACTTTGTAGGGCATCTTCCACCCCTTGCTTGGCCGCTTGTAGCCATGGCAAGGAGAGATTTAAGGGGGCTAAAAGCTTGCTGGCTTCGCTTGTCTTTTGCGGCTCTAAAATATCTTGAGGGAAGCTATCATCAAAACGCACACTATTGCCCGTGCCGCGCGGTAGTGGCTCTAGGCGTACATGTACTTTGCCATAATGGTGCTCTTTACCAAGCTCGCGGTCAAACTCTGCTTCTGCCTCGGCTGTGGTGGCAATGCTTTCACGGCATACCACTTGCGGATGGCCCACGCGCGGGGCAATGTTATATTCGCGCTTCATGCGCTCCAAAATAACATCTAAATGCAGCTCTCCCATACCGGACAGCATACGGTGTCCTGAGCCTTCATCCACATGAGCTTTGAGGGTGGGGTCTTCTAGCGTGTAGCGTTCCAGAGCTTCATCCAGCGTGCTGCCTTCATCGGCATTACGTGGTTCAATGGCAAGGGTGATAACAGGCTCATAGCTTTGTATGCTTTCTAGCTGATAGGGCGCTTCTTTGGCGGCGTAAGTTATGCCTGTGCTGGCATGGCGCAGGCCTATAACTGCCACAATATCTCCGGCACTGGCGCTGTCCATTTGTTCACGATAGTCCGCATGCAGGCGATAAATACGCTGTACCCTATCGGCTTGATTTTTATCTGCGTCTAGCAGGGCATAATATTGCTCGCCTTGTTGTAAGGTGCCGGCATAGATGCGCATGAAGGCCATTTTTCTGCCATCATCCATGAGGATTTTAAAGACAAGGGCAGAGAGGGGCGCTGTGGGGTCGGGGTCAATGCTATGCTCTTGCCCTTGAGCATCCAATGCCACAGGGGTGGGCACATGTGTGGGAGCAGGAAGCAGGGCATTGATGCCATCCAGCACCGATTGAATGCCGGCATTACGCAGGGCAGAGCCGCAAAAGGTGGGCGTAAGCGCGCGGGCAAGGGTAGCCCTACGGGCGGCGGCATAAATTTCTTCGGGACTAAAATCTTTTTCTGCCAGATAGCCTTCTAGGAAGATATCATCCACTTCGCCAAGGCTTTCTAAAAGCTTTTCACGCCAAGGGGCCACAAGGGCCTGTTCAGCGGCGCTAAGGGGCTGGCGATGTATGGTGGCGCCTTGATCTTCTTCGTCATAATCGAGGCGTTCAAGGTTTACTATATCTAAGAGGGCTTCAAAGTCATCCCCTTGGCCTAGGGGCAAGGTAAGTAAGAGGGGCTTTGTGTGCAGCTGTTCTTGCATGGCTGACAGCACTTGTTCAAAATCTGCACCTAGGCGGTCTACCTTATTAATGAAGGCAATTTTGGGAACAGAAAAATTTTCAGATTGTTGCCACACCGTTTCCGATTGCGGTTCTACGCCGCCCACGGCGCAAAATACCCCCACGGCGCCGTCTAGCACGCGTAAGGAACGCTGTACTTCAATGGTAAAATCCACGTGCCCGGGGGTATCAATAATATTAATAGTATGGCCTTGCCACTCACACGAGGTACAGGCCGAGGCAATGGTGATGCCGCGTTCTTGTTCTTCGGGCAAATAGTCCATGGTGGCGGTGCCTTCATGCACTTCGCCCATGCGGTGAATTTTTTCTGTATAATACAATATGCGTTCGGTGAGGGTGGTTTTGCCCGCATCAATATGCGCTATGATGCCTATATTACGTAATTTTTCCATGCTCATATTAGCGCTCATCTTCATCCTCGCGGTCAAAGGTTGTGCCTGCCATAATGCAGTGATTGAGGAAAAAATCTTTATGCAGGCCTTGCATATGCCAGCAACCTTCCATGCCGGGGGTAAGGTGTTGGTCATAAAGGGCTGTGCCTTGGCAAACGGCTTGGGCCAGCACATTTTGCGAAGGTCTATCTATGCCATAATAGGCATGGGCAAAGTCAAAGGGATTGGGGGCTATGATGGCATCGGGCTGGGCAAAGTGAATATGCTTTACCATATCTTCCCCTAAAGTGGGGGCCATGAAGATGCGAGGGGGGCGCGCCTCTTCATAATAGGGCATATGTATATCTTCAATCATGGGGCGCAAGCTTTCAAGGCTTTGGGCAGGGTGTAAGAGCACCATACGCTGATTATGCGGGCAAAAGTCGCCACCACCGAGATGCCGTAAAAGTTGCATGGCTGGGTCGATGCTGGGCAGGGCATAGGCTTCTTCTATGCCAAGAAGTTCCAGCGCCATAAGCAGGGCTGGTTTGGGTTGGCCCACTTGAAGAAAGAGTGTTTGGGTAACACCGGCCAAAAGGGCGGGCATGGCGGCGGCCACCAAGCGCGCGGGGGATTCAAATTCTGCGCCGCACAGCAAGAAGAGGGTGGGGGCGGGGGCGCTGTGTTTTCTTTGCCAAAAGCCTTGATTTTTGTGTTCTAATACGCAGCTGTGTACGCTGGGATTTTCGCCGGCAAGGGCGTGATAAGCTATGGCAGTTTTGAGCATTTGGCGCTCTTGACTGCTGGCCTGTTCGTAGGCTTCGGCGCGCGTGTCATCGTCAATGGCATAGGGTTCAAGTACAGTGGCCCAGCTTGTGTTCATGGTAGTCCCCTTGTATGAGGCAGAATGTATATGGAATGCTTGTACATGATAAACTGTTAGTGCTGGGAGTGCAAATGCTTTTCTGGTGACTTCTTTTTGGCAATATTTTTTGGGCGAAGTAATGTATGCAGTGAAGAGGGTGAACGCTTTGTGTCTTCCCCTTTTTCTTGCCTTTCACAGGGAAAAAGTATAGACATAATACGCGTTTTCTATCTTAACTCGCTCTACATAAAGGAAAATCTATGAGTAGAAACATTAAACCCACTAAAACTACGGCCAAAACCACAACCAAAGCCCTTGCCACATCTGTGGTGACAGCTTGCCTGTGCTTTCTTTTGCACAGCCCCGCCCAAGCCGCCGAAAATCCCTTAGGTAACATCTCACAAGGTATGCAAACCACGGCCACCGACACCACCCTTAGCAATAAAGGCACTATCCAGCATGGTATTGTCGACGGTGACAACAGATACGGCATGTACGGCACCTACGGAAACCTAGGCACACAAAACTTTATCAATACCGGTAGTATAGATATCTCTTTTGACAGTGGCAGCTCTAGTGTTACTATCTACGGCATGAATGCTGAAGGCGGTAACAGCACCCTGAGCAATGGCGGTACCATCACTGCCACAGCCACAAGTACTGGCACTAACTTTGGCAGCCAAACCGCGGTTCATGGTATGAATGCTAATGGTGGTAACAGCACCCTGAGCAATGGCGGTACCATCACTGCCACTGCCACTGTCACAACTATCAGTAGTAACAGCGTAGCCCATGCCAATGGCATGAATGCTAATAACGGTAACAACACCTTTAGCAATGGTGGTATCATCACTGCCACTGCCACAAATATTCACAGCCTAGCCTATGCCTACGGCATGCGGGCTGAAGGCGGTAACAGCACTCTGAGTAATGGCGGTACTATCATAGCCACTGCCATAAGTAATGGAAGTGCTGCCATTACTTATGGTATGTATATGAGTGGCAGCAACAATAGCGCAAGCAATACAGGCATTATCAGGGCCGAGGCTTTGGGTACGACCTCTAGTCGTCAAGCTTTTGAAGTCTATGGAAATCACACTTATTCCGTGGGTACATGGGCAACGCCTTTGCGCACGTGGTCTGCCCCTGTGGGGGGGGGCATTGCTGATAGCGTATTTGGTATATTAGATAGTAATGCTATCAATTTTACTAACGCCACCTTTATTCTACGCCCTGCCACCGCCGCCCAAGGTTTTGCCCTTGGTAAGAGCTATGCTGTTAAGGATATGATTACTGTTCTTAATGGTAGCAGCCAGGTCGTAAGCACTTCAGCTGCCAACGTCACAGGTAGCATTGCCGCCGCTGTGGCAGAAGTGCCCTTTTTAAAGGCCTCTCTCACCAATGGCCATGACCCCTTTAACGCCACCCTGCGCCTTGACAACAATGTGTCTGCGGATACCACTCCCGGTTCAGCCACGGCTGCTGCACAGCTGGGTATGGTGCACAGTCAAATGGGGCAAGTGTCAAAGTATATTGCACAAGCCGGTTATGAGCTTATGCAGACGCCTCCTAGTGGTAGCATGGTTAGCGGCATGTCTGGCGGGATGGCTGCCGGGCTTTCTGCCGGTTCAGGCCCTGTGAGCAATGCATGGACTGTGTTTGTAAGCCCCTATGGAAACACTGTGAGCAATGGCGCCTATAAATTTGATGGCAGCAGCGTGGGTGTCACCGCCGGAGCAAGCTATAAGGTTAATGAAAAGCTTTCCTTGGGGGCGCATTTTGATTTTAACACCGCTAATTATTCGGCGGATGTTCTTGATATGAATAGCAACAGTACTTCCTTTGCTCTGGGCCTGCATGCGGCTTATGCCATTATGCCACAATGGTATGTGAGCGCACAAATGACAGGCTCGCTAAGCCAAGGTCATAGCGACTATGCCATCCACGGCCTTACACAGCTTAGCGCTGACAGCACATATAATGGCGAGGCTCTCTACCTTGCCCTGAACACAGGCTATGTGTGGCAGGTAGCAGGTGATGCACAGGCAAGCCATACCCTTACCCCAGAAGTGGGCATAAGCTATTTGAGCACACATACCCACGCCTATGACGTAGCGTGGGGTAGCGTCTATTCCATGTATGATATGGAATACGACGCCACCCATTTTAATGCCCTGTACGGTACTATTAACTTAGATTGGCGCAGTGAATGGCAACTTTCAAGTGATACGGGCGAAAGAAGCCTTGCCCTCTTGGCTGGCCTTGGTTTGCGCCAAAACCTTAGCGGTAATGACTTGGAAAGCAATATGACGGCCTTTGGTGGTGCCTCCTTTACCACCACCGCCCATGAGGATGTGAGCACCTGGCTTGCGGACCTTGGTGTGGAATACCGCCATGGCAACTTCAGCATGGGTCTTACGTATAATGGACAGTATGGCGTTAAGCAAAACAGCCACGGCGCAGATGTGCAGGTGAAGCTAGAATTCTAGAGGGGAGGCTCGCCCCCTATTTCAGCCAATGTCATTGCGAGGAGTCTTCGACGAAGCAGTTGCCCGAAGGGTGCCACGCAGTGGTATAGCCGTTGGCGCTTTAGCGCCTTAGGGATACAGACAGCAAAGCATCCATGCTCAAAGATGAAATGACGTAATTCAGTAATATATCATTGTATATGGATTAACGCACCACCCTCGCTTTGACAATGGATTGCCGCGCTTCGCTCGCAATGACATGGGATGTGGGGTGCTGTAACGAAAAAATATATAAAGCTGAAACTTCTTTCGCTGATACGGTGATAGATTCCAGTAAAAAAAAGCCCTTTCTTAAAGCTACGTAACTTTAAGAAAGGGCTTTTTTCATAAATAAATCAAAAAATAAAACTACATGCCACCCAAATACGCTTCACGCACTTCTGGGCTGGTAAGCAAGTTAGCCGCCGTGTCTTCCTTCACTATGCGTCCATTTTCCATCACATAACCGCGGTGGGCAATGCGTAGGGCTTGGTTAGCATTTTGTTCCACTAAGAATACCGTCATGCCATTGGCATTGA
>CAYJPR010000017.1:0-22179 GCA_964372075.1 uncultured Desulfovibrionaceae bacterium | reverse complement strand
TTGAAGGTAAAGATAAAGATACACTGGCCACAGCCGCTGTGCTTTCGCAAATTGGGAGAATATTTGTGCCTCGTGAGCTCTTATCCAAAACGGGCAAACTTTCTCCAGAAGAACAAGCTGAGCTTGGCAGAATTCCAGAATATGCTCACAATATCTTAAGCACCATTGACTTTGGTATTCCTGTGCCTGCCGCCATTTTACAAATGAATGAAAAATTAGATGGCTCTGGTTCTCCCAAAAAGCTTCAAGGTAATGAGATTACTACTCATGGCCGTGTGCTTGGCATCATCAATACATTCTGCGCCATGGTAAGCCCTCGTGCTTTCCGCGATGGGCTGCCCATTGATAAGGCATTAAACATTTTACGCGAAAATAATAATGCTTATGACGCCACAGTGGTAGAAAAACTGGCAGAAGTGCTAAACACCCCTGAAGGTTCACAAGCAGTAAACGAGCGTTTAACCAGCATACAAACTAAAAAAGACTAAGCATACATACTAGTATAACATAAAGGGAAAGCGTACCAGCTTTCCCTTTTTTTATCTGAACAAAAAACAAGTTTAAAAGTCGCAATTCTATTTCTCAGTAAAACACTTTGTTTTACAATTTTTATATAAATCTCATTATCACAGCATTAATTTTACATTAAAAACTAACTTCCAATGCTTAAAAAAAAAATCTAAAAAAAATACTTGTCTTTGCCCTTTCCTCTACAAAAAAAAGACTTATATTAGGAAAAGTAGGACACACAATGATTTCACCTTGTCAAAAATCCTGCACTAAGGTAATCTTCCCTCATACCATATGTGAATATATGAATGTATCCAGCTTAGGCTTGTAAACTCGCTACTTAGGAGCTCTGTGTGATAAAGGTTCTCATCGTTGATGATTCGGTTTTCATGTGTAAAGCCTTAAAACATATTTTTTCTGGCGATGCGAACGTTGAAGTTGTGGGCATGGCCCATAATGGCAAAGAAGCTCTAGAAAAAATACAAGAACTTGATCCTGATGTTGTAACCATGGATGTGGAAATGCCCAAAATGGATGGGCTTACGGCTTTGCAAGAAATGATGAAAATAAAGCCTATTCCCACCATCATGATCAGCTCCTTAACGGAATCAGGAGCTGAGACAACACTCAAAGCTTTAGATGCCGGAGCTTTAGACTTTTTGCCTAAATCACAAAGTTCTCAAGACCTTTTTGGCAAAGAACTTTTACAGAAAATAAAAATGTTGGCGCGTAAAAAACCGCTTATGCAGTTGCGCTTTAACATGCAGAAAAATAAAGATTTACGCCGTCCTCAAAGCACGGTTACTACAAGTTCCAAAGCAGCGCCTTTTACACCCTGCCGCGGAACGCGAGATATAGTAGCCATTGGTGTTTCCACCGGAGGCCCCCCAGCAGTGCAAAAAATACTTGCCGCTCTACCGGCTAATTTTCCGGCAAGCATTCTCATTGCACAACATATGCCAGCAGCCTTTACAGGGCCCTTTGCCAAAAGACTCGACAGCACTTGTGCCATTACAGTAACAGAAGCTGTCCATGGAGAGCGCCCAAAACCAGGGCATGCCTATATAGCTCCTGGTGGTAAGCATTTACGTTTACGCATGAAAGGCCCATTACCAGAATTAGAAGTTTCGGAATCTCCGGCAGAAGCATTGTATAAGCCTTCAGCCAATGAACTCATTAGCTCCGTAGCTAAGTGCATGCCCAGACGCTCACTCGGCCTTATCCTCACAGGTATGGGCAGCGATGGCCTTGAAGGAATACGTGCACTTAAAGAAAAAGGCGGCTATGCCATGGCCCAAAACGAAGCATCGTGTGTAGTTTATGGAATGCCAAAAGCCATTGTTGACGCCCAACTAGCAGATCAGATTTTAGAACTTGATGCCGTGGCTGAGGCTTTGATTACAGCCGTCAAAGGTTAATGTCCAAAAAGGAATTGTCTATGAGCGCAATACAAAAAGCTGATGCTTTACCCATTATGGAATCCTTACGAAGCCGCGACAGCGATGAAGTTCGCAGTGCTGCTTTCGAAGCTGGGGACAAGAACATTGTCGATGCTGTTCCCATGCTCAGCGATCATATCCAAAGTCGCAATGTAGGGGTGCAAGAAGCAGCCGAATATGCTTTACGTAAAATCCGCGGCCCCAAGGTAGTGGAAAGAATGTTGCCTTATTTGCACAGCGAAGATTCTTCCTTACGCAATATTGCCATGGATATTTTACGCGAAATTGGCTGTGACGATGTGCCTTCGCTTTGCCCATTATTACGTCACCAAGATCCGGATATCCGCATCTTTATGTCTGATATTATGGGACATACCAAAAGTCGCGTGGCTGTGGCTCCTCTTTGTGAAGCTTTACTGAAAGATCCAGAGGTAAATGTGCGTTATCAAGCCGCCATGAGCCTTGGTACCCTTGCTTTTGCAGAAGCTGTAGAGCCATTGCACCAGGCCATGAAAGACGAGGAATGGGTACAATTTTCTGTGGTGGAAGCCCTCACAAAAATTGGCGCTGACAGCACCATTAATACTTTTGTGCAATCATTACATAGCAGCTCCCCTCTTGTGGCATCCATTATTATTGACGCTCTTGGCGAGTTAAAAAACATCAAAGCTGTTCCCCTGCTTTTAAAATTTGTAGAAACAGCACCTGAAATTTTGCGCCATAAAACCGTTAAAACCATTGTGCAAATTTTAGGACCAGATTCTTTATGCCTCATTGCCGAAAGTGAGCAAGCAAAACTCAAGAAATATCTGGAAGAAGCCCTTAGCGACGAAGATGACGACGTTCAACTCATTGCTTTATCAGGATTATCTGTCATGGGAGATGCTTCATCGTCTTCTGCAGTTATGGATTTGCTCAAAGCTAACATACGTAAGCCTGAAGGAGACATTTTTCAAGCTTCAGTGTCTACTCTGGCTGCCATTGGCTATAATGAAACCTTTGCATCTTACATCTGCCTTGACGATGTAGTGACCTTGCGTCTAGCCACTCTTGCCATGCAACATATGGAATGCAATAAGTGTCTTGGTAAAATCAAAGATATCTTCTTTAATATGGAAAGAGACACCCAGCGTCTTGCAGCTAAGTATATTTCCATCCATGCAGAGCAAGATGATGCTCCCTTTGTGATGGAAATACTCAACCGTTGCCATGATGAAAATGTCATTAAAAGTGCCATCAATTGCCTTGGCAAAACATTGCGCTATACACCTGCCCAAGATGTAATTTTTGAATTTTTAAACCATTCCTATACAGACATAAAAGAAGCCGCCCTTGAAGCATGTATAGAACTACATACCGAAACCTTGCGCGACCGTTTCGTGCAATGGCTAGCCCAAGGCGAAGAAGAACAACGCATGATGGCGGTATATGCTCTTGGCGCTTATGGCGTAAAAGAGAACTATCCTGAAATTTTACGTGCCTTAGAAGATGAAAACTTCTTGGTACGCCAACTGGCAGTGGAAGCCTTTGGACAGCAAAGCTCAATTTTGCAAGAACATCTTGAAATTTTATGCTCAAAGTTACAAGACCCTGCCTCTGAAGTGCGAACCTCAATTATTGATATTTTAGGCGCCTCTCAAAATATTTTGGCCCAACCCTACCTTATCCGTGCATTAGAAGATGAAAATGACTGGGTATGTATACGTGCCATTGAAGCTCTCATGGCCTTACATAGCAACGATTTTATTCCAATTCTTTTAGAAAAACTTACACATGCCACACCAATGGTCACACTGAAAATTATTGAAGTATTGGCCGAATTTGGCGGGGAAGATGCATTTAAAGCTCTCCTTGAATTGGTACAAAGTGATATTGTAGAAATTCAACAGGCAGCTACAGAAGCTATCGCAAAAGTAAAGGCAGGCTAGGCATATGTCTTCATTATTCAAACGCCCCAATTCTCCTTTTAAGCAAGAGCTTAAAATTTCTGATGAAGAATTTGTCCAACTCCGCGACTTCATTTATCAGCAATGTGGAATATTTATCGCTGAAAACCGCAAGTACCTTGTGGAAAACCGCTTAAGTAATCGTATTAAAGAACTAAAGCTTAAATCTTATTCTGAATACTACAACTTTTTGCGTTTCGATATTAGCAAAAAAACAGAACTGAATCGCTTGTTTGAAGTAGTAACCACTAACGAAACAAGCTTTTACAGAAATCCGCCACAACTCAAAGTTTTTCAAGATACCGTCATGAAAAAAACCATTGAGGAATGCCGTAAAGCGGGAAAAAAACGCCTGCGCATTTGGTCAGCGGGTTGCTCCACAGGTGAAGAACCCTATACCATTGCCATTATTTTACATGAAATTTTAAAGACGGAAATTGCGCAATGGGATATTAAAATCACTGCCAGTGATTTATCTGAGGCTGTGCTACAAGCCGGGCGTCAGGGCATTTACAGTGAATACGCCTTGCGTACCACTCCCAAGGATATTGTTACAAAGTATTTCACTCCCAAAGATGGTTCTTTTGCCATAAATGCCAATGTGAAACGCTTAGTACATTTTTGTCAAATCAACCTTAATGACAAAATGCAAATGAGCCGCGTAGATAAATCTCATGCTCTCTTTTGCCGCAACGTTATTATTTATTTTGACAATGATATGAAAAAGCGCGTTATTAACGCCTTTTATGACAACTTACTACCTGGCGGCTCTTTACACATTGGGCACTCAGAATCGTTACATAATATTAGCCGTGCTTTTGCGCCAGAACATTACACAGGCATTATAGTGTATCGTAAACAAAGCTAGGCAACAATGAGCGCTAAGGTCATAGCCATTGCCAACCAAAAAGGTGGCGTTGGGAAAACAACAACTACGCTAACGCTTGGCATGTCCCTTGCGAGGAAAGGGAAAAAAATACTTATCTTGGACTTAGACCCACATGCTTGCGCATCATTGCATGTCAAGCTGTACCCAGAAGAACAAGAAGTTACCCTACATGACCTTATTTTGGCAGAAGAGTACGATTGGCCGCATATTTGGACAAAACTTGCTAAACCCGTGGCTGGGGGCAAACTCTTTTTTGCAGCGGGCAGTATTCGTTTATCAGAGCTTGAGCTAGATTTACAAAAAAGACGCGGTAAGGGTATGGTGCTTTCAAAAGCTTTAGACACCATCCGCTCAGAGTATGATTATATACTACTCGACTGTCCGCCGCATGTGGGAATATTATTAGTAAATGCCTTGGTGGCATCAAATTTACTTATTATTCCCATTCAAACAGACTTTTTGGCATTACATGGGTTAAAATTACTTTTTGACACCTTGCGTACCCTTAATAAGGTATTGCCAAGCCCCATACGGTACAAAGCTTTGCCTACCATGTATGATAAAAGGGCTAGAGCATGTACAAGAGTACTTGAACTTATGCGCCATAAAATGGGCAATGCAATGTTTGAAACGGTTATAGGGGTGGACACGCGCTTTCGCGAAGCAAGTGCTCTCGGAACCTCTGTATACGCCATAGCTCCCGATTGTCGTGGAGCACAAGCTTATGATGAATTAAGTGAAGAAGTTATAAAATTATGGTAAGAACACCTGAACAGTATTTTCAAGATCAAGACTTTGCCTTACCGGAGAGTATTGCAGGATCAGATTTAACCTCAGCCGAACAAGCCTTTTTGTTTAAGTATGTAGGTACAGAAGGTGCAAAAGCCCTAGGTTTTACCCTTGATGATGCCTACATGGAAGAGTTTGACAAAGCATTAAGTAGTGGCCCTACTTTTGCCGATGAGTTAAGTCACTTACCACAGCTTCGCATTATTTTTTTTCAGGTTCTTGGGCAAACATACACGCTTCCTGTAGAAGCTGTAAAAGAAATCATTAAGTATTCACAGCCCATGCAACTACCACTCACGCCTCATTATGTGGCCGGAGTTATAAATTTAAGAGGAAGGGTAACCCCCCTCATACATTTACAAAACCTGCTATCGGATCAAAAAGCAGGGAGTAACAATGCTCATAAGTTTATTATTGTCAGTCAAAGGAAAGGAATTCAGTTTGGCATGATTGTAGATAAAGTAGATAATATGTTTGTTATCGACCAAAAAGACATCTCATGGAATATAGAGTCAGAACTTGGCTCCAGCGTTGAATGTATTTGCGGTATTATTGAGCATCATAAAAAGATATTTGGCATTATTTCCACCGATAAAATTGTAAATCATGTTCTGCAGTCTCGAGGTACACTATGAGTAAGCATATTATGGTCGTTGACGATTCTAAAACCATTCGTAATCTTCTCGCTTTTGTGATGAAGGCTGAAGGCTTTAAAGTCACCACGGCTGAAGACGGCCTTGACGGATTAGAAAAATTGTATAATGGCGCCCAAGTGGATCTTATTATCTCTGATATTAATATGCCACGCATGGATGGTTTTACCTTTATTAAAACCCTTCGTGAACAAGATGCCTACCAAGACACCCCCATTATTGTTCTTTCTACCGAAGGACAAGAAAAGGATATTCAGCAAGGCATGAGCTTTGGTGCCAATTTGTACATGGTTAAACCAGCACAGCCAGAAAAAATGGTACGAAACATAAAGATGTTGCTAGGATAACCGATAAGTGTTTATGAAGCGTTATTTGGCAATTACGTTACGATAATTTTTGCCTAAGGGTTTGTTATGAGTCAAGATTTTATGGATGCTGAGATTTTTGCGGACTTTATAGTTGAAGCACGTGAACATCTGGAGACAATTGAGCCAAACTTGTTGGAGCTGGAAAAATGCCCCGACAATCTTGATTTGCTCAATGAAATTTTCCGTCCTATGCACTCGCTCAAAGGTGCATCCGGTTTTCTTGGGCTTAACCGCATCAACCAATTAGCACACAGGTGCGAAAATATTCTGGATGAAGTGCGTCATGCCAAAATGACTATGACATCTGGCATTATGGATATTATTCTCGCTTCTACAGATGCTTTGCGCCAAATGCTAGATTTTCTAGAAAGCGAAAATACCGATGAAGGTGTGCCCATCGAAGGCTTGGTCTCAGAAATTGACACCTTGATGGAAAATAATGGTAATGCAGCCCCAGCACCAGCTGAAGTTCAAAACGCTGAAGAAACAGCTGAGCAAGGCTCTTCAGAGGAAAACTCTCCTGCTGAAGATGCACCTGCCTCTGAGCAAAGTGAAGAGCAAGCTTGCTCCACCGCTGCCCCAGCAGAACTCAAAAAAGGCAATAAAACGCCTAAAGAGTGGATTTCTGACTTTGCCACACGTGATGCCTATAAATTAACAGCCTTTGGTGAAGGACATTTAAAAGATTTCGTCGATGAGTCACGCGAAATTGTGGAAAATCTTAATACCGGTTTGCTTTCTTTAGAAGATAAGGCAGACGGACAAGATGAACTCATTAACGATATTTTCCGTTTCTTCCACAATCTCAAAGGTAATAGCGGCATCATTGGCTACAATGAAATTAATGCCCTTACCCACGAAGCAGAAACTGTGCTTAATAACATGCGCAAAGGCGAAGTGAAGCCTAGCCATGAACTCATAGATTTATTGCTTTTTGTAGTAGATATCTTGGAAATTCTCATTGAAGTTATCGACTGCTCCGAAGGCACAGCTACCCCTCCGGATACCAGTCAGGTATTGCATCAATTGCAAGTTGCTCTTGCCGGTGGCCCTGTCATGCTTCCTCCAGGTATGTATGAAGAGAACACTGACGCCTCTGTGGACAGTACAGATACAAAACCAGAGCAAAGCACTACCACTGTGGCTGCTCCGGCTGTTGTTGCCATGGCTACCGACGCTGATGATAGAGAAATGTTCCGCCTAACAGTAGCGCAACAATTAGAAATCATTCGTGCTTGCATGGAAACCTTACAAGGCGATAGTAACCATAAGCCTTCCATTGATGCCATTTATCGTTGCCTTATAGCTATTAAAAATGCATGTAATTTTGTTGAATTACCAGACATTCGTGTCTATGCAGAACGTACAGCCGGTATTGTAGATTCTGCGCGTAATTCTGATATGGACTTTGCACTTCTCCTTGATATGCTAGGACAAGAAGTTGGCATTATTAAAGAAATGGTCGTCAAAGAGCTTGATGGCGCAAGTCTTGATATTTCCAATGGCGACGCGGCACCAGCTGAAGCCCAACAAGATGAATCAGCTCAGGCACAAGCCACTGAAAAGGCTAAGCCAGACAGCAAAGAAGAAGCTACAGAAGCCAAGGCTGAAGAAAAGCCAGAAACCAAAGCTGAGCCTGCAAAAACTGAGGCTAAGCCAGCCACACCTGCACCTGCAACACCTGCCCCTACGGCGTCTACACAGGCAGCCACGGCAAAACCAGCGGCCCCAGCAGCCAAACCTGCTGCAAAGCCTGCTGCTGCAGCTGAGCCAGCTAAGTCTTCGGCTTCTTCCACCATTCGCGTGGACCATGAAAAGCTTGACCATCTCATGAACCTCATTGGCGAACTTATCATTAACCGAAATCGTTATACCCTCATTGCGCGCCATCTTGAAGATGCTAACAATGAAGTAGATATTCAGCACGTAGCTCAAAGCCTTTCAGAAACCACCTACGCCATGGCACGTATCTCTGACGATTTGCAAGATACCATCATGAAAGTGCGTATGGTGCCTGTGGCTTCTGTATTTTCGCGCTTCCCACGCCTTGTGCGTGACCTTTCCCGCAAAAGCGGTAAGGAAGTGGATCTTATCCTCGAAGGTGAAGAAACAGAACTGGATAAGAGCGTTGTGGAAGTTATTGGAGATCCGCTGGTTCACCTTATTCGTAACTCTGTGGACCACGGCATTGAGCCTCAAGAAGATCGCGTTGCAGCCGGAAAGCCCATCAAAGGCCGCGTAGTTCTTCGCGCCTTCCACAAGGGTAACTCCGTTGCCATTGAAATTGAAGACGATGGTAAGGGCATTGATCCGGATAAAATGCGTGAAGTGGCCATACGTAAGGGTATCATTACCCCTGAAGATGCCAAGCAATTGGACGACCGCGAAGCCATGGAACTTATCTTTGCACCGGGATTCTCCTCCGCTGAAACCATTACAGACATCTCTGGTCGTGGCGTGGGCATGGACGTGGTACGCACCAATATTAAGAACCTTAAGGGTAGCGTAAACATCTCCTCAGAAATAGGCAAAGGCACACGCTTTACCCTGCTTCTGCCCTTAACCCTTGCCATTATTGATGCTCTTATGGTTAACGTGGCCGATGAAATGTTCGCCATCCCCTTGGATGCCGTTTCTGAAACTACAAAGATTGATGCGGAACTGCTTACCGACATCAATGGTCGCAAGGCTGTCACCCTGCGCGGTGAAGTTCTCGGTATCATTGAACTATCGGAAATACTCAACCTACCACAACCGGAAGTTGAGCCAGATGTACTATCTGTAGTTGTTATCCATGACAATGGTCGCAGATTAGGTATAGTAGTGGATAGATTATTAGAGCGCCAAGAAGTGGTAATTAAGCCTCTCGGCTCCTACCTTGGTGACCTTAAGGGCATTTCCGGCGCCACCATTATGGGTGACGGGTCTGTTATCCTTATTCTCGATCCACACGAAATCTATACGGTTTCCACGTCTAAATCACCTATTATGTAATATTGCATACATATACTCTCTTTTGCGGGGGCGGAAAACTTTTTATAAAAACGTTTTCCGCCCCCGCACTGTTTTGCTCTCTATTTCTACAAGACTCGAAAACATAACAACGGGAAAACTTAGCATCCCTTTAGTAGCTCACTAAATTTCCAACTAAAACAATTACAACAAAATATCTTATTTTTTCGCGTTTTGAGGGGGATCGGGGCGTGGGGGGCGCTTTAAAGGCCTGACATCTGCATAACTATTACTTGTGACCCGTGAAAGGGTATATTACAATGTTTTTTTATACAACAATTGAAAGGCATGGATTGCCACGCTACTTATCCGTAAGGTTCGCTTTGCTCTCCAACGGCTAGGGGCTCGCAATGACGTGAATCGCGTGCAGATAAGGCTAAGGAGTGCGAACTTCAAACGAAGTACACTTGTTTCGCTACTGCGTTCGTAGCTCAAGGTCATTGCGAGGAAAAGGGCTGCGATATATTATATACGAAGACAAAACTTCTAGCCCTTTTCCGTGGCAATCCATGCCTTTTGGACCTCGAACGAAGACAATCTTTTCACATTCATAATTACCTCTCTAAAACATATTAAGCCGTTTTGGCTGACCTCCTGCCTAGCGGGAGGTTTTCTTCTCCACAAAAAATCCCCTGCTCTGCCAAAGGCAGAACAAGGGATTATAAAAATCAACATGTTGATAGAAAGTAAAAACTATTCTACTTCCATGCTGTTTACAGCTTTGGCAAGACGAGAAATCTTACGAGCCACTGTTTTCCAATGCATGGCACCCTTAGTAGAAGCCTTATCTAAGATAGAAGTGGCCAATACCAGAGCTTGCTCTGCGGCAACCTTATCTTTTTTTAAGATGGCGGCGCGAACTGTTTTGATGACAGTTTTTACACGGGTACGAGCAGCACGGTTACGACCGGCGCGAACAAGACTTTGCTTGTGACGTTTTACGGCTGATTTATGATTAGCCATTATTTCCTCCAATGGTTATAAATGTTACACTTGTAATGCAGCAAAATCTGCAAATTTTTCCATACGCTGCGTAAGAGCTTTGAGCACATTCAGGCGATTAAGGCGCACAGCCTCATCATCGCACATAACCATCACTGAATCAAAGAAAGCATCCACAAAGGGGCGCACATCTAAGAGCAGACCGGGAATGGCATCAAAGAAGTCTTCTTGCCAAAGGGCATCAAAGCGAGGCAAAAGCGCATCGAGTTTTTGCATAAGAGCTTTTTCTGCATCTTCTTGAGCTAAGTTTACATCGTAAACCCCAGAGAGGGTAAGGTCTTGCCCTTGCTTACGAATGATATTAGCCACACGTTTAAAGGTTTGCACCGAGGCAGTATAATGCTCAGATGCATGAAATTTTTCAAGAGCTTGCAGACGCTTTGCAGCTGTCCAAATATCATTGCTTCCGGCGCCAAGGGTGGCGTCAACAAGAAGAGTGTCAGCCCCTTGCCCTTGAAGAAAGTTTTTCACACGCGCAGCAAAGAATTCATCCAGCTTTTGTAAACAAGCTTCCCCTTCCAACTTCCAAGCTTTTTGCCCGTATAAAGACAAAGCCTCTGCAAGAAAAGCGCGTACATCTAGACGCAGATTAAATTCAATAATGCAACGGGTGATGCCAAGCACGCAACGGCGTAGACCATTAGGGTCAGCGGTGCCTGTAGGAATCATACCAAGCCCAAAGCAACCTACCAAGGTATCGGCTTTATCGGCCATGGAGAGCAAGGCCCCCAAAAGCGTGCTAGGCACAGGACTGTGCGGCCCTGCAGGGAGGTATTGTTCTTGAAGAGCCACACATACAGCTTGGCTTTCTTCTTTTTTAGAAGCATAGATACCGCCCATAATACCTTGTAAGGTGTCAAACTCCCCTACCATACCGGAGACAAGGTCAGCCTTGGAAAGGCGCCCTGCACGGCCGGCTTCAGTGGCGCTGGGTAAGCCCTCTTGTACACCGCAATGATCTTTGAGCCACAGACAAAGCTTTTCTAAACGACGGGTCTTGTCACCCATGGAACCGAGAGGTCCCAAGAAGATAACAGAATCCAGCTTTTCAAGCCAGCTTTCTAGAGGGCTTTGCAAATCAGAGTTCCAGAAGAAACGCGCGTCTTCAAGGCGAGCACGCAAAACACGCTCCCAGCCTTTTTGCACTATGGACATATCTACGGGAGTCATGTTGAGTACAGTGAGAAAATGCGGCAAGAGCGTACCCTTACTATCTTCTACGCCAAAACTCTTTTGATGACTTTCCATGCTGGTAAGCAAGGCTTCGCGGGGTACTTCCAAGAAAGAAGCATCGAAATTTCCTATGATGGGCACAGCGTGCTCCACAAGGCCTTGCACTTCGTCCAGTAAAGATTCTTTCCAAAGGATTTTACCGCCCAGCTCTGCAGCCAAAGCATTGCCAGCATCAATAATGCTTTGACGGCGCTTAGCCGCATCAGGCTCTACGCCGGCAGCGCGTACCACTTCTAAGTACTTTTGCGCGCTGGGAACCTCATGGAGTAAGCTTTGATCAGCACTTTTTCCATGAATACGATGCCCCCAGGTGTGACGCCCAGAAGTGACAGGCCCTACGGAAAAAGGCACTATGGCTTCGTCAAAAAGAGCCACAACCCAGCGCAATGGTCTGGCATAGGCAAAGCTATTGGCACCCCAACGCATTTTTTTGGCAAAAGGTAAAGCCGAAATAATGCTGGGGCAAATTTCTTCTAAAAGCTTTGCCACAGAGGCGCCGCCGGTTTTCTTACGCACGGCAAGGTACTTACCCTTGGGAGTATCTTCTAAGAAGATGTCTTCCAAAGTAACATTATTGGTGCGCAAAAAGCCTTCTAAGGCCTTGGTGGGTTTTCCTTCACTGTCATAGGCTATGCGCTCGGGAGGACCGGAAACCAGCTCTTCTTTTTCCACTTGTACAGCTTCAATATCTTCTACAAAAAGCACAGCACGGCGTGGGCTAGAAAGCACTTTAATGGCGCCATAGGCAATGCCCACTTCTTCAAAAGCTGTGCTAAAACGCTTTTGCAATTCTGCATTTTCTACATCTAAAAAACGTGCCGGTATTTCTTCACTACCAATTTCAAGAACAAATAAAGACATGGAATTTCCCCTACTTTTGTAACATGGGATGGCCAAGGGCTTCACGTTGGGCCACATATAATTGCGCCACACCAGAGGCTAAAGCGCGCACTCGCCCAATATATCCGGTGCGCTCGGTAATGGAAATGGCACCGCGTGCATCAAGAAGATTAAAGGCATGGGAGCATTTAAGGCAATAATCATAGGCCGGCCATGGCAAAGCTAAATCTATAAGCTTCTTGCATTCTGCTTCGTATTCATTGAAGAATGAAAGGAGCATGGAGGCATTGCTTTCTTCAAAATTGTAGCGCGATTGCTCCACTTCATTTTGATGATAGATTTGCCCATAGGTCACGTGCTCGTTCCATTTCAAATCGTATACCGATTCAACCCCTTGCAAGTACATGGCAAGACGTTCCAAACCGTAGGTTAATTCCACGCTAATGGGGTGTAAATCTATGCCGCCTACTTGTTGGAAGTAGGTAAATTGCGTCACTTCCATACCATTGAGCCAGACTTCCCAGCCAAGGCCCCAAGCGCCCAAGGTGGGAGATTCCCAATCGTCTTCCACAAAACGAATATCATTTTTGCTAGCATCAAGGCCCAAGGCACTTAAGCTTTCCAAGTATAATTCTTGAACATTTTCCGGAGAAGGTTTTAAAATAACTTGATATTGATAATAGCGCTGCAAACGGTTGGGGTTTTCACCATAGCGACCATCGGTAGGACGGCGGCAGGGTTCCACATAGGCCACAGACCATGGTTCCGGCCCAAGAACACGCAAAAAGGTGTTCGGATTAAAGGTACCGGCGCCGCACTCAATATCGCAAGGTTGTTCAATAACACAACCATGCTTTGCCCAAAAGTTTTGTAACGTGAGGATAATGTCCTGAAAATACATGGATAACCCTTTGTAAAAAATTAGACCCTTCTAAAACGACCTTCTTCCCAAGCTATGCCAAGATGAAATTGCACAAAACCATCTATGGCACGAAAACACCCTTGTCTATCCTTGCCAGACAAGGAATATATATCCCACGCAGCGGCGGGAGCTCTTTCCACTTTATGCAAAAGCGCCAGCACCTCAGCTGAGAGGTATACTGTATAGGCGAGTGATCTGCGCTGTGGTTCACAATGCACACAATGCGCCACGCCTTCATTCATATGGAAAATACAATCTGCCTGCGCCAAAGACTTGCCGCACACCATACACTCATGCCAAGCCGGAGCAAAACCCTGCTCTGAAGCTACTCGCAGTCTAAAAAGCACAGGGTACAAAGAATGCGGCGGCGCATCCTCTTCAAAAAGCATAAAAATATCTTGCAGTAAGGCGTATCCTGCCGGCGCACCCTCGGGGGAAATACCAAAAGCTTCTAAAAAGCGAATGCAATTCATAACCATGCCAAGACGAGCAAAATCTCGTCGTAAACGCTGTGGCCCGTATTGCAAAGAGCCTTCTTCCAAGGCTAAATATTGCCCATTACGGCTACTCTTAAGGCGGCAAGAGATGGTATTAAGCACATCTAAACAGCCACAAAAACGACGACGGCTACGACTCCCCCCAAAGGCAAAGACAGTCATAAGTCCTCGCTTTTGTGAAAAAATTCGTAGCCACATATCTGCTTCCCGAAATTTCCCCGTTTGCAGCACAATGGCAGAATCATTCCATTCCATACGTACTATCGAGGCGGAAAGCTCACAGTTTTTTCTTCGCCATTTTTCCCAAGCTGGGGCATTTCAAATCCATTGTAATGAATACGCACGCCGCCGGCATTCCCCAATTTCAATTGCAAAGATGTATCGAAAGTTAAAGCAAATGTATCTCCGGGTTTAAGAGAAAACTCTCTCATACCTGCGCCATCAGCCATGGAATGCAACCATGTGTTTACAAGGGCTGTGACAATAATCTTATGAGGCCCCTGTATATTTTCAGTGCCGGACGTGGCTAAAAGCACAGGCTGTGACACGCCTTGATTTTGTCCTGAGGCCGGCTCTACAGCTTTATCAGGCAAATTTTCGCTCGCTTCCTTAAGCTCTGGCTGCTTTGCCTGCTCTGCCTGTTCTGGCTTTTCTTGTTGAACAGCTTGAGCTATCGCCTGCTCAGATTTTTCTTCCTTACTAGAGGGCTTTACATCTGCGCTAACAGAGTTTTTCGCACTTTGCACACGCTTAGCTTCACTTTCTTGCGACGGTGCCGGCTCAGCCATATGGGCATGTGTCTCTTTAAACGCGTCAAAGAAATCTGTATTATTGTACAACCAAAGACCGCCAAGCCCAAGGCCTACAAGAATACAAAGGGCAACAATACCAAGCGCTAGCATTAAAGCTGTCTTCCTTTTAGCAAGACCACTCTGCACAACTATGCTTTCTTGTGAAGATGCTTTTGGCATTTCTTCATCATCATATAAAGCCGGCGATGCCAGCAATTCTTGTACATCTAGCTCAAGAAATTTTCCATAAGCTGAAACAAAGCCACGCACATAAACGGCATGGGGCAAAGAAGTCATGTCGCCGGCCTCAATGGCACGTAAAACGCGCGCACTGATTTTTAAACCGTCGGCCACATCCTCCACAGAAAGGTATTTCTTTTCCCTTTCTGTACGTAAAACTTGCCCAAGTTCTTCAAAACTTTCCCACATAGCCATTCCTGTGCCGAGGCTTTAGATACGAATTTCCACCATGGCTTTTTGACGCAACTGCTGCACATACTCATCAAAACGAGCTTTTAAGCGTGGTTCACGTACCATTTGATTAGCCATGGGCTCAGCCTGAGCAAAGGTCATGGTTTCGCCGCCTTTTTTATCTTTAATAACCTTAAACTGTGTTCTTTTTCCATTAAGCATAATAATGGGGGTGGCGCTACCTTCAGGCGTTTTTTGAATAAAAGCTACCAACTGAGGAGGCATTCTGCTCAAATCCACAGGGCCCAAGTGGCCGCCGCCAGCTTTATTGGGACCCAGCGTAATTTGCTTAGCAATAGCTTCAAATTTTTCAGGATGCTTTTTTATTCTGGCTTGCAATGCTTCTGCGTCCACATTGTCAGGATAAACCAAGATGGCCAACTCTGTTTCAGGTTGAGTAATAAATTTATCTAAATGAGCATTATAATAAGCGCGTACCTCATCAGGCGTAGCCATAACTTTACGACCTACCATAACGGTCATGAGCTTTTGACGCACAATGGTATTAGCCACACGTTTTTGCAAAGCAGAAATGCTGAGTCCTTCATTGGCCATTTGCTTTTCAAAGTTTGCTTTAGAAAGACCACTTTGTTGCATCATACGGCCTATTTCCGCATCAATTTCTTGAGTGCTCGCCACCAAACCTTGCTTTTCAGCAGCGTCGGCAATAATGAGCTCTAAAATCATATCATCTAAAGTTTTGAGATAAATATCATGAGCTCTTGGGTTACCCTCAGCCTGCTTAGGGTTGATACCCGCTTTTTCCAATGTGGAAGCAGCCTGACGTTCAAGATCGTAATAAGAAATCATTCTACCATTAACAACAGCGGCCACTTGGTTTACGGTGGCGGCATAAGCTGTAGAAGTTAACAACACACATAATGTACATATATACAAAAACTTTTTCACGGGAACTCCTCAAATAAATATGTTACATAAACATTGTTATATATAAGATAAGCAACCAGCACTCTAGCGCCTTTCTGCCTAAGATGCAATGCTCTAGTAAAGGTCTTTTTTCGTATGCAATATTAAGAGCTTAACGAACATCATCTTGCATATGTTTTGAAATACGAATATCTGCTGTAAGCACAGCTTGCTCCAGCCACTTTTCAAAACTAAAAGTAAGCTCTTCTTCAGCCAAAAATTCTTCTATATAAACATAGGCTTCTTCCGGGCTAAGCATGCGAGCAGGCCAGTGATCTTTTAAACAAATCACAGAAAAGTGCTCTTCATCTTTGAAAATAGGAGTACAAGATGTAGCTTTTAATGCATAGACCAAACGTTGCCAAGATTTGGGAACTTCACCATGAGCCAAAGACATTTCAAGGGGATTAAGCTCTTCTACACGAGCGAGCAAATCATCTGTCTTTTTCAAACCTTGTAAAGAATTTCTCTGTGCATTGCTTGCCACATAAATGTCATAACTCTCTTCCAAGGTAAAACGCTCTTTATGACTATCATAATATTTTTGCACAGCTTCCACAGAAGGCACAAAATCTTTACGTAATACCTGCTTAGTAAATACTTGCATGGCTAAATTATAACGCAGAACACTGCGCCAAGCATCTATATTTAACCCATTTTCCTTGAAATACTTTTCAAATTCCCCTTCAGGATATTCTGCGCGAATGGTGTTTTCATATGCTTGCACTTGAGCTTGAGTAACCCCAAGCCCTTTGCGTTCCAAATCTTGCACTATAAGCTCATAAACAATGATATTTCCTAACGTTTTACCATACTGCTGACGTAATTCATGCAAGGAAAATTGTTCAAAAATCCCCATTCCTGACATATCTGCCTCTTGCAAAGCTTCTAAAGTATGCAAAGTGATGGCTTGCCCATTTACTGTGGCCACCACATTGGCTTGTTTTTCTTCAAAAACACAACCTAAGGGCAAACACAGCATGAAAAATAACACTATATAAACCATGCGCATAAAAAGCACCTCGACTTCATTTTTCCCAAGAGTTAACAAAAAAAATCTGCAGTGACAACGGCATAACCTTTAGGAACCTGCTACAAGTCTGTCGCAGGGGGCGTTTCTTTTTGCAAACTAGCAAGCAAAGCCCCTGCTTTTTCTAAATGTTGTGTCAAAGAAGCTTCATTCTTAGCAAAACGAATTTCCAAAGAGCTGGCGGGTATGGGGCGCAGCTCATAACCATCCTTAGCGCCTTGTGCCATAAGGGCCACCAGCTTTTCTGCATCTAAGCTTTTTTGATTTTTATCCCAATGCATAGTCACTTTGTGAGCGTAAATATCTGCTTTTTGCGTTTCCATACGCCCTAATACGTGCTTAAAGCTAAGCACTGCCAAAAAGTTCTCAAATTCCACAGGGAAAGAACCAAAGCGATCTCGCATGGCCAAACTAATTTCTTCACGGGCGGCCCCATCCATAGCAGAACTTAAAGCCTTATAATAGCGCAATCGCTCTCGCCCATCTTGCACATAGGCATTGGGGATATGAGCCGGAACGCCTATGGTCAATTCCGTCTCGGTGGTCGCAGCAGAAGGCGTACCTTTAAGACGGCTCACCGCTTCTTCCAGCATTTCCAAAAATAAATCAAGGCCAAGGCGTGTCATATGCCCCGATTGCACCTCGCCCAAAATATTACCGGCTCCACGCAAACGCAAATCTTCCATGGCCACCTGAAAACCGGCGCCTAGATAGTCTAATTCTAAAATAATGCGCAAACGCTCTCGCGCCGTATCTGAAAGACGATGCTCCTCAGGAATAACAAAAAAAGCATAGGCTTGCCTATCAGAGCGCCCCACACGGCCGCGCAATTGATACAGCTGACCAAGGCCGAACATATGCGCTTGGTCCACAATGAGCGTATTGGCCCGCGGGAAATCCAGCCCCGATTCCACAATAGAGGTACATACCAGCACATCTAGCTCACCATGCCAAAATTTATGCATGGTTTCTTCCAGCTCTTTTTCTCCCATTTGTCCGTGAGCCATGCCTATGCGCGCCGTAGGTATCAAATTGCGTACATATTCTGCCACGCGCTCTAAGCCTTGCACTCTATTGTACACCCAAAAGACTTGCCCTTCGCGTTGCAATTCACGCTCAAGCACTTCTTTCAACACCTTGCCATCGCGTTGCAAAATGGCGGTAGATACGGGTTTACGCTCTGGCGGCGCCGTTTCAATGATGGAAAGCTCTCGAATGCCTGACATGGAAAGCTGCAATGTTCGCGGAATGGGCGTGGCGGTGAGGGTAAGGGCATCCACATTTTTCTTTAAAGCCTTAAGCTTTTCTTTATGGCGCACCCCAAAACGTTGCTCTTCATCCAAAATAAGTAAGCCTAAGTTGGGTAAAACCACATCCTTAGAAAGCAATCTATGGGTACCCACCACTATATCAATTTGTCCCTGTTCGGCAGCCTTAAGCACATCTTTTTGTTTTTGCTTGGTAACAAAGCGACTTAATAGGCCCACATTAATGGGAAATCCTGCAAGACGCTGGCGGAAGGTTTGATAATGTTGCTCAGCCAGTACGGTAGTGGGACACAATAAGGCCACTTGACGCCCTTCAGCAGCTGCGCGAAAAGAAGCACGCAAGGCCACTTCCGTTTTACCAAAGCCCACATCACCACACACAAGTCTGTCCATGGGCTCGCTTTTAGCCATATCATCCAGCACATCCTGAATGGCCTTAGCTTGATCGGGCGTTTCTTCAAAACCAAAGGTGGCTTCAAATTCATGATAAAGCTCATCAGGCGGACCATAGCTAAAGCCTTTAGTCACCTTGCGTAAAGCGTACATTTCCACAAGATCTGCGGCAATTTTCTCAATGGCCTTACGGGCTTTTTCTTTAGAGCTTTGCCACAGCGAACCGCCAAGCTTATCCAAAGAAGGGTCTACCCCATCGCCGCCCTTAAAGCGCTGAATGAGGGACAGCCTGTCGGCAGGAACATAAAGCTTATCTGCGCCAGAATACTCTAACAACAGATAATCATTGCTTGTTTGCCCCATATCCATGTGATGTAGGCCGGCAAAGCGTGCAATACCATAATCTCTATGTACTAAAAGGTCACCCACGCTTAAATCATCAAAGCGATCTAAGCCGCGAAAAGCACCTGCCGCCGTACGAGCGCGCTTTTCCGCCTTGGGGTATAAAATATCTTCTCCCAGCACACGGATATTATCCCACAATAAATCCATGCCGCCGCGCCAAGGTGCCACCAAGGCAAAGAGCCCTTCTCGCTGGGGCGCATAGCGCAAATGCGGCATAATGCCGTCTTGCTCGGCTAAAGATAAAAACTTAGCTCGGCTACGTTCGGAAGCAAAGGAAAGCACCACTTGCCTTTTTTCCCCTTGCCATTGCTTAAGCCCGGCCACCAATTGTTGCCATGGCCTGTCTTGCGCCCTTTGTTGTACCTCAGCCCCCGCCACGGGAGGAAATAAATCTGTGAAAGTATGTAATTGCCTTTCTTGCAAATCCACATGGCTAGAGCTTTTTAGCGCGCTTGGCTGTGTTACTTCTTCACATATACTCTCTATGGCATGGTTACCCGTAATGGAACCCATCACAAGCGGTTCTTGGTAGATGGTAGTGGCATTGTCCCATAAAGCTAAAAGCGTAGCGGCATCACGCAACACCATACGCGCCTGTTGCGGCACAGCGCGCTCTTCACTTTGCACGCTTTCTGCCAGAACACGCGCCGTACTTTCCAGCTCTTCACGCGTATCTGCCTCACCGGGTAAAAGCCAAACACAGTCGCGTGGAAGCCATTCTTCTAGCACTGTGGGGGCTTCATAAAAAGTACCGGGTAATAGGCCTGCCCCGCCTCTGCTCAAATTCTTCTTAAAATCATGTACGTGATTTTCGTCCAGTAAGCCCTTTTGTAAAAGCCGTTCCCAACGCTGTATGGCCTTGGCGTGTAAAGCTTCAGAAGCCGCTATAGGCAGGGGCGCCAGCACCGTTACCTCCGGCACAGACACTAAAGAACGCTGTGAATTGGCATCAAAAAGACGCATATCTTCCAGCAAATCACCAAAAAATTCAAGGCGTACGGGTTTTTCATAACCGGGAGGGAAAATATCTAAAATATCACCACGCTGAGCCAATTCACCGGGGCGAGAAACCATTTGTACCCGCTCATAGCCCCAAGTAACGGCTTGATCAACCAAGAGCTCCGGGGACATTTCCCCACCTTTAGTCAAAAGCAATTCATGATCGCCAAAAAAGGAAGGCGGCATATACTTAATAAGCAAGCTTTCCGGTGTAAGCACAAGGCAAAAGGGCTGGGTATTTTGCAAGGCGTATAAAGTAGCCATGCGCTCTGCCCAAAAAGATTGTATAGAAGGACCGCTTACACTAAGTACGCCAGGTGGCAAAAATAATAAGGGAGAACGCCAGCGCTCTTTTTCCACCGGTGGCGTAGCGTGCGATATTTCTGGGGAAAAAAGCGTGAGTAAGCCACGTGCCGCGTTATATTCTTCGCGCGTGCGTACCACAAGCACTGCCGAGCGGCCTTGCTCTAAACATTGTAAGGCCAAACGACAGCGACTAGCCATGCCGCTACGGCTCACATGGCAAGTTGTATAGGAAGTAAGTATTTCTTTAAGAATAGACATGAATATTTTGACTCATACAGCTAGAAAAAATGCGCTCCCTGCCACGACACACATCTACTCCAAGGTTTAGAGGGTTCGAGCAGTAGCCTAAGGCAAGATAGGCACTCTACGCCCCCTTGTCAAATGAAGTAAGAAAAAAAAGCTTTTATGCTAGATCCCCATGTCTAGGGCAAAGCCTGTCGCAAAGCATTTTCTAAACTCTCCTTGGTATAAATATCACGCAAAACCACAGGACGTTTTGCGGCCTCTCCCGTGGCAAAAATAGCTGTTAAAGGAATACTACGACTGCCAAGAGCCTGTAAAAGGGCTTCGCCTGCGGCATTATTTCGTGTAATATCGACCTTTATATAGTGTACACCGTATTGCTTTTGCCATGTACGTAAATTTTCTTCCGTAAGAACCGTTTTTTCCACATAGGTACAGTTGGGGCACCAATCTGCTGTAAACTCTACCACTAAAGGCACTTTTCCTAATTTTTCTTGAAAAGTAGCTGGGCTAAAAGCTTGCCATGTGCTTTGCCTTGTAGCCTCTTGTACTCCTTCGCGTGGCAAGGTTCCCCAAAACACCACCCCCGCAGCACTACTCATGAAAAACAGAGCCAAGAAAGTACGACGCCAGCGCGGAGCTTGTAAGCCGCCAAAAGTTCCCCATAACCAACCCACCACAGCGAGAAAGAGCAAGCCTACCAAGAGAGGCATATGTGCGTACGAAGGCAAGAAAGAAAATATGTACAAGGCGGTGCCCAATAAAAAGAAAGCCACCATTTTTTCTACCAGCACCATCCATGCCCCAGGCCTTGGCATAAAGCGCACCCATTGCGGCTGCCATGCAAAAAGCCCATAGGGCAAAGCCATGCCCAGCCCCACACAAGCTATGGTCAATATAATAAGGTACAAGGGTTGTAAGAATGCCCAAGAAAGTACTCCACCCAGCAAAGGCCCACTGCAGGGGGTAGCAAGAAGCGTAGCCATCATGCCGGAAAAAAAGGCTTGGCGACGTGGCGAGCCATGGGCGCTGCTTTTAATGTCGAGCATGGGTAAGGTAAAGAGCCCCATGAGCGACAAAGCCAGCACAAAAACAAGCACCAGCATGGTAGCCACAAAGAGAATATTTTGAAAAAATTCTCCCCACATGAGCCCTAAAGAGCCTAAAATCACACCGAGAAGGAGGAATTGTGTTAAAATTCCTGCGGCGAAAAAAAGATTATGTGTACGAAAAGCGGCAATGCGCC
>CAYJPR010000016.1:0-25301 GCA_964372075.1 uncultured Desulfovibrionaceae bacterium | reverse complement strand
CTTCTTTTGAGGCTGAAATACAAGAAGAAGATTTTGGCGTGGATGCGGCCTTTACCTTACGCCTGCCCGAAGAACACCTTACAGCGCTTACGCAAAGCTTACTGGAATTGACTGACGGCAATGTGCTTATAGATGTTATTGAAATGAAATAATTTTTTTATTATGTAAAACCTTCTGGGGGGAACTTTTGCTAGCGCCAAAAAGTTCCCCCCAACCCCCCCTCAAAACGCGCTTGTTATATCTCCACGAAGCTTCTGTTGTTATAAAGTAGAGGTTTTTGGAAAGGGAGAGGGGGTGTGGGGGAGAGGCCCCGCTTACATGGGGGCTTTTTCCGCTTGGAAACCGACCCAAAGGGCGCCGAAGGCGCAACCGTTGCCGAGTTTACTCGGCTTACGGATATCGTGCGCCTGGGCGTCCCCTCCTTCCCCCCCACAAAAAAATAAAATAATAAATAAAATCAAAAAATATGCATACGGAATTTATTTTCGTGCCTCCCTTGTCAGCAGGGCTTTTTAGGACTAGCTTTTCTTTGCTTTCGTCTTTTTAGCATCTGTTACTGCAAATAAAAAAAGTGTAATTATTTTTTCAGTCCCTACAGGAGTGCCCATGGCAGTACCTCAAAAAAAGGAATTAAGCTTTTCTTTTTCCGCAATTTTGCAACTCACGTGGCCACAAGTTATGGTCATGTGCTTTTTCTTTTGTTTGCAGCTTACAGATGTATGGACGGCGGGCAGATTAGGCAATGATATTCAAGCGGCTTTTGGCATGGCCGCGCAGGGCAATATGTTTTTGCAAGTGGTGGCCATGGCTTTGGGTGGCGGCGCTACGGCGGCTATCAGTCAGGCCATTGGCGCAGGGCTTCTCACCCGCGCTGTTCGCTATGTGAACTTTGTGCTCTTGGCTGCCTTGGTATCCGGTGCATTTTTGGCTGTACTGGCTTATGCTGGCAGGTATATGTTTTTTGGCTTTTTGCAAACGCCACCCAGCATATTACCGGTGGCGTTGGAATATTGGAGCGTGACCCTGTGCACACTTCCTTTGGGCTATCTTTTTTCCACTTCAACCACACTTTTTAGAGCCACACGCCAAGTTATTCCGCCGGTATTTGTGGCCTTTTTCATGGCTCTGGCTAACCTTGGGGGCAATTTAGCCTTTGGTTTGGGCTATTTTGGCTTTCCCAATTATGGCTATATGGGCATAGCGTGGACCACCTTTGTGTGTACCGGGCTTGGGGCCTTGGCTAATATACTTTTACTTGTACATAGTGGCTATTTTGATTACAAAAAATTCCCGCCCATAAAATGGATACGCGCCGCTGTACCGTATTTACTTAAAGTGGCTCTACCGGCGGCGGCTTCGCAATTGGTGTGGCAATCGGGCTATGTGGTGCTTTTTGCGGTGACGGCTTCCTTACCCTTTGACAGCGTGCATGCCATTGCCGGCCTTACGGCAGGTATGCGCTTAGAAGCCTTACTCTTTTTGCCGGGCATGGGCTTTAGTACCACGGCTTCGGTTATGGTGGGCAATAGCCTTGGGGCAAAAAATGAAGCCCAAGCCCAGCGTATCGCGCTGATCATCATGGGTGTTGGGGCTCTTTGCATGAGCCTTGTAGCTTTGGTTTTATGGCCTTTTATTCCGCAAATGGCGGCTTTTTTGACGGATAATGCCTTAACACAAAGCATTGCAGAAGATTATTTGTATATTAACTTTTTCTCCACCCCCTTTACGCTCATAAGTATGATTTTGGGCGGCGTTATGGTGGGGGCCGGCGCTACGCGCTATAACCTCTTGGTGTACGGCACATCCTTTTGGGTGGTGCGTTTACCCGTAGCGTGGATTTTGGGTCACTTTGTATGGCAAAGCGCTTCGGGCGTTTTTGTGGGTATGCTGAGCTCACAAGTGGTGCAGTCTTTGGTCATGCTAGGGGTTCTTTTTTACGCTCCGTGGAAAAGTTACGCTGTACAACAACAAAAAAAGAAAAAAAACTTGGGATAATATATGCACGTGGAATTTTCCCCTTTAGACCTTGCTCATGCCGATACCTATAGGGCTTTATGGCATGCTTGCCCGCAGCAGTCCATGGACTATACCTTGGTGAACTTATGGGGCTGGCAAGAATATACACAGCTTGCATGGTATTTTAGCGAAAAACTCTGCTGGCTTAAGCCTGCAGTGCAAACAGAATCTCTGCCCACCTTGTGGGCGCCTGTGGGGCCGTGGCATGAGATAGATTGGCAGGCAGAAGCCTGTTTGACTCAAGGTGTAACACTTGTGCGCGTACCGCAAAAACTGGCTTTTTTGCTGGAAAAAGCCTTGCCGGGACGAGTGCAGGTGGAAGAAAACCGCGATCAATTTGAGTACTTGTATGATAGAAATTTGCTAGCAACATTGCCCGGTAATAAATATCAAAAAAAGCGTAATCATGTGAATGGATATAAAAAAATGTATGGAGAGCCGGACTATCGCCCCATGGATGATGCCGTGGTGGAAGATATGCTTTCCTTACAAGATGAGTGGTGCAAATGGCATGAATGCACCAATTCCCCTTCTTTACAGGCGGAAAACACGGCCATAAATAAAGTTCTTTCGCATTGGCATGACTTTCCTCACCTCATGGGTGGCGCCTTATATGTGGATAATGCCATGGTGGCCTTTAGCGTAGGGGAAAAGCTGGATGATGGTACCTTGGGTGTGCATTTTGAAAAAGGGCATAGCGGCTTTCGCGGTGTGTATCAAACCATGAATACGCTTTTTGTGCAAAAAGTGGGGCAAGATTGCATTTACGTGAATCGCGAGCAGGACCTTGGTGAAGAAGGTTTGCGTCAAGCCAAAATGACCTATTTCCCTGTGGATTTTCTACGTAAATATACATTGACCATCACGCCTGCCTAAAGTAGAAAGGCCTATGCAAAATTTTCCTTTTTCCCGTTTTTCGGCACAGGGGCTACACTTGGCCCTGTGCTGTGTTTTGTGTTCGGCCTTATTAACAGCTTGCGGTGGCAAAAGTGGCATGACGCCCAAGCCGCAGTATCATTCTTCGGTGCAAAATGGCATGATTGAAGACTTGCGCGTATTGCCGCAAGATTTAAGCTATTATGCTCAAAAAATGCCCACGTCGCCTTTACTTTCCAGTGCTGTGCAAAAGGCAGAAGTGGCAAAATTCAGACGTATTTTCTACGGTCCATGGCAACAAAGCAAGGCAGGATTTTCTGTTAAGACCTTTGAGAATACTCTAGGTTCTGCCCGTGGCTATCAAGGCACTGTGCCTTGGACAGAAGAGCAGTGGAATAGTCTCAAATATAATGCCTATGCGCAAAGTTATCCCAATGTGCAAAGGCCGGCCATAGTCTTGCGTCAAACACCGCTACGAGAATTGCCTACCTTGGCTCCGCGTTATAGCAAACCTACGCCGCAAGAAGCGTTAAATCCCTTTGATTATTTTCAATACTCCACCTTGGCGCCGGGCTTACCCCTTTATGTGAGCCATAAAAGCCGTGATGGGCAATGGTATTTTGTGGAAAATTCCATAGCCGGCGGCTGGGTGCAAGCGCGTGACGTGGCCTTTGTGGACGCTACCTTCATTAAGAAATACAGCCAGCTTCCTTTGTTGGCGCTCATTCGAGATAGAGTTTCCTTGGATGAATACGGTTATGCTTCCCTCGGCGCCGTGTTTCCTCTTGTAAGTCAAGGCTCTAGCTCGCATAAAATTTACTTCCCCAAAGCCGGTTCTAAGGGCATGGCTTCTTTGACGACGCTGTATCTTTCAGCGCAAGACGCCGTACCCATGCCCATGCCCATAACGGCGCAAAATATTGCCCGTGTGGGAAATGTTATGATGGGGCAGTTGTATGGCTGGGGTGGACATAAAGAATGGCGTGATTGTTCCGCCACTTTGCGCGACCTGTTCACACCATTTGGGGTGTATATGCCGCGTAATTCACGTGGGCAATATAATTCAGCCTACACCTATCCTTTAGATACCTTAACCTTAGAGGGCAAAAAAGACGCAGTTCGCCGCTTTGCCAAGCCTTTTCTTTCACTTGTGTGGATGCCGGGTCACATTGGTTTGTACCTTGGTACAGAAAAGGGCCAGCCTGTTATGTTCCACAATGTGTGGGGCATTCGCGTGGATGAACAAGGTTTAGGCGATGATAGACATATTATAGGGCGCGCGGTGGTGACCACTTTGGAGCCAGGCGCAGAACTACCTAATTTATATAATGATCAAACCATTTTGCAGCGTATAGGTGGATTTTCCACCTTGCCGGGGCCGCAATAGAGGACGTATGCAACCTACAGAGCGAAAATACGCATTTGCGGTGGAATTGGGAGAAGGCGGACGCTTAGACGCTTTTTTGGGCGCGCGCATAGGGGATATTTCCCGCGAAAAGATTAAAAAAGCCATTCAGCAGGGGCAATGCCTTGTGGATGGTTTACCGGCTAAATCTGCCAGCACCAAGCTAAAGAGCGGGCAAGAGGTGGAATTGCGCCTTATACCGCCGGCTACGCATATTATGCCTGAAGAAGGTCCCGTAGATGTGGTTTGGTCCGATGAGCATATGCTCATTTGCCATAAACCTGCAGGGCTCACAGTGCACCCTTGCCCTTCGTGCACAGAAAATACCCTTGTACAGCGCTTGGCAGGGCATTATCCTAAGCTCTTGGAGCAAGAAGGCCAGCGCCCCGGCATTGTGCACAGATTAGACAAAGATACCAGCGGTCTTATGGCCGTGGCTCTTACGGAAGAAACTCGGCTTATTTTGAGTGAGCATTTTTCTCAGCGCCGTGTACATAAGCAATATTTAGCCTTGGTACAGGGTGTACCTTCGCCTTATGGTGAAATTAAAGAACCCATAGGGCGTCATCCGCAGGTAAAGGTAAAAATGGCTGTGGTGCCGGAAAATAAAGGCGGAAGAGCGGCGCATAGTGCTTGGGAAGTGCTGTATGCTGACCCTGCGCAGCGTTTTTCCTTGGTTCGGGTCACCATTTATACGGGACGTACCCATCAGATTCGTGTGCATATGTCCCATTTAGGCTTTCCTCTCTGGGGCGATGTGGTGTACGGCGCGAAACCCTTCATACGCGGCGGTGAGGTGGTATATCCAGCCACGCGCCAAATGCTTCACGCATGGCAATTGGAATTTACCCATCCCATGACGAGGGAAGAGTGCCACTTCTTGGCTGAGCCACCGCAAGACATGCTGGACTGTGCGTTAAGCCTAAGCCAGCAAATGCAAAAAATTGTCATTACGGGCTTGCCGGGTTCCGGTAAATCTGCCTTGTTGGAAGCTCTAGGTGCCTTGGGCATTCCTGTGTGGAGCGCCGATGCTGTGGTGGCGGATTTATATGCTGTGGGCGGCGCAGGTTATGAATTTTTTGCTTCGCGTTTTGGTACACGCTTTATTGCGCACAAAGGCGCTGAGCTTGACCGCATGGCCTTGCGCTTTGCCATGCAAGAAGATGCTTTTTTACGCCAAGAGGTAGAATGCGCCATCCACGGTATGGTGCGTGAGCATTGCCAGCATTTTTGGGTGCAATGCGAAGCCGAAGGGCGTGATTTTGCGGCGGCGGAAATGCCTCTGTATTTAGAAAATAGTTGGCAGCATAAAGAGCAAGCCCACATAGTGGGTGTAGCCTCTTCTGAAGCAGACCGTCACGGGCGTTTGCAAGCTAAACGTGGTTGGACCGCAGAGCAATGCGCCATGATGGATTCGTGGCAGTGGCCGGAAGAGAAAAAATTGGCTGCCTGTCATACGGTGGTGCAAAATACGGCCTCGGTGCAAGATTTACAGCAAAAGGCCGCAGAGTTGTTTACGCAATTGCAAGAAGAACGCGCCGCAGCTTTACAAGCCCTTGCTGAGCATTTGGAAAGTCTTTGGACCTTGGATGAAGATGCCTATGGCGAAGGCTATGAAGGCACCTATGAAATCAGCGTTGAGTATGATGGTTATGATGACGACGATTTGGCGGACGACCTAGTAGATGACTTTGACGACGATTTAGAGTAAAGAAGTAAGGATATTTTTTGCTACGCCTATGCCTTAGGGTATGGGCTGCCTTTGTGATGAAGAAGGAAGGGTGATTGCACATCCTTTCGCGGTAGAAAAAACCAAAATACACAGAAGGATACAATATGGAAGTTTGCGTTGCCTATATGCGTGGTAAGCCTGTGATGTTTGGCCTTGAAAATGGCGTTGCTTCCCTTGATGGGGAAGCCATACCTGTGAAGGGGCTGGAAGAATCGGCTTTACAAGAATTTTCAGCTGCTGTGGCGGCCATTCCTTATACCGTAGACGAAGAAGGCTATAAAGCCTTGGTCAATGCCAAGCGTACGGCCTTTTTGGCATCGCTTTTGGGCCATGCGGTGGGGGATGATTGTGTCAATAAAATAACGCATATTTTAGATAGTGTGCACTATGATGTGCTGGTATATCTTGGAGAAGTAGAAGATGCTTGAGATTAAAGATTTACACGTATCCATTGGGGATACGCCTGTACTTCGCGGCATTGATTTAACCATTGAGAGCGGCGAAACCTTCATTTTATTTGGACCCAATGGCTCCGGTAAAACCACCTTGCTCATGACGCTCATGGGCTTTTCCGGTTATACGGTAACCAAGGGGCAAATTATTTTTAAAGGTGTGGATATCACCCATGCCCCCATGTATGAGCGTGCCCGCCTTGGTATGGGCATGTCTTTTCAGCGCCCTCCCACCATTCATGGTTTACCCACAGGGAATTTAGTGAAGCTTTGTGCCCGTGGGCGTGAAGTAGATGTGGAGGCCCTTGCTAAAAAAGTAAACTTTGAGAGCTTTTTAGAAAGAGACATCAATGCGGGCTTTTCCGGCGGAGAAATTAAACGCTCCGAACTTTTACAGCTCATGGCTCAAGAGCCGGACCTTGTGCTTTTTGATGAGCCAGAATCTGGCGTGGACTTAGAAAATATGTCCTTGGTGGGTAAAACGGCTCGTGCTCTTTTGGATGGTTCTGTGCAGGACTGTTGTCTTGCCACTTTACGTGAACGCAAGATGAAGCGCAAAACCAGCGGCCTTATCATTACGCACACAGGGCATATTTTAGACTATGTGGTGGCAGACCGCGGTCAGGTTATGTATCACGGTGTGCTGTGCTGTGAAGCCAGACCACGTGAAATTCTCGATCATATTGCCAATCATGGCTATCAAGAATGTTTACGATGTTTGGCCGGTGATATGTTTGGTAAAATTTCGGAGATGCCTTTATCATGAGTAAGCTTGTAGAATTATCACGCTATTCTTTTTCCGGTGGACACAGTGAGTCCATGGAAAATTTACAGAATTTGGCTCAGGAAGATAAACAGCGTCTTTTGCTAGCAGGCATAGATGTGCATGATACCAAAACCAGTGGCGCCTTTATGCATGTGAATCACGGTGGCATACATTGCCAAAGTAAGCGTGAAGGGCTAGAGATTTTAGATATTAAAGCGGCCTTACAAAAATATAATGGTTTGCCTGAGTATTACTGGAAATTATTGGATCCGCATAAAGATGAATTTACCCGTATGGCCCATGAGAATTTGCAAGGCGGTTATTTTATACGCGTGCGTAAGGGCGTAAAAATTTCTGAGCCTGTGCAATCGTGTCTTTTCATTAAAGGCCACGGTACAGGGCAAAGCGTGCATAATATTGTGGTGGTGGAAGAAGGCGCTGAGCTTAATATCTTAGGTGGCTGTGCCACAGCACATGGTGCCCACGGCGCCGCCCACATTGGTATGACAGAGTTTTATGTGGAAAAAGGGGGCAAGCTGACCTTTACCATGATTCATAATTGGGGCAAGGATGCTGTGGTGCGTCCGCGTTCTGCAGGTATACTTGGTGAAGATGCCATTTTCCAAAATAACTATGTGCTTCTAGAGCCTGTGGCTAACTTGCAAATGAATCCGTCCATTCGCTTACAAGGTAGCGGCGGCGTGGCGCGCTTTAACTCTGTTATTGTGGCGCCGGAAAATTCTTGGGTGGACTCCGGTAATGTCTTGCATTTAGATGCGCCGCATACTCGCGGAGAAATCATTGCTCGCACCTTAACCACCGGCGGTACCATCATTAACCGCGGTCTTATGACTTCTTCTGCCACACCCACGCGTGGACATTTAGAATGTAAGGGCCTCATTTTGGGCGGCGGGCGCATTCATGCCATTCCGGAATTAGATACTGACCAAGATGGTGTGGATTTATCGCACGAAGCGGCTGTGGGCAAGATTGCTCAGCATGAGATTGAATATCTTATGGCGCGCGGTATGGATGAAGATGAAGCCACATCTACCATTGTGCGCGGCTTTTTAAATGTGGATATCATGGGCTTGCCGCAGGTATTGCAAGATGCCATTGATGATCAGATTCGCACTTTGAATGAAAATAATGCCATGTAGTAGTATATAGCGGATTTTTATTTTTACTTTTTTGTGGGGGGAAAGGGAACCCTTTTGCTAACGCCAAAAAGGGTTCCCCTTTCCCCCACACAGTCTTGACTCTCTGCATCCGTAAGGCGCTGAAGCGCCAACGGCTGTGCTTCGCCCCCTTCGGGCAGGCCCCATCCCCTCCCAAAACTTGTTTATTAAAGCTCTGTATCGAAATATGCTGAGCTTTTTTGTTATGGGTGAGGTGTTTTTAGATTTTGCAAACAAAAAGGCCTTTGTCCCGAAAGACAAAGGCCTTTTTGCTTTTTAAAGCGAAAATTATAATTAAGCTTCTTTGCGAACCAAAGGCTTAACCACAGCGCCAGAACGCATGCAACGTGTGCAAACGGTCAAAGTACGCACGGTGCCGTTGGCAAATTGGTGACGCACTTTTTGCAAATTGGGGTTGAAACGACGCTTGGTCTTGATGTTGGAGTGGCTTACCAAATTACCAACTTGGGGCTTTTTACCACAAAAATCACACTCTCTGCTCATGACAGTCCTCCATAAAACATTATCTTCTAACAATATATAATTGTGCTACCTAATAATTCTGCTGAAGTGTTAGGGGACACGCATATTTTTCTCATTGTCGAGACGAAAGTTAATATACGGCATTGGGGGAAAATGCAAGCTTTATATGTCAATGAGAGGAAAATTTTTCTGAAATTTTTCTCTGGCAGAACCTCTCTCAAGGGCAATAGCCATTGCCAGTAGGGCTTTTCCCTGTTATAATGCGTGAACATTTACTTTAAAGGATTAGTATGAAAAAACTTCTTGTTATGGGCATAGGAAATATGCTGCTGACCGATGACGGTGTGGGTGTTTTCGCCGCACAAGAGCTGATAAAAGAAGATCTTGGGGAGAATGTAACCGTCATTGAAGCTGGTACCTTTACGCAAGATATTTTTTATATGTTTGAAGGCTACGACGCTGTTTTGGTGCTGGATATTGTGCATGCCAATGGTGAGCCGGGCAGTATTTATAGATTAACGGAATCTGATCTTGTGGATAATGAAAAACAGCGCCTTTCTATCCATGATATAGATCTTATTGATTCGCTGAATATGGCTGAACTTTTGCATGGTAATAGACCGCAAATTAATGTGCTTGGCATGGAGCCCTATGATTTTAATTCGTGGAATATTGGGCTCTCTCCTCAAGTGCAGGAAAAATTTGAAGCCTATTTAAACCTTGCCCGTCAGGAAATTGCCGCCATGAGCGCGGCTCAATAAGGAGCTTTGTATGTGTTTAGCCGTTCCAGCGCAAATTGTAGAACTTTTAGAAAATGGCATGGCCAAGGCACGTGTGGGGGAAAGTGAAACCTACTTAACCACCTCCACCATGCTTTTGCCAGAAGAAGCCGCCGTGGGCGATTATATTATTGTACATGCAGGCTTTGCTTTGCATAAAATACGTGAAGAAGATGCCCAAGAAACTTTGCGCTTATACCGTGAAATCATACAAACTGTAGACGGGGATGAAGCAAATTTTTAATAAAAAATTCTTTGTTTGCAAGGCTTGCGCTTTTTACAAAAGAGTCTTATATGCAAAGTAACGCAAGGAGGATTTTATGGTAAGTTCCATTCCTACTCCGCCCAATGGCGCTGAGCTTATGCTCGATGATTTAGGAACAAGATATGCCTCGGGTACAAAGTTGAGCGGCACTGATATTGGCAATGCTATCATTGCCACAGCACGTCAAAATGCTAGCAAGTTTGGCCCCGGACCTGGTGAAATGCCCATTCGCAGTGAGCAAATACCGGAGAGCGTCAAAGGCGCTTTAGTGGCGCATTCTAGTTAAAAAAATCAAAGCCCCAGTCTTCAGTACTTGGGGCTTTTACTTGGCCTTACATCTGCAAAGAGTAGGGCAGTATATAATCTCATATAAAGGATATTTATGAGCAGTACTATTGATGAACTTACCGTAAACTACGAAGAAAATGGGCAAGTTATTGTAAAAGAAATTGATAAAGCCGTGTTAACCAAGGGCGCTTGGACCACCATTGTTTTCCGTTTTCAAGAGTGGAAAAATGATACGGACACCTACGGCCCTGATAAATACGTCATTCGTCGCTACAAAAAGAGCGCCGGTGAGTATAGAATGCAATCGAAATTTACCATTTCTAGCGCCGATCAAGCACAAAAAATCATTGATACTTTACAGGGTTGGCTAGAAGATAAAGAGCAAGAAGAGAAAAATTAAGAAAAAGTGCAAATTTTTGCTTGCATAAAAAATAGCTTTCCCCTATAACTCTTTTCGTCGGAACGTGGCGCAGTTTGGTAGCGCGCCTGGTTTGGGACCAGGATGCCGGAGGTTCGAATCCTCTCGTTCCGACCAGAAAATCTAAAGAACAATGGGTAGTTACAGAAAAAGTAACTGCCCATTTTTTTTGGGTGGTCAACCGAAGGTCAACATTTTGGTTGACCCCTGTATAATAAAAGATATGAAGGGCTATATAATCACTGGGAAGAGGGGTGTATGAAGCAGAAAAGGTCAATCGTATAAAATGCGAACCTTAGGATTTCACTCGGTCTTGATGTCGGTCTTAGTGAGGCTGTTTGTGATACATGCTGCACCCGATATATATTTTTTTGATGGGTATATCACAAAATAAAAAAAGGGGATTTTCTTCCCCCTTTTTTATTTTTATAGTTTAGGAATACTCCCTATTTTGCACCATATTGTTTTAACAAAGCCATAACACCTTTATGAGGGCTGAGTTTTGCGAGCTGTAACGCTGTCATTCCACTATCTCCCTTTATGTTGGGATTTGCGCCATTCTTTAGTAGTAATTCTACAATTTTTTTAGGTTGTGTGTAGCTTGTAATCATAAGAGCTGTCTGACCTTTGTAAGCTGCCGCATTAATATCAGCTCTATTATCTAATAATACTTGTATTGCTTTTTCATGCCCATGCCGAGCAGCATGCATAAGGGCAGTCCACCCTTCATTGTCTTTGTCGTGAATATCAGCTCTATTATCTAGTAGAACTTGTATTGCTTTTTCACGCCCATTCCGAGCAGCATGCATAAGAGCTGTCCAGCCATCTCTATCTTTGGCATGAATATTAGCCCTGCTATCTAGTAGTGTTTGTATTACCTTTTCATGACCATTGTAAGCAGCAAGTATAAGAGCAGTCCAACCGTACTCATTTCTAGTATGAATATCAGCTCTATTATCTAGTAAAACTTGTATAGCTTTTCCATTGCCGTTAACAGCAGCAATCATCAGCGATGTCCAACCGTACTCATTTTTAGCATGAATATCAGCTCTATTATCTAATAATACTTGTATTGCTTTTTCATGACCTTTTTGAGCAGCAATCATAAGGGCTGTCCACTCCTTGTTGTTTCTAGCATGAATATCAGCCCTGTTATCTAATAATACCTGCATTGCTTTTTCATGACCATTGGTAGCAGCGGACATGAGGGCTGTCCAGCCATTGTTGTTTTTAGCATGTATATCAGCTTTATTATCTAATAGAACTTGTATTGCTCTTTCATGACCATTGGCAGCAGCAAGCATAAGGGCTGTCCAACCATCCTTGTCTTTAGCATGAATATCAGATTTGTTGTTGAGTAAGTTTTGTATAGCTTTTTCATGCCCATGGGCAGCAGCAATCATAAGGGCGGTCCCTCCTTCGTTATTTTTGCCGTGAATATCAGCTCTATTATCTAGTAAAACTTGTATAGCTTTTTCATGCCCATTGGCAGCAGCAATCATAAGGGCTGTCCAACCATCTTTGTCTATGGCATGAATATTAGCTCTGTTGTCTAATAATACTTGTATTGCTTTTTCATGATTATTTTGAGCAGCATACATAAGAGCAGTTGCGCTTAACTCATCATCCTTAGCATGCACATCGGCACCATTTTTTATCAACTCTTGGATACGTTGTATGTCTCCTTGTTTGACTGCTTTAATTAAGTCAGTAGCCAGGCATTCGCTATGAAAAAAAATGAGCAAGGCAAATAAAAATACACTTATGACACTACGCATAATATCCTCTTTTTGTTTTAATTATGTTTTTCGATACTACTGTAGAGAGAATTTTCCCCTATGCTGTCAAGGGTAAAAAAATAACTGAGATAACAGTAAATATATATTCTTAACGCAGTTAGATGTAAAGTGCTTACTTGAAAAATATGTTATTCTTTTTTTGACGTTATGAAAATAAAAAAGGGGGGTTTTCTTCCCCCTTTATGGGCTTTTTAATGGTTCATTTCTCTAAATAGATGGAATAAGATTACGAACTTGGCTGGTGTTGTTGGCTATAACGTGACCATAGACATCAAGGGTCATTTTCGCAGAGCTATGTCCCATGTAGTTCGAAACTTCATTAATGTTCACACCACTGGAAAGTAGATGTGTACAATACCAATGTCTAATATCGTACAGGATGACGTTCTTTTGAATGTTTGCACCTTCACAGGCTTTACTAAACGCTTTGCTCAACGATTTTACGGGTCGACCTTGATACTCAATAAGGTAGTCTGACTTGGAATACTTCCGTTGCTCTTTCAAGGTATCCAGTAACGAGGATGAAATGGGGATAACTCGTGGCTTTTGCGTTTTCTCTGCAAAGACGGCTATAGCGCATCTATCCCACAACACATTCTTCCATTGCAATGAAAGTAGCTCGCTTGTTGCTGTACGCACTCCTGTATTGACCATGATGTCAATGGCTAGGGCTAAGTGCGGTGGAGATACTCGGTGGATACTCTGGATTTCTTCAAAGGTTAAATCAAATAGTTTCTTTTGAAGTGGCAACTTCTTCCAAAAGCGCAGTGGATTTTTCGCAATGAACTCCCTATTGACGCCAAACTCAAAGGTCATTTTAAGATATGAAATGTACTTCGAGTGTGTAGTGGGGGAGGCATCGGGAAACTTGCTCACAACCAAATTGACGATAAACTCCTCTGTAAGCTGGTCAATAGGAGCTTGAGACAGGTCGTGGTAAAGATGATTGTTAAGCGTCACCTTCCAATCCTTAAACCATTTTTTATCAGGTTTTAATGGATTGCGACGAGCATATTTATAAAAGAGTTGGTCAAAGTATCTGACGGGCTCCTCGTCTATCATGGTATCGGTTACTACGTCGTCAAAGGGTGTACTCTCATCAGATGCTTTTGTAAGGACTGATTTGTTAAAAGCTTCAGCGGCAAGTTTACCTTGTTCGCCTTTTCCAAAGGATTTTTGCGTTCGTTTACCCTGAAACCTGTAACGCACAAAGTAAGTTCCATTCGATTTCATGTGGACACTCATATTATTTTTTCTCCTGCATAGGGATGGGTAAAAGTTTACGTTTTTCGACTGCTGGCATGATGAGCTTTTCAAGAAAGCACTCACTATCTTTCATCCAGTTGTCTAGGTCGGTAACGGCAAAGCGGTTTTTTGCATTTCCGTATCTAGGTATTTTGTACTTTTTAGCTAAACCTCGAAAATGGTCATAGCTGTAGTCGGTGTAAAAGGCTGCACCTTGGGTGGTAAGGTAACCTGTAACGGTCTGTGACATGGTATTTCCTTGTTATTCATAGCTACCCCCTCAGAAGTTGGGAGTAGTCGAACGGTTTTGTTTGGGGCATTCTCATTACCTTTTAATGTGAGTAATACAATATTTTTGTTAATAATTCTAATATTCATAGTTTTTTCTAGTAGGTAATAAGCGACGCATGTTCTATGCTCTTTTTTTTGCATTGTTTTTCTCCTGCTAAGTGTTAAGGTGGTTTTATAATAGAGAGGCAAAGCCTCATGTTTTCTTTAATTGCTACTGGCATATTTTTTCCTCCAACTCGAAGTTGAGCTAATATAATTAAGTCAAAGTTATTATGCAATTATCATAGCAATTTTCTTCTAAATTTTCTTTTAATTATACACATATGTATATTATGTATTCGATTCATATAGCTTATACTTCCTTTATACTCTTTGTGTATTCTGAGTATAAATCACTGCGTAAAGGAAAATTTGAAAAATATTTTTCAAAATCCATCTTCATTTCAATAGTAGTACTATAAGAAAAAGACCTCCCTCAGATAAGAGAGAGGCCTTTTATGATAATAGTTAAAGCCTTTTCTTAATAATTATGATTAACGACGCTTTCAAAATCTCACGTACTATTGGAGATTTAAAGAGCATCAGAAGACGCTTTTTCATATACATAAACCTCCACTGTGAAAGATTGAATTCTAGTATCATTGCTTATATATATCTGTAGAAAAGCATCAAAAATGAAAACTAATGAACTATACAAAATTAAATTCTGTAGTATAAGCAATTAAAATTAGTTCATCCGCTTTATTAGATTGTGGCAAATACTTTACAAATATTATAAAATATATTAAATAAATTATATTTTAAATATGTTATTAAATTAGACTTGATAGTATTAATATTTGTACTGTGAAGTATTTTTGGTGAAGGAATTATTTAGAATTATAAATTACTTTGAACTGTTTATTAACTGTTTAAATTTATTAAGATATGACATACTCAGCCCTGTTTCTTTACTTATTGCTGTCTTCGTGATTTTCAAATTTTTATTTTTCAGTAGTTCAATTGCTACAGATATTCTTCGTTCTGTTTCTAGACGTCTTTTATCATTGACGTATTTAGCTCCTAATGATTGCCTTCTTTTTCTTTCCAATACTAAATCTTCTTCACTTAAATCTTTTTTAATTGGCTTGTTTTTCATTACACCACGATTGTACATGTACTGTTTAAAATTTGAGTCATCTTTCTTATTCCATATCCATGTAGTTAGTGACTTTATTACTCCATAAGCTTCTGTAATTGAAAGTTCATGGTCAGATTGAATTAATTTTGCAGTATTATGGTAAAAATCTAATACACAATTTTCAACGGCAACTTTCCAGTCGCTGTAGTTTTTATAATTCTTTACTTGTGGGTAAAGAGCTTTTCGACAATGGTTAAACATGAGCTTTTCACGACCTTCATAAATGTCATCTTTTTTGTGAACGTATACTTTATGTGTGTAGGGTATGTATTCTGCAATCTCGTCTAAGGAATAAGTCATATCTAAAAAATACGTTTTCCAGTACGGATGCAAGGGATTGTTGATATTGTTTCCAGTATATCCAATATCGCCGTTCAAAACTTGGTCTAAGCCTCTTTTCACACCATGATAAAAGTCAATTGCACGTTGACTAATCCATGAAGCACGTTGTCCATTGGACAGAGGAAATAAGACAGGCGTGGAAAGCTCAAAAAGATATTTTGCATGGCTATTTTTAGGGTTACTTATAATAATAGTTGGCTGTAGCATATCTATCCACATCCACTGTGAGCCTGCCAACTCATAATCAAGGTCTAGGCATATATATTTTCTTTTTTGATTGGGTAATTGCAGAAATTTATATTCTATAGCTTGCTCCTTTGCCATGATAAGCCACGGCCCTTTCTTGTCGTCTGACGCTCTGGGGCGCGGGCTTAAATGTTCATAAAATCGTTTTTCTACTTCATTCATTGTAACTCCTTTTTTAAGTTATGATTACGTTATATCTTTTTTTTCTTGTTCCTTGCGCCAATATACATGTGCGGAATTATTGAGATGATTTAATGGAATGAGAGCTCCATGTTGGGCACCGCATGGTATTATGTGTGTCACCATAAAAGTAGTGTAAAATTAAAGATATTAGAATAATAAAAGAACGGCAAAGTTAAACACTGTCAATGCAACTTTGCCGTTCTTTAAGATGTTAAACGTGTACAGTTATGAAATAATTACCATTTATCAAAAACAATACCATTTTTAATTTGTATATCAGTTAGTCTTTTTTCAAGAAGTGTATAGTAGTAAGCGTTAGCAATAATTCTAGAAGTATCATTTACAAAAATGTCATCAAGAGTAAAATTTAAAGGATTAAGAACGGAATTTACATATTCTTCAAGTATATTATCTTCTTTAGAGTATATAAAGTCTTTGTTTTCTTTTCCTTTTTTATCATGGGATAGTAATGAAAGCATAACTTCCTTACCTTCAATGTCAGAATAGAAAATAACATTTTTATTCTTTGCGTGTTGTACATATGATGAAGCATCACACGACCATACTTTAAGTCCATTCAGCTCATTATAATTCCCAATTCCGAAAAGATGAATTTTATATCCTGCATTGTAAAGCTTATCTACAGCATTGACCAACATATTATTTCTTTTCTTTCTTGCTTGAGTTGAACCAATGGCAATGTATTCATGGTTTTTAAGAGTTTTACGTTGCACATAAAAATCTATTTCAGAATTATCTAAGCTATGAATCACAGGTACTGGATTCAGTCCTTGTGCTTCAAGGTATTCTTGATTTACCAAATTGGTTGCAATGGCTTTATCATCAAACTCACCATTTCCTTCATCGGCAAATACTTCGTCAAGATTCATGTAAAATAAAAACTTATTTCCGTATTTTTGTAAATACTTTGCGTATACACGCTTGTTAATTGGTCGTTTATTATTGCCTTGATTCAATGTCCATGCGCCTGAGTCAAGGATTAAGTTCTCTTTAAGTATTAACGGCAAGACATTCCCTTGAGCATCCAACTTGGTTGCATGAAGCAGTTTCCCTGTTTCTGGCTCGTCCGTACCGAAAGCTCGCAATACATTTGGAGTCACAGTAGGATTTGCCGTTTGAATGCCATTAACATGATTTGCTATATAAGAGCTTAAATAGTATCTCATATTACACCACGAATAATTTATTCATTTCTCGCAATTCCTTCAAATCAACTATCGTGTCGTGTGCACTACCTAGTAACTCTAAAGGAATTTTACTTAGATAATTATCTTTAAAATCAGTGATTGATTTTCCGATATCAACTAAAGCATGTAAATGAGTTGCAAGGTTTCTTTTGTTAGAGGTTACATTTATACCACTTGGAGAGTGATTTAAATTACCAGTACTGTGATACGTCATATTCGCTAATGTAGTCGAAGGACTTTTTTGTTTAGAAAGAGTATTGATTAAGCTTTTATCTAATTTTACACCACTTTCTACTGCGTCCACTACTTGCATAATTGTAACCTTGCTTTTTAACTTCGTATCAAACAAATTCCAAGCAACATATCCATTTACTAAATTACAAAAAAACTCTATATCATCTGGATTATATATGTCTATTTTATAATTTGTAATATCAATAATTGTTTTAAATGGGTTGTTTATTTTGCTTGTTTTAAATGCACGTGCAAGTATTGAAATGCGTTTCCAACCTAGAAATAAATACTTTTCAATGTCAACTATACTTGCTGCCTTCATTCTGATGTTTCTTTCACTTTCCTGTAAAGGAAACATATCATGTGCAATATATTGCCACTTACCATGACCAACAAGTGCTTTTGCTTGAAGTAAAATCTTACCAGACAAAACGGCTAAAGTGGCCTTCATAATGTCTGTGGAATACTCAAGACACTTAACGCGTTGCTCTAGCTCTTCAAATACGGGAATGAAAGCGGTTTCATCATTGGTTGAAATTTGAGCTACTTTCTTTTCCATATCATCATACAGCAACGGGTCTAACGCATTGACAATATTAGTTGTCAAGTTTTCCATAAGTTCTCCCTATTCGATTTTTTTTTCAGATTGCAAAAAATATTATCATTTCATAGAATTACGGCAAAAGTTTTTACAACTTACATTTTTGCCGCATACCAATGAAATAAAAAGATTTTTTAACGCTCTGACTTTATGCTTCTATGCTATGTACGTTATATCCATATATATTTTGTTTTTGCTTATGAATAATGATAGCGACAAAACAATATGAAGACATGTACAGCTATAGAAGCAATACATTAGTTGCGTTATGAATAGTGGAGTGGCAATTTCAGATGGCGCACAATAAAAGTACGCTAGGAGGTATGAGTTAGATGGTGTGCAATTCATAGATACATACACCATTAGAAGTAGCATAAGTAAAGCAGGCAATTGCACTGCGCTGAGGTTCAGCTTTTTACTTACGAACTTAAGCATATAGCTCGTTCCTTGTGCTGTCAATAGATTTTAAACAAAAAAAGGGAACATTGTTACATGCTCCCATTTAGTAAAAGTGTTAAAGCATTTTTACTTCTCTAGGTGCATCTTTTATGAGTGCCTCTGCTGAGGTGGTGGTATCACCTTCGGCAAGTGAAGTATCTGTACCTGTGGTCTTGGTTAAGATTATCTGCCCGCTTGCTTCGTCGTGCTCAACCCTAAGTTCTGTCTGCAAGGGAAAATCTATTCCTGCAAGCTTGAGCTTTCCAAGGGACAACTTTAAGCCATGCTTAGTGATACGCACTTGAGTAGAGGACCTTTCATATAGCCCTGGCAAAGAGCGTAGAGCCTGGTCTTCAACACTTAAACGCATAAGGTGTTGACGTAAGCTTTGCATGGAAGAGAGTCCAAGGGCAATCTTGGCTTCGTGTGCAGGAACATTATCCTCGCACATTTTGCGTAGCTTTATTGGGTCATACTTTGATTCCATGGCCTTTTTCTTATCCGTTGTTGCTGTTGCTTTTTTTGTCATGATAGATACCTCCATAAGGTTTATGGGAAAATATCTTTATAAATCAGTATAAAACAACATTGAACTCTTAAGGTGATAAGTTCTAAATCTATCCGTCATGCCGTCCAAAATCGCGCATATTTTGCTCCTCCTGCGATTTTTCATTTTTTGGGACAATGGGTCAGGTTTTTTGTTTTCGCAAAGGAAATGCGCATTTTTGTGAGTTTTTTGGACGTGTGGGGTTGAGGGTGAGGATGGTGTGTAGGTGAATGGAGTACCTGTAAAGTACTATCAGAAAATTATAACTTATTTATTTTATTAAGTTAATTTTAGGGTCAACCGCTCGAGGGTTCGAACGCCGCCCGATTTAACATTGTCTTTTTATTGCACGTAGATGTTACTTTTGTTTTTTGATGTGTGTAAAAAATTTGGCCGGCCGAATATAATTTTTTGCTATAAAATACGTTTCACTCCTCCAAGCGTATTTTATTTCATACCCAATAACGTTAAGACACGATTATACTCTAAACCTTCATGCAGTAGTAAAGCATCTTGGGGTGACTCCGATAGACCTTGTTTTACTAAGTCCATTGCCTCCTTAGCTTCTGGGTCATGAGATAAGTCATTGTAATGTATTTTCGGCGTGTCAGAAATATTAGGAGATACAATAGCATTGCTTGCTTTGTTGTAATTCAAATGTGCATCTCCGTAAGGAATTGTATGTAAATTTTGAATAGCGTTAGACATAATAGTACCTTGTAATTTAGAGATGTGTTTATTTATCCGCCAATGAGCTGTTGAGCCATTTTAGGTAATGCATTAGCTTGGCTTAACATAGCCACAGCGGACTGGGTCAGTATTTGATTACGCACAAGATTGGTCATTTCAATACCAACGTCTGTATCAGAGATACGAGATTCACTGGCTTGTAGATTTTCTGCTTGGATAGCGAGGTTGCCTATAGTGGCTTCTAAACGGTTTTGCATTGCGCCGAGGTGAGCACGAATGTTGTCTTTAGTAATTATTGCATTGCTTACGGCATCAAGAGCGTTTTGGGCATTTGCTTGAGTTGAAATGTCATGCCCGTCGGAAGTTATTTTATTACCTAACGCATCCACATGCCAAGCTTGATTACCCACACCAAGAGCAGATGCCGTAGCATTTCCCATGGTAATGGCATAATAATCTTCGCTACTGTCATTCCCAGGTCCAAAGTGGATGATAATTTTATTTTCTGAAATGTTTTGTGGTTTTTCTCCACTACTTCTCACATCAGGAATGTTTTCAAAAGCTGCATTCATAGCTATAACTTCTGCCTCAGTGGGTGGGGAGCTCATAGCGTTGAATATATCATCTGGCAATATAAAGGGGCGAGTTATGGTATCGGCTATTTGTCCTGGAGCAATGGAGCCAATATCTGTTGCGCTTGTAATGGTGTTAAGTTTTGCAGAATTTCCGACTGCGTCTTGAAGTATGTTCACACCTCGTAAGGAATCAATGGTGGCATTATAGGCGCTGATGGCTTGTTGCCTGTCTGCTAAACTGGTGTTTCCTGAGCTATCAACAGCTTTGGAATACAAAGCTCCTATTTTTTCTTGAACTTCAAGAACCGTATTATCCCCTATAGTGGCAGATGCAGGGGCACCCGGAGGGGTGTAAGTTATCATATCAAGCTTACCTGTAATTCTCCAAATTACATCCTTCATATTTCCAGCTTTAAAGCCTGCATCTGGAGCATTGGGGTCACCAAGGGCAAGGGCTAGCATTTCTGCCGTTACCGTGGGCATGGCAAGGCTGTCTGCTGCCTGACCGCTTTGCGCAGTAACTAATGAGTCTGGCGCAGTCACGTGATTCAGCAAGGCAGGCTGTCCTAGTGAATCACTATAAACACCTACATTTCTTAAAGCTGTCATGGTGCTATTATAGCTGTCTATTAAGGCATTCCTGTCGCCAACATTGGGGTTAGTTTCTGTACTAAGACGCCAATAAGTCTGTAAATATATGTTAATTTCATCGGCAGCTTCTGGTAGATTACCAAAACTTCCTACACCTGTTCCACCAGGTGTAAATATTATATCATCAACGTTTCCTTCTGTGCTTAGCCCGTTATTAGATAGTGAACCGTCAAGAAGTTTAATACCATTAAAATCAGTGGCTAGGGCTATACGCGTTATCTCTGAGGCGACTTGTTGGTATTCTGCATCAATCATTAAGCGTTGGGTAGAGTCATAGGTACCTGTGGCGGCTTGTTCGGCAAGTTCTTTCATGCGGATAAGACCTTCATCAATGGTCTGCAAAGCCCCATCCGCAGTTTGTATCATGGACACAGCGTCATTGGCGTTGCGTATACCTTGGTTAAAGGTCGCTATGTCAGCTCGCATGAGTTCACGAATGGCAAGACCTGCCGCATCATCAGCGGCGCTATTGATACGCAAACCAGAAGACAGCCGTTCTACAGATGTGCTTAAACTTCCATAATGATTGTTTAAGTTTCTAGCTGTATTTTCAGCCATAAGATTGTGATTGATAACTAAGGACATACCACCCTCCGTGAGTAGGAAAAAATATCCATACGCAACTATCGTTGTAGTATTTTGTGCAAAACATATACCATAGTTGCTTAATGCGCTTTGCAATATCGACTATAGTTGCTATGGGGGTAGGTATGACCAATATACAGGAACTATTTGGAAAAAGGCTTCGACATATCCGTAAGCAGAAAGCTATGACACAAGAAGAGCTTTCTGATAAATCAAAGCTATCTATTCAATATATTGGAGAAATTGAAAGAGGAAAAAGAAATCCATCTCTATCCAGTGTGAAAGATATAGCGTTAGCTTTGGATGTAACTGTACCAGATATGTTTAATGTAGAGGAATTTCAACTATCTACAGGCGAGATAAGAGAAAAACTTATAGAGCAGATATCAAAGGCCGATGACGAGAAACTTCACACCATATATACTATTTTAAATAATATTTATAAGTAGTTGTCTATTTCTTCTGAGAGCATAAGTAGCAAGCTTGGTTTGAGTTCATGGTCATATTTTGCCATAGCCAAGCAATGCACTTTTTCCATTTTTCCCTTTTTCATCAAGAATACTACAGTAAAAGACACCTTATTGTCTTTCCATCGGATGCTTGCTGCGGCTTTGGTCATGGTAAAAAGGGTGCATAGTCTTTCTTCCGTGGAGTAGCCTTCGTCCTTAAGCTCTTTCAAGGGAACTATGTAGCTATGGTATAAATTTCCCGTAAGGACTACTGGCATCTTAAAGCCATGTTCCTTGGCAAGTGAGGTTACGTCCATGAGCGTGTCGTCTATAGGGGATTGATTTTCCATACAATAGTTCGCGAAGTTATATTTTTCAAAGCTCATAATATGCATCTTGTTAACAGTTATACAAAGGTTGCCGTTACACACTCCCACATAGCATATTTTAAGAAAAACATTCAAGACTCTAATATCTATACAAAAAAGAGAAAGTGAAATTACTAGGAATAGTTACTGGCTGCTGAGGAGTTTATTTCTTATGGTGTCAGGCACTTGTGTTTTAAGTAAATGTTAAAATATTGTATAGTTACAATTATTTTTATGTGTTTTTAATAATTTGCGGTTTTTCTTGTTGACAACTATTCTTTATGACTTATTTTTTAAGTACTGATTTAGGATTAACAAATATTTTTTGTTACGCTTTTTATGTTTAATAAGGAGTAGTCTGATGTCATTACCTATGATTATAGCTAGTAGTTTATTACCAGAGCTTGCTAAGAATGCTCCTGCGATGTTGAATGGAATAACAAACTATTTAGAACGTAGAGCCGAGCGAAAGCGTATCGAAAGAATCCAAAACATTGTTGGAATAATAGGATTAGTTTCTATAATTGCATTTACAATTATTATTGTATCTCTTATTATTATGGATAAATTGTTGTATCTTGTTTTAACAATTTTATTTATTATATCTGTTTTAGTATTTGGAATACCTTTTCTGCGTAAAAAAATGTCAACTTTTCTTGAGTAGCTAGTGTATAGTTAATACGTACTTTGCAATTTTTACAAACTCGTATAACAGATACATTTTGACTAAGTTATAGCTTAGCCTTATGTTTAATTAAAAACGTATGCGATGGCGCCACTTAATATTATAGAACTGCATGATTATTTTACACTTTCCTTAGATAAACCCTGTAAATGTAGTTTAGTGTCTTAAATTAGATCAAGCCACAACAAGACAGTGTATTTTTTCAAGCTCTCAATTGATCATTAAAAAAAGCACCTCAAAGTAAACCCTATTACTTTCCCACCTCAGCGATGCAGAAGCCATAAGCATGACAAAAATGTCGTGTAACCTTCCTTCTATGGATTGTCCCTCACCCTCAAGCTCCTTTGACGGTACAATGTACCGATGATATAAGTGGTCTGTGACGGCAGTGGATGCCTTAAACCATTGTTTTCCTTAGCTTGCTCGGTCACATTAATGAGTACACCGTCCGCAAGAGCTTGTTTTATGGTATAGGAGTACACCACTTCAAAATCTTCAAACATCATAAAAGCTTCTTTAATTTTATATGTTAAAGAAGTTTTTTATATCCTTGTACTGGAAGAGTGGTCACGAGAAAATTGTTGGAAGAAGTGAGTGCTGAGGCGGTAGGAATGCAACGGAAGTGTTTTATTTTTTTCAAATTGGGATAGATATATTAAGAGTATCCATCTGATATATTGTATACTATTTGAATATATCTATTACCACCATTTTGAAACGGAGAAAGCGTATGGCACTTCCAGTAATCGTTATGCAAGCAGTTCCTATCATTGGAACAGTTGGACTTGTACTTGTTGCATGTATTAAAGAAAAAAACAAAGGAATCATTGACCTTGAAATGACCAAAGGTCTCAAATTGCTTATCGCATGTATCGCCTTAGTGATTATATGTGCAATCATTGCAATGGCTACAATGCTAGTGTCATTGATTATGAATACAAACGCTTACATTGTAACCTTGGCTATAGCAGTCGTTATAGGGGGAGTAATGTTTCTGCGTTCTTGTAAAAAGAAGAAGTAATTGCAGGATGTTGAGGTGGTTTTCTTGGTGAAAACCGTGATACCACCTCAACAAATAGTAGGATAATTTAAGCTGTATTTATTAACTTTGTCTTCTTATCACGCAAAGTTAATAATTTCTTTTAATCGATCTTCCCTAATATTAAATACACTATTTAGTGCCAATAAAAGCTTATTTATATCTGTTTGAGGAATATCAAGGCTACGTGTAAGTTTAGTGGCTGTTAAAATGATGAATTCTTTTTCTGAATCAGTAAAGTTAAAATATAGAGGAGTTATTTTGTTGAATATAGGATTAAAACAATTTTCAAAGTTCACAGCTTGATTGCGCTTTTGAACCATTTCTACTCTTCGTTCCCATTCTTCAGCAGCAATCGTACTCTCACACATCTCTAGAACTGAATATTCATTATCCTCTAGTATATTATTGAAGAGAGATTCATTTCTAAGAAATAAATATTGATGAAAATACGCGTCAAGATCTTCGTCTGAAAATGAGCTATTTTTTAATTCTTTAGGAGGAGCAGGTTGAGATAATCTCATCATCATAACAACAGCTGTTACTTCTCGTAATAAACTTTTAACACCAGCGCTGTAAATTTCACTAACCATACATACTCCTTTATTTTTAGTGTGTAGCCATCTGCAGTTTACCTTTGGTTCCCAATTATATATCAAGACCATACTCATCTGAAAGTAATCATTTAACTTTTAAAAGCAAGCATACTATCTAAAATTTGAATCTTTGCAACTACTTTTGACTATAAATACAGATACTTATAGTATGGCTATTACTGTATTCATGGTTACAGGGGGAGTAATGTTCCTACGCTCTCGTAAAAAGAAGAAGTAATTGCAGGGTGTTGAGGTGGTTCTCTTGGTGAAAACCGTGATACCACCTCAGCAACTTTTATTTCTGAAAATCTTGATATTTGCTCTTAGAGGGGTGTCAACCGCATGGTCAACCGAAGGTCCTTAACACACCTTTAACACTACGCAAGAGATGTTGACAGGCTCATAAAAAAGATAATAAATTCAATACATGAGGACGAGAAGACGTGCTTTGGGACCAGGATGCCGGAGGTTCGAATCCTCTCGTTCCGACCAGATTTACAAGTATTAAAGGTTAGTTACAGAAAATGTAACTAGCCTTTTTTTATGGCCTTTAAACAAGCCTATTTTCTTTCTGCCCCTTTCTTTGAGGGAGAGCCTCTTAACGGCCTGTTCGCCCTAGGCAATGCGTAGATAATCTGCTACGCTGAAAATACCATTTCAAGATAAGTGACAGTGTTAACTGTTTTGTGTC
>CAYJPR010000015.1:0-26367 GCA_964372075.1 uncultured Desulfovibrionaceae bacterium | reverse complement strand
TTGATAGGGCTCATGTTTTTTCTGTAGATGCTTTTAAGCAATTTTATTTAAGCGGTATTTTTGCCTCTTTCCCTTCGGATATTGACAGCGAACTTAAGCGCTTTGGTATGCGTATGGGAAAATTTCGCTATGGCGATAATGATATGTATGAACGTAATAGAATGTTTGTATATCAGTATCTTATGGAATTATATGGCTTTCCTGTGGTATCAGAACGCCGCACTTCCAGCGCTCTTTTTGCCAGAAAACTGCATAAAATGGGTGAAAAGTTCATGTTGCGTGTTTTGGGTCAAACGGACAGAACCATCACCACCTATATTGGGCACGGAGACCATAGTCGCTACCCCCATGTGGAGAAAATTGCCCTTATTGGCTTAGATAATGACCAGCAAGATGCCATTAAGAGTATAGAAGATGGTGGTTATTTTGTAGATGAAGAAAACCGTGTGGTTATTATTCGTGTTACCTATCGTCAGCATGCCTATAATGCTCGTAACGTGCGCCAAGATCGCGCCCTTTCTGTGGCTTCACAAGAAGTGTTACACCCCCTTACGGGACGCCCTTTAGAAGGCTTAAATATTATTAGAGATAGCAGTAATATGTTCTTGCGCCTTAATGACATTGTGCGCGGGGAGTATACGGGCCGTATTATTTATAAAAAAACGGAAGTTATTGAAAATACAGACACAGAAGAAAAGCGCTTAAAATTTTTGTATACATGGCTTACCAAACATCAGCGCCGTATTATTTCTTATAGTGATGACTTCTTTTCTAAAGTAAGTATGGTGGTGGATGGCTATTTACAATCACCTTCCAAGGAAAATGCCTTCGGGCAAATGCGTGAACTCTATCGCGAAGTGCAAGAACGCTTTGGCTATATTCAACAAGCCAGAAAAGTACGTATTTTGGAAGAGTTGCGCGAGCGCAATGTTAAAGGGGTCTCTGTAAGCTACAGACATATGATGCAAAGCTATGTGAACTTGCTTACAGAACTAAGCCATGAAATTGTAAACTTTTTCCCTGACCTTGTGGATACCATCATAGGCCTCATAGATTCTGTGCTGTCCATACGCTATGTGGTGCGCACCTATATAGAAGTTCCTGAAGCGGAACTCACGGTGGCAGGGGCTGAAATTCGTAAAAATTACCGCCGTATTATTTCTTTACGTGACACCTTTGTGGCTGTACGTAAAGCGCGCAACGCCTCGCAGCCTGCTTCTTCAAATAAGGATTAATCATGTCTCACGCCTTTTATCTTGCCCCAGAACACTGGCCCCATAACCCGCATGAAATATGTGTTTTACGCGATCAAGAAGCGCGTCACTTAGCCGGCGCCTTACGTTTGCAAGCTGGGGAAGAAGTGCATCTACTGGACGGTCAAGGCAGGCAAGGCGTATTTCGCATAGAAAAAGTGGGAAAAAAAGACGTAAATTTGGCCCTTGTGGAAGAAGAATTTTTCCCGCGTCCTGCTTCTTTGCCCATTATGGCTTTGGCTTGGAGTAAGGCCACAAGACGCAGTTTTTTCATGGAAAAAGCCGTGGAACTGGGTGTGCATGAAGTGTGGTTATGGCAAGGTGAGCACAGTCAGGGAAAAGTGCCGGCAGAAGTTAAAGAACAATGGCTTGCGCAATGCGTAGCCGCCATGAAGCAATGCCGTAATCCTTGGCTTCCTGCTGTAAGAGTTTTACGTGGCGGCGTACAAGAATTAGTACAAGAAAGTGTTAGTTTTGAACATAAATTTCTCCCATGGGAAGTGCAAGAAGGCGTGCCCATGCTTACCCCAGAGCTGGCAGGCCAAGCCGGAACCAGCATTTATGCCATTGGCCCAGAAGGGGGCTTTTCTACACAAGAAATTGCCACTTTTAAGCAACATAACTTTCAATGTGTGAGCCTTGGTAAGAGAATTTTACGCTGTGAAACAGCCTCTTTATTATGCCTTGGCATCCATTGGTGGGCTTCGCAATTGCCACAAAAAATGGCTAGAGAGCAAGGTTAGTAAGCATGAGTGTCCAACAGCCTTTACCGGAGCGTTTACGCCCCGACACCATGGAATTTTTTGTGGGGCAAAGCCATTTAACAGAGCGCCTTACTGCCTTTGCTAATGCCAAACGTCTGCCTTCCTTACTTTTTTTTGGACCTCCCGGATGCGGTAAATCCACTCTCGCCCTTTTGCTGGCTAAAGCAAAATCACAGCATTATGTGCGTATAAGCGCTCCGGAAGCAGGCTTACAACAATTACGCCGTAAATTGACGGGCATGGATATTCTCATCCTAGATGAATTGCACCGTTTTTCCAAAGCGCAGCAAGATTTCTTTCTCCCCTTAGTGGAGTCTGGCGAATTAACGCTCATTGCCACCACCACGGAAAACCCTTCTTTTAGTGTTACGCGTCAATTGCTCTCCCGTCTGCATGTTTTACGCTTACGTACCCTTGGCTCAGCAGAGCTCACAGAACTTGCCAAGCGCGGCGCTGCAGAGCAAGATATTACTTTAGCAGAAGAAGTGATAGAATTACTCGTGTCTGTGGCGCGAGGCGATGCACGTGCCCTACTCAATTTAATTGAATACGTGTCTGCTTTACCGGAAGAGGAACGTACTCTTGAAAAAGTGAAAAAAGGCTTACCAGAAATATTAAGCCGCCATGATAAAGACGGCGACAGCCATTATGAGCTGGCCTCAGCCCTTATAAAATCCATACGTGGTAGTGATCCTGACGCGGCTCTCTATTATTTGGCTTGCCTTTTGGAAGGCGGCGAAGACCCTCGTTTCATTTGTCGCAGGCTTATTTTATCTGCCTCAGAAGATGTGGGCCTTGCAGACCCAGGGGCTCTCCCCTTGGCTGTGGCTTGCCAGCAAGCCATAGAATTTGTGGGTATGCCCGAAGGTTTTATTCCTTTGGCAGAAACGGTGGTGTACTTGGCCTTAGCACGTAAGAGTAATAGTAGTTATGCTGCCTACCTTTTGGCTCAAAGAGATATTAAAGCTCAAGGCCCCAAACCTGTGCCCATACATTTGCGCAATGCTGTTACCAAACTCCACAAAGAATGGGGCTATGGTCGAGAATATAAATACCCTCATAACTACCCACAATCATGGGTAGATCAAGAGTACTTGCCTCAAGAATTGCAAGGAAGACGCTTTTATCAACCACGCAACAATGGGGACGAAGCGCGTCTTGCGCAATGGTGGCAAAAAATGCTACAGCACAAAAACTATCCCCAAGGATAATTCTTTTTTTACGGTGAAACTATGCAAAATGCCTTAGAAGTTTTTGATACACATTATGGCCTTGGCGCCAGTTATTCTTCGCAAGCGGCCCCTGTAGGCTTTGTGGCTCAATATTTACCTAGCCTTGCTTTTTATGCGCGCGCGCTTACCGGTCCTGTGTGGGATTTATGTGTGGCTGCCAAAAAAGGACAGTGCACAGATGCTAAATGGGCCAATGAAAGTGTAAATTTTGGCAAGGTTATGGAAAAAATAGGCTGCAGTATACGTATTGACGGTCTAGAACATGTGGACGCTGTGGATGGTCCTTGTATTTTTGTGGGTAACCATATGAGCACCTTAGAGACTTTTCTTCTTCCCGGCATCTTACGCCCACGCCGCCCCGTCACCTTTGTTATTAAAGATAGCCTCATGAAAGTACCTTTCTTTAAAGACGTACTGGCTACGCGTGATGTTATTGTCCTTGGTAGAAATAATCCTCGTGAAGATTTAAAACTCGTCATGGAGGAAGGGAAAAAACGTTTAGATGCGGGCATGTCCTTAATTATTTTTCCCCAAAGCACACGCACAACTATTTTTAATCCTAAAAAATTTAATAGCATTGGTGTAAAACTTGCCAGACAAAGCGGACATCCCATTATACCGCTGGCTTTAAAAACAGATGCCTGGGCGCAAGGTAAACTCATCAAAGATTTTGGCGCTGTTCACCCAGATCGCACCATTCATTTTTCCTTTGGTCAGGCCGTGTATGTGCATGATCAGGGCAAAGCTGAACATTCTCAAATATGTGCTTTTATAGAAGAAAGTATTAAAAAATGGTCATAAAAAAGGCCTTAGTTAAAGCATAACTTTAACTAAGGCCTTTTTTTATTTTGTAATTTTTTAAGCTATCTTAAAGTACCTTCACAGGAGCCCACCATGGAAACAAAGGCGTCGGTATCGTCATCGTAGCGATATAAAGCTCCGTTATTTAAATCAAAATACCAACCATGTAGGCGCATTTCACCGCTTTCTACAGCCTCACGAATCCAAGGGAAGGTGAGAAGATTTTCCAGCGAAACACGAATGCCCCACTGTTCGTATTGGCGTAATTTTTCTTCTTCACTGGCTTCGGGGAAATACATATCCACCACTTCTTTAGCTCTTTTAATAATTTGCATCCACACACCAATAAATTCATCATCTTCGTGGGAAGTGTCTAAAAGAGCATGAATACCACCGCAGTTGGCATGACCCATGACAATAATATCTTTCAATTGCAAGTGACGTACGGCATATTCCACCGCAGCAGAAACCCCGTGCAATTTTTTATCCGGTGAGTAGGGAGGAACGAGATTAGCCACGTTACGAATGACAAAAAGATCGCCGGGATGGCTATCGGTAAGTAAGACAGGATCCACACGAGAGTCAGAACAGGCAATAACCAGGGCCAGTGGATGTTGGCCTTCTTTTAAATCGTCATAAATATTATGTTCTGTGCAGTACCATTGTTGTTGAAAACGCTGAAAACCAGCAGCAAAGCGCTTGGAAATATCTCCCACATAGCGTGCTTGGTTGCTATTCGACATTATCTTCTCCGTAAAATTTACTATTAAATTTACTGTTTAGCTTATATTTGTTATTTTTCCTGCTTCTACCTTGTTTTTTTTTGCATGGCAAGTAAAATCCTAGCAATATAATTTTTTTTCCTATATTTTAAGGTAAGTACCTACGTTTCCTTTTGTAAGTTAAAGGTAAAAAAGGACTGTCTTTTCTCGCAACTTGCAGGTAGTATTAGGGAATAACGTAAACAAAATACGAGCATGAGCAGTCCGTTGAAAGAGTCATTTTCATAATAACTTTTAAAACTCATACTAACTACATTTTTAGATAAATTTAACAGCCTGTAAGCTTCATAAGGAATATGTATGCACGTCCCTTTACTTAATGAACTTGTCATTATTTTTCTTATTTCTATTGTGGTAAATACCGTGTGCAGTAAGGTTAAACTTCCTGCCACCGTAGGTTTTTTGCTTACAGGCATCTTATGCGGTCCCTCCGTCTTGGGCATCATTGGCGATACCCACTCCCTGGATATATTAGCCGAGCTCGGCGTAGCTTTACTCCTTTTCACCATTGGTATGGAACTTTCTGGGGACGCTTTAGAAAGATTAAAAAAGCCCGTTTTTTTAGGTGGTAGTTTGCAAATTGGCCTTACTATTGGTAGCATTGCGCTTATCTATACCACCGTTTTTGAAAAAACCTTGGCTTGGGGCATTTTCACAGGCTGTCTTGTGGCCCTGTCCTCCTCTGCCATTGTCTTACGCCTTTTACAAGAAAAAGGCACCATTGCCACGCCTTCTGGTAAGCTTTCCTTAGCTATCTTAGTTTTTCAAGACATTATGGTAGCCCCCATGATGCTTATGGTTCCCCTGCTCAGTGGCACCATTTCTCCCGATCCCCTCTCTGCCATTTGGGGCATTGGTAAAGTTGTCCTTGTCCTTGGCGCGGTCTTTTTATTTGCGCAATTTGGCTTACACCGTTTTATGGCCGCCGTGGTACGTACCCGAGTAAGAGAACTGCTCTTACTCACCACGCTGGGCCTATGTATGGGGCTAGCCTTACTCACAGCATGGCTTGGTCTATCCCTCTCCTTAGGGGCCTTCTTAGCCGGTTTATTCCTCGCCCGCTCAGAATACAGCATGAGCGTTGTTTCCGGTGTCTTACCTTACCGTGATGTATTCATGAGTATTTTCTTTATTTCCGTAGGTATGCTTTTAGATATGCCCTATTTTATCGGAAATTTTGGTGCGGTACTTGGTAACACCCTGCTCTTCATCCTCATTAAAGCCTTACTTATTTTACCGGCGGTGCTTATCCAAAGATATCCCTTACGCACCGCCATCATCAGCGCTCTTACCCTTGCCCAAGTGGGCGAATTTTCCTTTATCCTTGCCAACAGCGGTTTAGATACAGGCCTCTTAACTCAAGAACTTTACCAAAGCTTTTTAGCCATGAGTATCATCACCATGATGCTTACCCCCGCTCTCATGCATTTTGCTCCCGCCATAGCAGATTTCTGTGTACCCCATCGCAAGGGGAAAAAAGAAGAGCTTCCTGAAATAGATGAAGATGATGCGCAAGATTCTCCTTCACCAAGTTCTGAGCAGTCTTTTGAAAATCACCTTATCATTGTGGGCTTTGGCATTAGCGGACAGCATCTGGCCAGTGCCGCTAAAAAATGCTCCATTCCCTACACCATTTTAGAAATGAATCCCGATACCGTAAAACGTTTTCGCCACAAAGAACCCATTCACTATGGAGATGCTTCCCAGCCAGCCGTTTTAGAGCATTTAGGGATAACCAAGGCTAAAGCCATGGCCATCGTTATTTCTGACCCTGCCGCCGTACAAGCCGCCGTGGCCGAAGCTATGGCCCTCAATCCGCAATTGCACATCATTGCCCGTACCCGCTTTGTCACGCAAGTCACAGCGCTGCAAAACCTTGGTGCCAGTGATGTGGTAGCCGAAGAATTTGAAACTTCCATCGAAGTCTTCTCGCGCGTGTTGCACCAATACATGATTCCCAAACAAGACATCGATGCCATCACCGCCTCTGTACGTAAGCAAAACTACGCCATGCTACGCTCCACCTCTCAAGCCACAGGAGACCTAGCCACGCTCATGAATCAGCTCCCTCACGTGGGCACCTTTGCCCTACGTCTGGAAGAAAACTCGCCCCTATGTCAGGTTCAGCTCAAAGACTCGGCTCTTAAGCAAGATTATGGTGTCATGGTAGTTGCCATAGAACAGGCCGGTACTCTTATAGCTAACCCCGATGCAGATTTACAATTTAATCCCGGTGATGTGGTTTATATTTTCGGTGAAATGGAAAATTTACACAAGGCATCTAAGCTTTTTTCTGTTTCTAAAGACAAATAAGTTTGAGTTTTTATTTTTTTGTGGGGAGGGAACTTTTTATAAAAAGTTCCCCCCCCACTTGCTTTCAGCAAGCCCCCCTCCCTCAAAAATTTTTCACGGCCATGTAAATGTATCTTTGAAAGAAAAATTTTGGGGCAATGAAATATGTGTACTTTAATAAAAAAACTTTAACTAATTACCATTGCGCCACAATTTTCCTTTCAAAGACAGTGTGCTATCGTCATGAAAGTTTTTTGGAAAGGCCTACCCAAAGGGCGCGAAGCGTTCCCGTTAGCGAATCTTTGAGCTTTACGGGAATAGAGAGTAACACGGGTCTGGGGGGAAACCTTTTCTACAGAAAAGGTTTCCCCCCAGAAAAACTCATCATGAAATTAAAAAGCCTCCCGAAGGAGGCTTTTTAATTTCTTATTTATGGCCCTGCTACAAAACAACAAGCCTTTTGTAGCTTGCTCAAAAAGAGTAAACAAGCCTAACAAAGTAGATTGCCCTTTTTTAGTGGGCTGTTACTTATCCCATACTTACAAAGGACTTCTTGGTAGCCTTACAAACGGGGCAACACCAGTCTTCTGCCAGCTCATCAAATTGTGTTCCGGCAGGTATTTTCTTACGCTTATCACCACGATCTGGATCATATACAAAACCACAATTGGCCACTTGACACCGATACATATCCTTCGGATCTGCCATGATGCATCCTCCAATAAAAGAGTTTTATAACACAGTTCAAGACATATAAGGCGAAAATATAATTTTAATTACCGCGTGCGCACTTAGCGCATATACCGTCATATTCTATACGGGCACCGGTAATGGTAAATCCTTCTACATGTAAATGATTGTAAGCTGGCGTTTGCTGAGGATTAATAACATCACCAATGCAGCCGCACTCCGTGCAGCGTACATGCTGATGCCAAGACGTATCTCCATCAAAACGCTTGGTACTTCCGGCAGACTCAAGTTTTTGAATCTCACCTGTTTCCACTAAAAAATCTAAATTACGATACACTGTACCTAAACTAATACGCGGCATAATCTCACGCACAATGCCATACACTTCATCAGCAGTGGGATGGCTTTTTACTTTGCGCAGCTCTTCTAATATAATTGCGCGCTGTCTGGTCATGCGAACTTGGCTCATGTCTCCTCCATTTCAATAATCATTATTATTAGTAATAGAAAAGGTCAAGAGTAAAACATCTTTTTTTGACATTTTTTTTCAAAAAAGGCTTTGTTTTACCGCACAAAAAAAGGGAGAATGCTTGCACACTCTCCCTGTATCGTCCTAAACTTTTCTTTTAAGCTTCTTGAAGCCCTGTGCCCTTAGGACCGTTGGGCATGTATTTTTGTAACATATACACCGCGGCCATGATGCCTATACCAATGGTATCCGTTAAGTAACCTGGTATAATAAGCGATACAGCGGCGCCTACTAAAGGAATACGTTCCCAGAAGTAAAGATCACGCATCCAATAGCCCACATTGGCAAAGGATAAAGCCATAATACCTACAGCAGCTGTGGACACATAGAACACAACTTCTAAGGAAGTAGCGCCAATCATAAGCAGTCCAGGATTATAGCAGAAAATGTACGGAATTAAGAAGCCCGCAAAGGCCAGTTTAACTGCCGTAAAGCCCGTCTTATTAGGCTCTGATTGCGCTATGCCCGCCGCCGCATAGGCCGCCAAAGCCACAGGAGGCGTTAAGTCTGCCAATATGCCGAAGTACATAATAAATAAGTGTGCGGCAATATCAGGCACACCAAAGCTTTTAATGGCCGGAGCCGCAATGGTTGCAAGCACAATGTACTTAGCTGTGGTGGGTAAACCCATACCAAGCACAATGGAAGCCAGCATGGTAAGGAACAAGGTCAAGAAAAAGCTATTTCCGGAAAGTTCCACAATGGCATTGGCTAGTTTTAAGCCCATACCAGATAAGGTTACCACACCAATAACAATGCCTGTACAGGCACAAGCCGCCGCCACACCTAAGGCCAAACGGGCACCATTTTCCATGGCTCTAAGCACATCTTGAATGTTTAATTTATTACATTCTACAAAAGCTTTAGCTATGGGTTCATGACGCACACTATTTTCTTTATGACACTTCCAGTTATTGGCAAGGAATGAAATAATAACTGTGGTCAAAATACAATAATAGGCTGACTTTAAAGGTGTGTAGCCCTGCATGAGCAAATAAATAAGTACGAAAATAGGTACCAAGAGGTAACCACCTTCACGTAGCACATGCAAAGTTACAGGTAAACGCTCTTTAGGAATGCCTTTAAGGCCCAAACGTTTAGCTTCCATATGCACCATAAAGCCCACGGCTAAATAGTACAACAAAGCGGGAATAATGGCTGTTTTGGCAATTTCAAAATAGCTTATGCCCAAAAACTGCGCCATAATAAAAGCTGCAGCGCCCATGATGGGAGGCATAATTTGACCACCGGTGGAAGAAGCTGCTTCCACAGCGCCGGCAAAGTGCGGCTTATAGCCTACACTGCGCATAAGCGGAATGGTAAAAGTTCCTGTTGACACAGTGTTTGCTACTGAACTACCGGAAATGGTTCCAAAAAAACCGGAAGCAAGCACGGCTACCTTGGCAGGGCCGCCCACATATTTACCGGCAGCGGCAAGGGCTAAGTCAATAAAGAACTTCCCAAGGCCAGTGCTGTGCAAAAAGGCACCAAAAAGTACAAAAAGAAACACGAAGGAAGCCGATACACCTAAGGGCATACCAAAAATACCTTCAGTTGTTAGATACATATGCCCTACTATGCGCGAAAGGGAAAAGCCCTTATGGCCCATAATACCGGGGATATAGTTACCAAATAAAGCATAGAGTAAGAAAATAAAGGCCACCAAAGCAATGGGAAGGCCCACAATACGTCTGGTCGCTTCCAGTACCAGCGCTATGGTCATGATACCAAAAATTAAGTCCAAATCTGTGGGAGGTCCGGCTTCTAATACTATAGTATCGTAATTGTATACAATATAGCCACAGACCATGGCACCCATAATGGCTAAAATAACATCATACCAAACAAGCACAGATAAATTGGATTTACTGCGCGCAGGATATAACAGGTAAACTAAGGTAAGTACAAAGCCTAGGTGCACGGAGCGTTGAATTTGCGGTGCAAAAGCCCCAAAGGCTGCGGTGTAAAGGTGAAAGGCAGAAAAGGCAACACATAAAATTTTAATAAAAAGTTCAAGTGATCCTTTAAATTGTCTGTAGGTAGCTTCTTTATCATATTTAGCAACAATATCTGAGACATCCACTTTATCTTGCATGTCTTCAGCCACAGAAGCATCCAGTTTGCCCTCTAAGGCAAATCCTTGAGCACTTTCTGTTACACGCTGTTCCATATGCTCTTTATGTTTCATAATTCCTCCTTGTTATATAGTCAAAATGCGTACTAGGTACGCATTTATATTACTCCATTCTCATAAGGGGGGAAATTTGTAATTATAGCTCTACTATATTCCAATTTCGCCACAAAACATGTGCAAAAGAATCTTTCAAAATAGACACTTTCACAGCTTTACCGGGTTTTACTATGCTGTCTAAGCGCAGTTTATACGACTGTTTTCCCTGCTCTTTTTCTATAATAAGCTCATGCTCAGCTATGCGCCCTACGCGAACATACATGGCATGCATATTAAGCGTATAGCCAGTAATGACTATTTTTCCATCTTGCACGCTCATTTCTCTACCATTATGCGCATCATGCGGTAGACCAGCGCCAAAATCTTCATAGACGGTGGAACGCAAAGAAACTTGCCCATTTTCCGCCACGAACCATTCTTCAACAGGAGTTAAGGCCACAGAATGTTTAAAGCGCACACAAAAGCGGCTATTTTCCGGCAAATATGCTATTCGTAAGCGTTCTTGACCATGGCCATTATCCACGGTCAAGCTAAGCCATGTTTGTTTTTGAAAAACAAAAAATAAGCCGCCTATACCAAGAAGCAGAACGAACCCCATTAAAAAATTTTTTACCATGGACATAGACGCTCCTTACCTTTCGATAAACCTTATGACTTTACTTAGTAAAACATAGGCAAGAGTAAAAATCAATGTCTAGGGCAAAAAAAACGGCATAAGAAACACTTATGCCGTTAAGATGGTTATAAAATATTTCTATTTCATAATGCCTTTTTCTTTCAGATACTTTTCAGCACCTGGGTGGAAAGGAATGGTGATACCATCAAGAGCCTTATCAAGCTTAATTTCAGAGCCTTTGTTATGGGCTTTGGCAATGCTTTCGGTATTTTCAAACAAGAGCTTAGTCAATGTATAAGCATCTTCTTCAGACATGTCATCACTCACTACGAGGATGGCTTGTACAGAAAGAGTAGGCACATCTTGAGTTTGCCCTTTGTAGGTATTAGCTGGAATAGCGTCTTTTACAAGGTAAGGGAATTTTGCCACAATGTCATCACTGGGCTTACCATCAAGAGGTACGAAAACTACATCTTGAGAAGTGGTGATATCTTGAATGGCTGGGTTGGGAGTACCAATGGTAAATACAAAGCCATCTACTGCACGGTCTTTAAATTGGTCGGCAGTTTCACCATAAGGTAAAAATACTGGATCTACGTTTTTATAATCAAGGCCATAAAAACCGAAGATTTGGCGACAGTTTACTTCGTTACCGCTACCACGAGCGCCTACAGAAACTTTTTTGCCTTTAAAATCTGCAAATTGCTTAACACCGCTATCTGTGCTGGCAACTACGTGTAAGTATTCTGGATACAAACGAGCAATGGCGCGAACCTTGCCAAGCTTAGTTTTAAAAGGAGCAAGACCGTTGAATGCAGAGTGAGCCACGTCATTTTGTAAAATGGCTAAATCTACTTCATTGGCTTCTATAAGGCGCATATTTTCGCCGGAAGCACCTGTGGTTTGTGCGGTGATAGAATAAGCACCGTCACTTTTGGAGCTTAAAGTTTGGCTAATGGCGCCGCCCAAAGGATAGTACACACCAGCTGTACCACCAGTACCCATGGTAAGGTGTTTAGTGTCTGCGGCAAAACCCACAGAAGCCATGAGCACGAGGGCTGCAGAAAGGGTTAAAAGTAAAACTTTTTTCATAAAAATCCTCCAAATTTTTGTTATAAAAACGAAGAACCACGGCAAATAAGCCTTTGTCGTGTAAAAATGAAAACACAACAACATTAGAGTATAGTATAACACATTGACACAGCAAGCAAGCGAAAGATGAAAAAGTGTTACTCATACCAAAAAGTATTTTACAGTCTAGATGGTGCCGTCAATTTATGATTTTTTGAAATCTATCAGCGGGGTAAACATGCTTTGTTTGAAGGAGTGCATTTTAGACATACATACCCATAAAAACATGTGTTACCTGAAGTACAAGTGATCCCAAAAGGCGCATTTGACGATAGTATCTAAGCACTGCAAATAACATTATAGAACCCAAGTCAAGACTTGCTCACCAAGAATATTTACGCTATAGAAATTCAGATGAAGATGCTAGACTTTATCTAGAAATTTAGTTTGCATAACATATAGAAAACAAACTAAATTTTACATCTAGCCCTCAAAGGAGAAAACCATGTTACCACGTATAAAAGCACATTCTGCCCTTACCCTACTCTTACTTGGCACCTTTAGTATTACAGGCTGTGCCAGTAAATATGGCACGCAAACAACCCAGGTAAAACATTATTCCATGTGCTATCAACCCGTGGCAGAATTGCGCAATGATGAAAATATTACAGCCAATTCCACCGCAACTGGCGCTGTGGGTGGAGCTCTTATAGGTGCCATTTTGGGCGGTCTTATTACCGGAAAAGCCAGCGGAGCCTTAGTAGGCGCAGCTGCCGGCGGTGCCACAGGGGCTGTGGGGGGTAATATCTATGGTAAGTCGCAAGAAGCTAAACGCAATGCGGCTTTTTATAATAAATACGCCAGCCAGCTCAGTGCTGAGACAGCTTCCATGAATCGTGCCACTTCGGCGGCAAAAATAGCTGCCAAGTGCTATGAGCGAGAATTCCAAAATGCCCTCAAGCAAACCCGATCCGGTCATATGACCAAGGCTCAACTTAGCGAGCGTTATACAGAAATCCGTGCTGGACTTGAAGAAACTTCACGCATCTTGCAAAGCACCTACACTAACACGGCACAAAAAGATCAAGAGTACCGTAAGGTTATGGAACAAGAAGTGGGCGGAACACACAATATGCATATTGCACAAAAAAATCCTGCTAAAATCAAAAAACCCGAAGCGCGCGTAGTGGCACAAAGCACAAATACTTGGACTTCTTCTCGTAAAGAACTTCAAGAGACAAAAAGTGATATTGATCAACAAGTGGCCAATAACGAAGCTATACTCTTAGCAGCATTGGAAGGCTAATATGGCAGACGCGCAATCTTCTGCCCAAACAGATGCCCAAGCAGATACTCAGGCAAATACAGGAGCAGACCAAAACACAAACATAGATGCCACAGCTCAAGAAACGGCACCCACAGCCGCTGTAGAGCCTCGCCCATGGTATGTTAGCCCTTGGTTTTGGGGCATTTTACTCTTTGTAGCTGTACTTGCTTTGTTAGCATGGCTCTTTTGGCTACAGTGGCAAGCTCATGCCTTGCGTCTTAGCCAAGAAGAAGTCCTCCTTGCAGCACAAGAAGAAAAAAATACAAGTCTTGAGGCAGAAATTGCACGCCTACAGGCCCTTTTAGCAGAAGAGCCTTGTACCATCAAAGAACAGGTGCAAGGTCTTGTATTGCCTTTTGCACCGCAAGAAAATATCCCTCCTTCAGTAGTACAACAACAGCAACAACCCATAGCGCCTAAAGTAGAAGACACAAGTCCTAAGCAAAATACAGCGCCACAAAGCTCTGCCGAAGCGCCTCCACCGCCACCTTTGGCTTCTACGGAAAATACGGAAAATAACGACACGGCACAAGAGGCACAAGCAGCGCCTTCTACCACTGAAAAAGTGCAAAGCTTAGAAAGCGCCACCGTGCTCATACTCTCACAAGAGCCTTCAGGCTTACAAATGGGTACAGGATTTTTCATAGCGCCGGGTATTGTACTCACCAATCAGCATGTGGTGGGCTCTGGTAAGGCACCTATTTATGTTGTAGGCACTTTTAAAGGTACCGCTACTAAAGCAAAAGTGCTGGCCATAAGCCCCAATAGCAAAAGAGATTATGCAGTACTGCAAGTACCTATAACTTCGGTAACTCCCCTAGCCTTAACAACACAAGTACAACGCACCGAAAAAGTGAGCACTTGGGGTTTTCCTTCTGCGGTAACTACCAATGATCCTAAATTTAAAAACCTTATGGATGGCAGTGATACCAAGGCTCCGGATGTTATTTACTCAGAAGGTACGGTGAGCGTTATTCAAGAGCAAGACCCCAGCCTCATTGTGCATACTGCCATTGTATCTCAAGGAAATAGCGGTGGCCCTTTAGTCAATGAACAAGGGCATGTGGTGGGTATTAATACGTATATCCATATGGATAAACAATCGTATCGCCAGTCCAGCCTTTCCATTGTAGCCTCAGATATTATAGCCTTTTTACAAGAGCACAATATTCCCTACACCTTAGCTGCAGGAAATAAGGAGTAGTTATGTCCGGTATTTTTTTACATAGCACCAAACGCTCCTTATTACGTCCTTTAGCGTGCCAAGGCATTTTAGCCACTGATTGCTACTTTCAGTTGGAAGCTTTATTACAAGACTTAGGCCCAGAGCATAAAGCTCTTTTGGCAGAACCTGTGCACAGCGCCGGAGCTTCAGGCCAAGAAAGTATCGACTGGTATGCGCATACGCAAAGCTCAGGGGCACCGCGTCTTTTACGTGACCTTGATGCAGAAGAAAAAGCTCTTGTACAGCAAAAATTACACTCCCTAGCTCAGGCCATAAGCCTTAAAGCCCAAAGCTTAGTGCAAAGCGGTGATGCTAAGCACGCTTTATCGGGAGAAATTTTACAATTAGCCTTGCAATACCCTCAGGAAGATGCCCTTTGGGTTGTAGGCTCGCAACCTATTGTAACAGAATGGGGCTTTGCCCCAGGAACCGTGGGCGCACAACCGGAAGATCTTGCTCGCGTGGCAGCTGTAGTGCCTATAATAGCTCCTGCTGTAGCACCGGTGGCCCCTACCATAGCTCCCGCTGTCGCTCCAGTTGCTCCAGTAGCAGCCGCTGGCGGTGCAGGGTGCCTATCATGGTTACTCCCGCTCTTACTTCTTTTATTACTTCTTTTACTCTTGTTAGCGGCTTTAGGTTTACTCCCCTTTGCCCTCCCCTTACCAACATCTTGTTTGCCTGCTCCTAAAACTTCTCTTGTGTTAGAACAAAGTAAAGAACAAGAAAAAGATTTATATGCGCAATTGCAGGCTTTACATCTACAATTACAAGAAAAAGCCGCTTTATGTGTGCCTCCCAAAGCAGAAGCTCCTAAATTACAAATTCCCAAACAAGAAGCCTATGTGCCCGAGGAACCTCCTGTGGAAGAGCCTCCTGTAATAGAGGAACCCCAGGAACCTCACATAGAAATGCCGGCAGAACCGCCTTTAGACGAGCCCTTTATAGGTATGACGCCTGTGGAAGAACCTAAAAAAGAACAGCCCCCAAAGGAAGTTCCTAAAAAGCAAGAACCTCCCAAAGAGCAGCCCCCAAAGGAACAGCCCAAAAAGGAAAAGCCTAAGAAAAAGCCACAGAAAAATGACCCCTTAGAAATACCTAAGGATAAAAATGACATGGCTTTCTTGGAAGGATGCTGGGTGAGTGAAACAGGCCTTGTAAATATGCGTACGCGTGAGCCTGTGGTGGCAGAATATTGCTTTGATAAAACAGGAAAAGGCAGACGCTTGGTGCGCGAAAGGAATGGTACCATTTGCACAGGCAATGTGCAGGCACAATTTACCGGCAGTGGCGCTTTAGTTATGGAAACAGGCGATGCTTTTTGCCCCGGTGGCAATAAATATGCGCCGCAGAAAGTGGATTGCACAGGCGCAGAAAATAGCACCAATTGTAGCGGACAAGAGCTTGGCATGGGCAGAAAAGTTACTTGGGACGCAGATTTTCGTAGGAAGTAAAATATGATAGATAATAAACATAATACCATAAGTCTTATTCCAGGCGGTTGTCCGCAATTTTTGGACTTTGAAATCCGCTTATCGGGCCTTCCCCGTGTTACTCGGCATTTTAAAGAAGAAAAAAAAGTTCATACCGAAGCCACACAAAGCCGCTATGAGCATTATTTGCGTTGCTTGGTGGAAGAAGATGGGCAAGATAGAGATCAGCTCACCCAAGAGCTTTGCCAAAGAGATTATTCCTTTGATACCAAGCGTACAGTAGATACATGGTTAGACACCTGGATTCCTCTTCCCTTTTTACGTATGCGCGGCCAAAAATGGCCTGATGGTGAAGAACGCTTTGAATGCGGCCCTTCCAATTGGGTTCGTGCACGTATGACACAAAAAGATGCTGATACCTTAAGCTTAACACTTATCTTTGATACCAATGTGGAAGACTTGCCTGTGCATGGCACAAAATCCTCTACAGCCAGTGGTGCAGAAAGTTCCCAAGAAGTATCTGCAGAAGAACAGTATTATGCTCTTTGTCCACGCGATGTAGCAGCTCACGGCACCTTTGCCTTAGCTCACCATGTACGGGACAATGCTTGGTTTTTAAATGCACCTTGGGTAGATGCTTGGTTGCTAAATACCTATACAGCCTTTGAGTTGAAAAAAAATAAAGGCCGCCCACCGCGCTACGATGATGGCTATGTGCTTAAGCACTTGGCCTCCTATTTAACGTGGCTGGAAGTGGTGCGTGAAGCTTTAAATACCACCACGGTACAAGTGATTAATCCTGACCGTGATCAGCCTGTGGAAGTGGACCTCATCTTAGATATAGGTAATTCGCGTACCACAGGTATATTGGTAGAAACCTTACCTCAGCGCGTTACCAATTTAAATGACAGTTATCTTTTGGAATTACGTGACATTAGTAAGCCTGAACATATCTACAGCGACCCCTTTGAAACCCGTGTGGAATTTGTAGAAGCGAACTTTGGGGATGATGCTCTAAGTCGCCGCTCTGGCAGACGCACCCCGGCTTTTGCTTGGCCTTCAGCTGTGCGTGTGGGACCAGAAGCCGCTCGCCTTGCCACCCATGCCGTTTGTGCAGAAGGTAGCACCGGCATGTCTAGCCCCAAAAGATATTTATGGGATGAACGCCCGTGGCAACAATCTTGGCGCTATAATACTTCTGGCCCGCAAGAGTCCATGGTTACACGCGGTCTCTTTCCTCGTCAGGTAAACCGCGAAGGCACGCCCCTTTGTTGCTTTGATGACCCCATGTATAAAAATTCACGGGAACTGCGCCAACAAGAAAGAGAGCCGGCCTTTGAATCTCTCTTTACACGCTCTTCTTTAATGCTCTTCATGGTGGGGGAAATTATCACCCAAGCTCTTGTAACCATGAACTCCCCTGCTACGCGTTCGCGCCGTGAGCTGCCCAATATGCCGCGCCGCTTACGTCGTATTCTTTTTACAGTGCCTACAGCCATGCCAGTGGCAGAAAAGCGTATTTTTAGACGCTGGGTTTCTTGGGCCGTACGTGTTATTTGGGAAGCCCTTGGCTGGGGTGAATGGTATGTGGGCATTAAAGACAATGCAGGCAAAAATGCCAAAGATTATCGCATAAGCCCCCAAGTGCGTTGCGATTGGGACGAAGCATCTTGTTCTCAAATTGTATATATTTACAATGAATTAGCTGTAAAATATCATGGAGATGCGCATCATCTTTTTGCTCTTTTAGGCAAAAAGTATGAAGCTTATGGAGATAAACCCTGCGTTCGTATAGCCTCCATTGATACGGGCGGCGGCACCATGGATTTATCCATTGCCACCTATGAGCTGGCCAGCGGTGTGGGAGATACGGCGCGCATTAGTCCTCATATGGAATTTCGCGATGGCTTTAATATAGCCGGTGATGAAGTTTTGCGCGATATGGTAGCCCAGCATATTATTCCTTGCCTTACCGAAGCCTTTAGTAAAGCCGGCATTATTGAGCCGCGCTCTGTTATTGGCCAGCTTTTTGGGCGCGATGCCATTGGTATTTCCCAAGATCAGCGTAACTTACGTGCGCGTTTTGTACGCCAAGTGGCCGTGCCTGTGGCTTTAGGCATGCTCGGTTTGTGTGAGCTTTTGTATCAAAATGCCACAGAAATACAGGAAAACCACCCTCCTTTTACGTGTCGCTTTTGCGATTTCTTTACACAAAGCGAAACTGAATTAAGCGATGAAGAGGAAGAAAATGCGCAAAAGGCGTCTCCTTTTGCCGGCTTAGAAGGCATACATTTACCTGCCTCTTTCTTCTACCCCTTACCGCAAGAACATATTATTTCTGCGGTGGAAAATACCATCCAAGCCCATATGCCAGCCGGAGAAACCTTCTCTCTTATGGATGTGGAATTACGCATTAATCCCACTGCGGTGGAAAATACCATTCGCGCCACCTTAGGACCTGCCTTGGCGGCTTTATGCGAAATGGTGCATCTGTATAATTGTGATGTGCTCTTGCTTACCGGTCGCCCCAGTGCTTGGAATGGCATAGTGGGGCCCGTACTGGCTAAACTGCCTGTGCCCATGCATCGTATTATTCCCATGCGTCAATACCATGTGGGCAATTGGTATCCTTTTGCCGATGTACATGGTCGCATAACTGACCCCAAAACAACTGTGGTGGTGGGAGCCATCTTATGCGCCTTGGCTGAAGGACATTTAGAAGGCTTTTCCTTTGATGTTGGCAATTTGCAATTAACATCCACAGCGCGCTATGTGGGCGAAATGGATATTAATGGGCAATTACGCAAACCCAAGGTCTGGTTTGAAGTGGATGTGGACAGCAATAAAGAATTTGAACTGGTGCGCCAAGTACAATTTGGCGGCCCGCTCCCCATTGGTTATAGACAAATTGATGCTGAGCGCTGGCCCACCACACGCTTTAACCTCTTAACTTTCTCTTCTGAGCAAGCTCGTTCTCGTGCTGCCGGACGCCTTCCCTATACCGTCGAGGTACGTCTTTTTGTATCTGAAGTGTGGGATGAAAAAGATGATAGAGACGAAGGTGATTTTGCCATTGAAAACATTAGTGATAAAGACGGCAATTCAGTCAATATAAAGGATTTGGAAATTCGTTTGCAAACCCTACCTTTAGACGAAGGATATTGGCTTGATACCGGAATTATTAGTAATGTTTAAAAAATAGTACAGTATGCAACAGGTTCTCTTACCTGAGGAGATATATATGCAGGCAGAAGATCAACGCTTAGCAAATCATTGCCAACACTTGCAACAAAATACTCAGCAAGCTTTACAATGGCTCACAGCCAATAAAGAATTGCTTGGCAAAGAGTTTGATTCCCTTCATGCGGAATTGCGCCGTGCCGGTCGTTCTTTTTATAAATGCCAAGTGGCAGCCCAGCGCAAAATGTGCGTGGGGGTTTTTGGTCCCAGTCAATCGGGTAAGTCTTATCTTATTTCTACTTTGGCCCGTGACAGTAAAGGTTCTCTCATAGCTAATTTTTCTGGAGAGCATCATGATTTCATCACAGAAATCAACCCAGAAGGGGGCAAAGAATCCACAGGTCTGGTAACACGCTTCACCACCACAGCGCCGGAAAATACACCGGCAGGCCATCCCATTCGTTTGGGCTTACTTACGGAATGCGATGTGGTTCGCGTGCTGGCCAATACCTATTATGCCGATTGTGAGCATAAAGAAAGCCCCGATCAAGAAGCTCTTTTGGCAGATATGAAAAGCCTTGAGGCACACTATTCTGCCACACATAATAATGAAGTACATGGCGATGATATGGAAGAATTGCGCGAATATATGGCGCGCAACTTTTCTTCACGCCCAAGGGTGCAGCTTCTCCAAAGAGCCTATTGGCAAAGAGCCGCAGAACTGGCGCCCGGTCTTAACTTACAAGGGCGTGCCAAACTTTTCTCTTTACTTTGGGATAAAGTGGAAGCCTTCACAGAGCTTTACCTAAAGCTTTGTGAAGTTTTGCAAGCTTTAGGCCGCTCCAAAGAAGCTTATTGTGGCATTGAGGCCCTTATTCCTCGTGAAAATAGCATCATTGACGTAACTTTATTGCAAGATTTATTGCAACAAAAGGGAAACAGTAGCGATACTTTAAGTCTTGTGGGTAGCAATGGCAGCACGGCGCACATTGCACGTACCTTAGTGACAGCCCTTACGGCAGAGATCACTATTCCCATGCTGGAAAAACCCGATGATTTCTTTGATCATACAGACTTACTAGACTTTCCGGGTTATCGTTCACGCTTAAAACTGGATGATGTTCGCCGCGAGTTACAGCGTGAAGGTACATTAGAAAATCTCTTTTTACGCGGTAAGGTGGCCTATCTTTTTGAAAGATATTGCGCCGAAAAAGAACTTACCAGCATGCTATTGTGCATTGGACCGGGTAACCAAGAGGTTCAAGATTTACCCCGCGCTGTACAACAGTGGATTGCCTCTACCCATGGGGAAACGCCTGAGCGCCGCGCTCTTTCTAAGTCTGCCCCTGCTCTTTTCTTTGTGCTGTCTAAAATGGACATGGAATTTGAAAAGAAAAAAGGCACGCCTTCGGTTAGTGAACGCTGGACTACGCGTTTTCAATCTTCCTTATTAGATTTTTTTGGTAAAAATGATGATTGGCCCAGAAATTGGGATGGAAAAGGCCCCTTCAATAATGTCTTTTTACTGCGCAATCCTAACTTTCGCTTTGAAGCTATTTTTGCTTTTGAAGGGGATAAAGAAGTGGGTATTCGCCCAGACCAAGAAAGTTATGTACAAGAGGTACGCCAAGCCTTTTTACAATCCCCTTTAACCAAGGACCATGTGGCAGAGCCGGAAAAGGTGTGGGATGCAGCCATGCAACTGAACGATGGTGGCATTAGCCTTTTACGCTCAGCACTGCGCCCCTTGTGTAATCCCTCACTCAAACGAGAGCAAATTGCCGTTACCTTGGCCCAAAGCATGGAAAAAGTTCATGCCATGTTGGGACCACATTTTAAAAGCGATGATAAGGAAGAAGAACGCAAGCGCAAAGACCTTTTAGCTCGCAAGCTTGCTGGAATACTAGCTAAAATCATAGAATCTCAGCGCTTTGGTGAGTTTTTACGCGCTTTTCAGGTGCTGGACCACGAATTACACACCCTCTACTTTAAAGCAGAACAAGAACGTTTGCATGAGGGAGAAAGCGGCGCCGCTGTTATTGGTGAACGTGTTCAGGCTGAGAGCTTATTGGACGATTTATTTGATGATTTTGGTGATGATAACCCTGCTGATTCTGAACAAGCTTCAGAAAATGCAGATACAACTGCGCCCCTCTATCATGACGAAGCCTCGCGCTTTACCGATATTGTTCTTAGCTATTGGATAGAACAAATGCGAGCTCTTTCCAGCAATGTAAAGGCCCAGCAATATTTTAATTTCCCTGAAAAAGAATGGGGTGAGCTGGTACATGAGCTCATTTTAGCTGTGCAGCGTTGTCAGGTGGCTACTACCATGACCCAAGCTCAAAGGCGTGTCTCCGGCTATGGTAATATTGCCAGAGAAAAGCTGGTGTGGAAACAAGTAAGCCTTGCGGCAGACACCCTCAATGCTTTTATAAGCTGGCTTGGCTTTGATCCACGCTTTATGGATGAAAATGCACGTAGTGTTTTGGTAAAGGGCAAGGCTGTTACGCTTTTTGCGCCGCCCAAGGCCCATAGCTTACCTTTCCTCCCCGAAGAAACCACACCCTATGATCGTAGCTATTATCAAGATTGGCTACGTGCCTTTGTGCAAACCTTACAGGCCAATGTGCAAAGCGGCCAGGGCGAGCACTTTAATAGAGAACAAAATGCCCTCTTAGGCGCTATTTTACAACAATATCACATGCCAGAAATACAAGCATAAGGAAGAATTCATGCCCGTTACTTTTATACCAGACCCTCATAAAGGCCCCGGCAATGGCATTTTGCTCATAAGCCCCATGCAATGCGACAATGCCCCCACTTTTGCCCTTATCAATGCCTCCACACGGCAATGCCTGTCTCCGCAAGGGTGGCAAAGTGCTGAAGTTTTTTTAGAGCCAGAAGCGTGGGATTGCGAAAATGAGCAATTGCGCTTGGCTGTAGGGCCTTCTGTGGTGGATCATCTAGACAGCCTTGATATGTATAAGTTACAGCTCAAAGATGATGCTGGTAATATCATAAGCTATAGCTTAGCCATTGATGATATTATACAATCTTCCATGGCAGGTGGTCAGGGACTTTCCATGGCTGCTGCCTCGCCCCTTGTTGCTTCTGAACCCGCTCCTGAACCAACTCCGGAACCTGAGCCCGAGCCGGAACCGGAACCAACTCCCTTACCGGATATGCAGATGCAAGCTCAAGAACCAGCTCAAAGAAATATGCTTCCACTTATCTTAGGAGTTCTTATTTTATGCGCTCTTTTGGGAGCAGGCATTTGGTGGTATTTGAATAAAGATGCTGACCCGCCTGTAGACGCTGCTGCTACCACGGAGCAAAGCGCTGAACAAGCTTCTGAACAGACTGCGGAGCCAACTGCAGAACCAGCTGTGGAGCAGGATTCTGAGCAGGCAAAAGAAGAAAGTGGCCCAGAACAAGCCGGTACAGAACAAGCTGGCACAGAGCCTTCTGCAACTACACCTGAGCAAAGTTCCGACAAGCAAACTTCAGATGCACAGTCCGCAAGCCCTGCAAGCGTACACCCCATAGATTCTGCCAGAGAATTATTACGCCAAAATGATTCCGGAGAAAAAAGTCATGGTCTTGCCACTGAATTACGTGCAAAAGCCGGTGATGATGCTAAAGCTCAAGATGCCGTCTTCTTACTCTTTGAAGATGCCGCCGAAAAAGGCGTAAGCGCCGCCATGACAGAGCTGGGTGGCTATTATGACCCCAGCCATGAGGCTCCCAAGGGCAGTATTAGCCCCGATGCGGAGCAAGCACATATTTGGTATGACAAAGCCGCTAAAGCCGGTGAAGCTACAGCCGCAGAGCGCTTACAAAGCTTACAAAAATGGGCAGAAGAAGAAGCTAAAAAAGGCAATGCTGAAGCTAAAAACCTTTTGAATAATTGGAAAAAATAAAGGAACACCATGCTAAAAATCTTTAAGATTATAAGCATATGCATGACCATATGTATTTGCCTTACCGGGCTAAATACCTATGGTTATGCTCAAAGACTGACCGAATATCAAGAAACGGAAAAAGCACTGCCCACAGCAGTGAAAGCTCAAGAAGCACCTCTCGTAGATGAGACTAAGCAGGCCCTGCGTCTTTGCGTTTTAGACAATACGCCTCCTTATATGTTTTTTGATAGTAGTAATACGCGTCATGGCTATGATATGGACCTATGGGAAGCCATGAATTTGCCCTACACCCCTGAGTTTATATCCACCGACATGGCCACAGCCTTGGTGATGCTTAATAATGATGGTTGCCAGATGCTTCTTTCCAGCACCTTGATAACGCAAGAACTCAAAAAAAGATTTTTGTTTTCCGAGGCGCATTTACAGTCAGATTTACACGCGCTTGTGTTAAAAGAAAGTCCTTTACAACACAATGAAATACTTTCTTCGAGCATTGTAGGTGTAGTAAAAGGCACTTCGGCTGAAAAATATGCCTTTGAAGAACTCAAAGAAAGCACCATTTTTGCCCTGAAAACAGGCCCAGAAGTTTTTGCTCTCTTGCTCCAAGGACAAGTGGAAGCCCTTATTGGTCATAAGGTCAACTTACAAGCCTTGGTAGATCATTATGATGAAGTGCATATGCTAAATCCCACGTTACAAAAACAGTATTTTGGCTTTGTATTTTCTAAAAAAAATGAATCCTTAGCTCATGAAGTGAGCCAAGCCCTAGACAAATTAGAATACGAAGGTACGCTTTTTGAGATTTACAACAAATGGTTTGCCAAACGTATTTTACAAATTTTGAACGACGAATAAGATATGAAACATTGGAGAACATTCATGCGTACATCATTGGTTTTTCTTTTGTGTATGATATTTTTGGGTGCTGTGCATACAGAATCTTTTGCCGCAAGCCCCTTGGTGCAAGAAGGTAAAAAGACCCTTTATCAGCGTGTCATTACTCACCCAGGCGCGCATATTTTGCAAAGTCCAGAAAGATCTGCGCAAAAAGTACAAGAAAATGTCAAACCTTTCACTGTACTTTATGTCTATGCCAAACAAAATGGCTGGCTCCAGGTGGGTCCCTTAGGCGCCGCGCCTTTGGGCTGGCTTGAAGAAGGTAAATCCACAGCGTGGAATCAATCTTTAACCTTACTTTTTACCGAAAGAGCTTCGCGTAACCCTTTACTCTTTTTTAAAAATGAACAAGGCCTTATGGATATTTGCACATCCACACAAATGGAAAAAAAATTGGCAGATATTCACAAGGCTGTGCAAGCAAAAGAACAGGGCGTTCTTGACGCAGCTGCAGTGGTAGCCACCGAGCCCACAGAAAAAGAAGGAGCTGTAACGGCTGAGCGCTTTTATCTTATGCCCATTTTAGGCATGAAAGATCCTTTTGAAGGGGTAAAATTTTTAGAAGTAGCTTCCATTGACCCAGGTCAAAGTAAGGAAAATGCTACCAAGGCTACACCGCGCACCGCCATTGCCTTTGTTATGGATACCACCATTTCCATGAAACCGTACATTGACCAAAGCCTTAATGTTATTCGCTCTGTGTACGATCAACTAGAAGATAAAAAATTGCAAAATGACGTGGCCTTTGGCGTGGTGGCTTTTCGTAGTAGCCCTGTGGCAAAGCCAGGTACTGAATATGAAAGCCGTGTGGTGAGCGATCTTGTGACCGCAAAAGATAGAACCATGCTAGAAACAGAGCTTGCCAAGGTCAAAGAAGCCAGCTCCTCTACTCATACTTTTACAGAAAACTCCCCCTCTGGCATTAAAATGGCGCTTGATAGTTTAAATTGGGGCGAATATAGCACCAGAATGCTTGTGGTTATTACAGATGCAGGACCGCTGCCTCCTTCTGACCCCTATGCTACGGTGAAAATGGATATACCAGAACTAGCAGACTATGCCCGCACCAAGGGTGTACGCCTCACAGCCTTACATATTAAATCCCCCAAGGGAAAAAAAGATCATGCCGAAGCAGAACAAGCCTATCGCTTGCTAACCAAGCTTTCCGATGATCGATCCAATTACCTTGCTGTACAAGCCAGCACCACTCAAGAAGGGGTAAAAAACTTTACCACAGCCTCCTCTGCGCTTACTTCCGGCATTGTAACCATGGTGCAAATGACACTTGATGGTAAACTGATTACAAAGCCTGCCAACGAAACCGGCAAAAATCTTAGCGCCGAAGAAGAAGCTAAGAATATGGCTGCGGCTTTAGGTTATGCCATGCAGTTGGAGTTCTTTGGTAAAGTAAATGAAACTCGCGCACCTTCGGTTAAAGACTCTTGGATAGCCGATATGGATTTGCAAAAACTTGCCAAGGGTGAACAAGCCTCTACGGTAGAAGTGGCTGTGCTTTTAACCAAGAATCAACTCAATGATTTAAGCCAACAACTTTCCATCATCATCGACAATGCTGAACGCACCAAAAAAACTGATGCGAAAGACTTTTTCCAAGGTATTTTATCAGCCTCCACTCGCGCCGCACGTGACCCCAACAGCCCCATGCCTGCCGGACAAAACCTTTCTCAGCTGGGCGTCTTGGGAGAATTTTTGGAAGGACTTCCTTACAAAAGTGACATTATGCTCCTGCGTGAAGAGGATTGGTATCGCATGAGCATTGGCCAGCAAACAACCTTTATTAATAGATTAAAGTCGCGCCTTGCTCGTTATGAAGAATATGACAAAGATCGCAGTCATTGGGAAAGCTTTGGGGCTACGAATCCCGGAGATTGGATGTACCGCGTACCTTTAACTATGCTTCCATAACAGGCAGTTGAAAAAGCAGCATCTACTGCGTCAGGCTTGTTTTTTGCTTCAGTCACGTATGTCTAAATACGCTTCTTACGCAAAAACTGTCGCCTTCCTTGTATCTACTACTTTTTGAACAGCCTGTTTTGAACGTTTTGAAGAAAGTATATGTTTTTTTTGGGGAAAATCTTTATTACAAAGGGTTTTCCCCAAATTTCTATAAAGCCATTTTACTCATTACATTTATGAAAAA
>CAYJPR010000014.1:0-26414 GCA_964372075.1 uncultured Desulfovibrionaceae bacterium | reverse complement strand
TGGCCACCCGTGGCTATGTTTTGGAAGTGGGTAATGTGATTATGGAAAATGAAGCGCAAGCCATGCTCAATGACCCGGCTGTGCGTGAAGCCTATTTAGGTGGGCATTAATGGGTTTAGGTGGGGGAAGGAGGGAACCGCCTAGGCGCACGATATCCGTAAGCCGAGCAAGCTCGGCAACGGCTACGCCTTCGGCGCCCTTTGGGTCGGTTTGCTAGCGCCAAAAAAGGTTCTCCTTCCCCCACACCCCCATCCTCTCCCAAAACGCGCTTTCATTGTAAACCCCATAAGCATCCACGCTTATGGGGTTTTTGTTGTGGGTAAATGTATTAGCATTGATAGTTTTTTATTTTTACATTTCATTGCGCCAGCATGTAACTTTCAAAGATGAAGCTTTATCGCCATGAAAGTTTTTTGGAAGGAGGGTCTGGGAGGAAAACTTTTTTTCAAAAAAGGCTTCCTCCCAGAAAATCTGCTATGCGCATTGAAATCTGCTATACACAGTTACCGCTATTTAAAGCAAGAGCGCCCTTGGCTACACGGTAGATATACCAAATGGCGAAAAGTACCCAGAGAGGGAAAATAAGGAAAGACAGTACTAAAGTGATGGTAAGCAAAAAGCTCACAATGGCCATAGCAATGAGTCCAATGAGGGTTTGCCAGAAAGTGGCAATTTGCCAATTTAAGTGACTGGTGGTGAGGGCATCATTGGCATCTTTGCGCTTAATATAGCCTATAACCACTGCCACAAGGGCCGTAATGCCGCCGCAAATAAGGGCAGCGGCGTACAGGCCATAGCAAATCCACAAGAGGGTAGTATTGCTGATGGTTGTATTGTTTTGTGACATCTTATTCTCCTAAATGCTTTAATTCCACAGAAAGCTCTCCGCCATGACTACGTATGAGCACGTAACCTCCGGCGGCAAAATTGCCGGGATTAACCACAATGGTGCGCCCGATGGTATCCATATTACACGCTTCATGGATGTGGCCGCAAATGCAAATATCAGGCTGATGCTCTTCAATAAATTCACGCACTGCCGTGGAGCCCACATGCACGCCATCGCCTATAACATCACAAAGGGTATCTTTGGGCGGATTGTGCGAAATAAGAATTTGTTTTTTCCATGTGCGGGCTTTAGGCCAAGCATTTTCTAGCCACTGGGCAAAGTGTGATTCTGGATATTCGCTAGGAGTGCCGAAGGGGGTAAAGGTAGAAGCGCCCACACCGAAAACGCAAACTTCAGCGCTCAGGGCGCGTACTTCGGTATGTAAATTCCAATCATTCTCTTTAAGCCATGTGGTGACTTCTTCTCTATCCATATTGCCAATTTGTGCTAAAATGCGGGGATTATGCTCTTGAATAGCAAAAAGCACACGCTCAGCTTGCTTAACGCCGCCGCCAAAGGTCATATCTCCGGTAACAATAACCCCATGAGCATGGGGCAACTCGGGAATTTCTTGTAAGCGGGTCACATCATCATGTATATCACCAAGGGCAATCCAAAGGAAATCCTGTGTATTTTCTTGTGTAGCTTGCATAGGGGCCACTTCCTTGTTAAATAGTTATTGTTCTTTTGTACCATATCTTATGCCAGAGGAAAAGAGGGCTTAGGCATGTCTAAAAATACAGGCTTAGAGGACATTTTGTGTAAACGCACCCTACGTACAGCTTTACTTGAGCGTAGGAAACAGTTTGCTATGGAAGATTGTGTGCGTTTAAGTGCACGCATTAAACAGCATCTTGTGCAGAGTGCGCTGTGGCAAGAGGCGCAAAGCGTAGGTTTGTATATGGCAAAGGGGCGTGAAGTGCATACGCAAGAGCTGGTGGAGCAAGCCTGGCAAGAAGGTAAACAGGTCTACCTACCTCGCTGTCGACCTGAGCAACGCGGGCTTATGGATTTTGTTTTGTGCCAAGGTAGGGCAGATTTGGCAGAAGGGGCTTATGGTATACAGGAACCTACGCTAGAGACTTTTACACGTCAGCAGGCTTTGGGAAAGGGAATTTTAGGGCCAGATTCAGGAGAACAATCTTCTGTGATTTTAGATATATTGTTGGTGCCGGGAGTTGGTTTTGATGGTGCAGGCCAAAGAATGGGCTTTGGCGGTGGGTATTACGATCGCTTTTTGCATGCTTTGCAGGGGCAAAAAACGCGCTGCATTGGTGCAGCATTTTCTTGGCAAGTACTGAAAGCTTTACCTCGCGAAAGCTGGGATATGCCGGTACATGCCTTGATCACAGAGGAGGCTTTGCAATGGATATAAGTTATTTACCTTTTTCTTTTCCGGGCATACAAAATGTACGTTGCCTTTTTCAAACACGCCCCGGAGGCGCTTCGGCAAAAAATTATTCCGGCGGTAATATTTCCTTTGTTACCAAGGATACTCCACAGCATGTGTTTGCCAATCGTCGCGCTTTGCAAAGAGCCATACGATACCCTTTTAGTGAGCTTTCTCAGGTGCATGGTAATGAGCTTGTTTTTGAACCCCTCGCGACGCCAGCAGAAGGGTTTAGACAAAGCACAGATGGCTCATTACCGGAAGCTGATGGGCAGGCCACAACGCAAAAAGGTCTGGCGCTTATGATTAAGACGGCAGATTGTCAGCCTATTTTGTTGGCTCATAGAAGTGGGCAATATATTATGGCTTTACATGTGGGTTGGCGCGGCAATAAAAATGATTTTATTTTTAAAGCTGTAGGAGAATTTTGCGAGCAGTATAAAGTGCATGCGAAAGATGTTTTTGCCGTGCGCGGACCCAGTCTTGGGCCGCAGGTGGCAGAGTTTATCCACTTTGCTGAAGAGTGGGGTGAAGAATTTTCACCATGGTATTGTGCGGCAGAAAAAAACATGGATTTATGGTCGCTTACGCGTCATCAATTGCAAAAAAGTGGCCTTCCATCATCGCAAATTTTTGGTATAGATATGTGTACTTACAGTATGCCGCATATGTTTTTTTCCTACAGGCAAGAAAAAGAATCGGGCCGCCAAGCCTCACTCATATGGATAAAGTCCTAGGACTTTGCTGAGAATTTCTTAGTCAAAGGGGCTAAAAAGCGGTTGCGAGCTTGGCGGTGCTTTGGTAGACTGAGCGGGTAATGACTTTTATTCACTTAAAACCCAATTCGTATATATGAAAGAAACAAGCCCTTTACATACACAAATACTTGCCATTATTTGCAGTGTTTTTGATGCGTACTCAGCCACTTTATATTTGCCTGTAGAAGGCAGTATTGCTTGCAATTTAGCTGCCACTTTCTCTTTGGGCGATGGCGAAGCCTATATGGACAGTATTGGTTTAAGCTCCGGCCTTGCAGGGGAAATTTTACGCGATAAAAAACCTGTGGTTATGACAAATTTTGACAAAAATGCTCATAATTTAGGTTATTATAAAAATGAAGAAGAAAGCTGTGTAAAAGCTTTTATGGCTTGCCCTGTGCCTTCTGGTGGGCTTATTTGTGTAGACAGCAAGAAATTGTATTCTTTCTCAGATAAAGATAGTAAAATATTACAGCTTTTTGCAGACCTTGTAAGTGCAAGGGAAGAAAGTAAAGAAGAAACACCTACAGAACCCGCTTCCATAGCAGAATATTTTGCTTGTTTAAGTATTGTACGCTCTTTACGTTTTCAATTTAAAGCATGGCCCACATTTTTGCAAAATTATTTAAGTACCGTAGCGCATGCTTTGCGTTTTGATTATTGCGCCTTTGCCTCATTAGACCCTTCTGAAGAATACTATGTACTGGAAGGCGAAACCAAGCCCTTTTTGCTGAAAAATCATCAACAATTGGCTTTTCCTGTGCAAAGCGGCATGGTGGGTTGGGTTTTTCGTGATGAGCAACAAGCCATTTTCTCGGAAGGCTTAACGGGCAATACTACTATTTCTCTTTTTGGTAAAATTCCTGAAATGCCTCATTATCAAGCTCTTATTTGTGTGCCGGTTATGGTAAATAAATCTGCTCGCGGTGTTTTATGCCTTGCCCACGGGGAAGGACGCGAAATGGATGAAACTTTGCGGTCTTTTGTGTATCAATGTGTGGATTATTTAGGTCTTTTCTTAGAAAACCTGTATTTACGCAGTCGTTTACATCAGTGTTTGCCCAAGGCTGAATTACATGACCATCCTTCTGGCTATGATAGTGATGCTTCGACTCATGGTGAGGACAACTAATGTTTTCACGTTTAGTTGGTAAACTTGGCAAAAGAATTGCCATGGATTTGGGGACAGCCAATACTTTGCTCTACACCAAAGAACACGGCATTGTGCTTAACGAACCTTCTGTGGTGGCGGTGGATGCTGTAAAAAATACTGTGCTGGCCGTGGGGAATGAAGCTAAAGCTTATATTGGCCGCACGCCTAAGAATATTCGCGCCATACGTCCCATGAAAGACGGCGTTATTGCAGACTTTGACGTGACTAAGGAAATGATTTCCTATTTTATTCGCAAAGCTGTGACAGGATTGCGCTTTATAAAACCCACCATGGTTATATGTGTACCTACAGGTATTACCCAAGTAGAGAAAAAGGCCGTTATTGATGCGGCCTTTATGGCTGGTGTGCGCGAAGTTCATCTTATTGAAGAGCCCATGGGCGCCGCCATTGGGGCTAATCTGCCCATTCACGAGCCATTGGGGAATTTAGTTTTAGATATTGGCGGTGGTACCTCAGAAGTGGCTGTTATTACCATGGGATCCACAGCCTTTTCTGAATCTGTGCGCATGGCGGGTGATGCCATGGATATGGCTGTGTTACGCTATATTCATGACGTTTTTCAGCTGGATGTGGGGGAAAATACCGCAGAAAATGTGAAGAAAATATTAGGCTGTGCTGTGCCCATGCCCAACGCGCCTTTGCTGGATGTTTCCGGTAAGGATTTGGTGCAAGGCGTGCCCAAGGTGGTGCGCATTTCTGAAGGGCATGTACGCGAAGCCTTACGTGACTGTTTGCGTGTCATCGTTAAAGCCGTCTTCACTGCCCTTGAAAAAACTCCGCCGGAATTGGCAGGGGATATTTATAGCAATGGTTTACTTTTGGCTGGCGGCGGCGCTTTACTCAAAGGTTTAGATCAGCTTATTGCCCAAGAAACACGCCTTAAAGTGGTGGTGGATAATGATCCCTTAACCACTGTGGTGCGCGGAACGGGTAAAACCTTAGATGATTTAGATTATTATTCTGATCTTTTCATCAACTAAGCTAGAAGTCTATATTTTGAGCATGCTTACTTTGTTAGCATGAAATGCGTAAAGTGCTTTTAGGTAATTATTGATAAATATTGTGCAAATACTGCCCTTGTACCAATTGTAAGGTGCTTGGGCTGAGCATATCTGCAAAGTGCGTGGCAAGGCCCTGCATTTCGTCAAAATCAAGCCAAAGTAAATCTTTATTGAGCAGCGCTTTTTCTTCTGTTTTTATTTGCAAGGTGTACAGACTCATGGGATTTTGGTCCGTAAAGGGGGCTGTAAGGCTTTGCATACGTTTATGTATGCCTTCTAGGGTAGACAGCTCTTCTTGAATACGAGGCACCAGCAAGAGGGCCGGTAAATGTCTTTCTACAAGGCGAATGGCGGCGCTTTCTCTGGCTTCTCCGGCATGTACATGGCTGTATAAAAGGCCCATGGCTTCTTGCGCAGCTCTTTTTTTCTTCTTATTGCGCCAAAAAAGAAATTTTCCGTCGGCGTCCCGCACTATAAGCACCACAAAACGATGCGGTAAGTGCTTTGCATCTTTATAAGATGTAAGTAAAAGGGGCCTGTCATCAGCGTCCACAATTTCAAGCATGTCTTTGGGAACAGGATGCAAGTAAGGATAGTTTTTCATGCAAAACTCTTTTATCTCTTCAAATTTTCGACGCTTAGACCCAGCTGTAGATGCGCACATTGTGCCTGCTTTAGTTGCTTTAGAACAGCAATGTTTTAGCACGCCGTGGGGACTTGAGCAATATGAGGCTGCTTTTGCGCAATCTTCTTTTGTGGCCTTTGGTTTGTATCAAGAAAACCAGCTATTGGCCTATGTTTCTCTCTACCATACCCTAGATGAAATGGAAATATTGAATATTGCCGTGGCGCCGCAGTATAGGCGGCAAAATCTTGGTTACATACTTCTTGGAAAGGCCTTAGAGCAGGGGAAGGGTATGGGCGTGGAAAGAGTTGTGCTAGAAGTGCGTGTGGGGAATATTCCGGCGCGAAATCTTTACGAAAAGCTTGGTTTTGCGCAGGTTGGTACAAGGAAAAAATACTATGCCGATACGGGGGAAGACGCTTGCGTCTATACTCTTGCCTTAGAAGGCTTTTTCATGCTATCATAATGAATTATCGCAATACCTCAGAGAAAAGGAGTAACAGAGTATGTCTAAATTAATGGCTGCCAATTGGAAAATGTATAAAACGCGTGCACAAGCACAACAAACGCTGACGGATTTATGCACTCTTTTACAAGCCTCTCCTTCCCTGACAGAAAGAGAAGTGCTCATTTTTGCTCCTTTCACCACTCTTGCTTCAGCGGTGGAAGTGCCAACCCATGGCTTGCCTTTAAGTATAGGAGCCCAAAATTTTTATCCAGCTCCGGAAGGCGCCTTTACCGGTGAAATTTCTGCCCCCATGCTGAAAGATGTGGGCGTGAATTGGGTCTTAATTGGGCATTCTGAGCGCAGAAGCGTTTTTGGCGAGTCTTTAGCCCTTGTGCAAGATAAAACAGCCTATGCTTTGGAGCAGGGCTTTAATGTGGTCTTTTGTATTGGTGAGAGCCTTGAAGAACGCGAGGCCGGAAAGCTGGAAGCGGTGCTTACTGAACAATTGGCTTGTTTAGCCACCATGAAAGAGGGCATTACAGAGCGCAATTTTGCCGTAGCTTATGAGCCCGTTTGGGCCATTGGCACCGGTAAGGTGGCTGGCGAGCAAGAAATTTTAGAGGCTCATGCTTTGGTGCGTAAAATTTTAGAAAATATTTTTGCAGAAAAAGCTGCGCAACTCCGTGTTTTATATGGAGGAAGTGTAAAGCCAGAAAATGCAGGTGCCATTGTGGCACTTGACAATGTGGACGGAGTACTGGTAGGAGGTGCTTCTTTACAAGCAGAAAGTTTTGCTCGTATTGTTACGGCATAACCCTATTTTCAGTATCATTGCCCCATCTGGGCTGGGAGGTTTTTTGTGCAAACGCTTATCTTGACGCTGCATATCATTGTTTGCGTAATGCTTATCATCCTTGTATTGCTTCAAGCCGGTAGAGAAGGAATGGGCGTAATTTTTGGCGGCGGCGGCGGCTCTGTTTTTGGCAGTGGCGGTGCTGGTGGCCTTTTGTCTAAGTTGACAGCCTTTATGGCCGTGCTTTTCTTATTTACTTGTTTGAGCTATACTTATGTAAGTGGTGTACGTTCTGATGATGATTCTGTAGTACTTGATGTGCAAATAGAAGAAACAGCCCCCGTCAAGCCGGCTGAAACATCTGCACCCGCAACACCTGAGCAGCCAGCAACGGCGCAATAGGTGGCATAAAATATATTTTTAGGGGGGGGCTTTGGCCCCCTTTTTTTGTGCAGTGTCTTCTCAAGGGCCGTATTTTTTTGAGGTATATATGCAGGAAAAGTTCAATCACACTCCCTTGGCAAGTCTTTTACAGCTCAGGGCAGAAAAATTAACGCAAGAAGAGAGTGCAGAGTCTTTCTCTTCTCCTTCTGCGAAATATGCTCAACATACAGCTCTATCTTCTTCTACATCTATTGCTAAGGCGCAGTTTGCCCCTTTGCCTAATCAGGGTGAAGAAGGCCTCTTTTTGCAAGCCATGCGCTCCTTATTGCCCATGCAAAAGGAAAAGCGCCAAGCAACGGCAGGGCGCAAACAAGGGCGACCAGCTAAGCAAAAAAGAGCCCATAAGCACGCAGAAAGGATTATTTTTCAAGACGAACGAGCGAGCTTTGGCCAGCTCATGAGTCAAAAATTTCCTCAAAAAAAATCTGCTAAATATCAAAAAGCTGAAGTACCTCAAGGAAATTTAGCCACTGAAAGGCCTATAGAAAGCCCTAAACCAGAGGTTAGATCTCAAGACACACTTTCCATGCAGGAGCTGCTCATGGCGCAAGATAAGGCCTCATTAGGGCAAGATAACGAAGGTATGGAGGCCTTTTTTACGGCCATGAAGGAAGTGCACCCCCTTACGGCTAAGGGGCGCGATGTGGCCCCAGAGGTACAACCTTCAGCCGCTGCTCAGCAAGGACAAGAGGCCTTTGCGCACATGCTGGAAAAGAAATTAGAATTTTCCTTGGCCCTTAAAGGGGAGTATATGGAAGGGCATGTGGTGGGCCTGGACGAGCTGACCATGAATAATTTGCGCGCCGGCGTGTATAGCCCAGAGGCACATTTAGATTTGCACGGTCTTAATGCCATGCAGGCCTATGAGGCCATGGTGGGCTTTTTTAGAGGCTCTTGGTATAAAGGTATGCGCACACTTTTACTTATTCCGGGCCGTGGTAAAAATTCTCCCAATGGTATAAGCGTATTACGAGAAAAGGTACAATTGTGGCTTACGCAAGAGCCTTTTAAGCGTGTGGTTTTAGCTTTTTGCACGGCGCAACCTGTAGACGGCGGCCCCGGTACCATTTATGTTTTAGTGCGTAAATATAAGAAAAAGGGAAAGATTAGTTGGGAGAGGCTTCCTTCTGACCCCGATTTGTATTAGCTAGCAGGCTGTTGAAAAAGGGCTGTCTGCTACAAGGTCGCAGGACGCGGCCTCGCCCCGCAGGGGAGCAAGTCCTCTATGGGGAAAGGTAAGCAGTATTTACTCCATGCGTCGCTGACGCTTGCGAGAGCTTGTGTAGAAAATTGCCAAAATCAAGATTAATTAAGAAATTTCTCAATTCTGACTTTTGTAACAGGGTAATAGGGTAAGTTGTTAACAAAATAGAATGATTTTCTTGACTTTTACAAAAAAGAACATATCTTTTTTAAGAGATTTTTCTGTATTTTCTTAGAAACTCCCAGTTATATAAAAGGGTGTATTATGACTTCCTGCACGCTTACCAATCCAAGCATATATGGCTTCTTAGATACTCTTTATGCAAATAATCCTTTGCCCTTGTGTTGTATTTCAGCCACTGGGCAGCTTATCTATTGCACGCAACAATTTTTGGACTTTTTTTGCGTACGTACTGTGGAGGAATGCCAAGATATTTTCTCTGAGCTTTCCACCATGGGGGTGTGTTCACAAAAAAACTTTTTCGATACACTGCAAAATCATTGTAAACTTACCTTAGAAAGAGGTGTAAGCCGCTTTTCTTGGACGCATGAACTGGCTAATAATTGCGAACACTTAGTGCATTATACTGTCACTTTTATTAATCATCACGAAGAGATTATCTTCACAGCGTATATGAATGATGTAAAAGAAGTGTGTTTAGAGTGCGCCGAAAAAGCGCAACAGCTTATTTCCATAACAGATATTGTTCATAAATCTCCCACTCCCATAGCCATTTGGAACCTGCAAATGGAGCTTATTGATTGCAATAAAGCCTTTTTGGATTATTTAGGCTTGCAAAATATGGCGCAATATGTGGATGCTCCCGCAACGTACTTTCCGGATTTTCAAGAAGATGGCGAAACTTCTATTGCTGCCTTTGAAAAGAATTTTACCCTGTGTTTGGAACATGATAATCATAAAGTAGAATGGAATTGGCGTCATAAGCTTGGTTTTTCACTTCCCACGAAAATTATGATGCTACGCATTACCTATAATGGAAAAGATGCTGTGGCTCAATTTAACTCTGACTTGCGCGAACTAAAAGAAAGTGAGCGTAGAACGAAAGAAGCAGAAGCAAGCTCTAAGCTTATGCTTGATGGTATGCCTTTTGGGGCAAATATTGTGGATAATGAGTTCCAAATAGTAGATTGCAATCGTAAAGCTTATGAACTTTTTGGTTTTAACTCCAAGGAAGAATATATAAGGCATTTTCCATATCTTTCTCCGGAGTTTCAACCTGACGGGCGCAAATCTAAAGAGGCATTTAATGAGCTAAGTGCGAGAATTTTACATGAAAGTTTTATGCGTTTTGAATGGCTGCATGTGGACTGTTATGGGGCGCCTCTTCCTGTGGAGGTGACTACACTTCATACACGTTATAAAGATGAAGATATGATTTTGGCATACACTAAGGATTTACGCCCCCTTAAGGCCATGGAAAAACAAATATCCTTGGCAGAAGAGCGCAATGCCGTTATTTTAGAAAATATTCCTTATTGTATTATCTTTTGGCAACCCAATGGTAAGGTGCTGGACTGCAATCGTGAAGCGTGGAAACTTTTTGGAGCAAATTCAAAACAGCATCTCATAGACAATATTGCAAAATGTTCTCCTGAATATCAACCTGATGGAAGGCATTCCATGGAGACCATAGTTTCCAACTGTCAAGAAGTGCTTACAACAGGCTTTATGCTTTTTGAGTGGTTGCATCAAAATTTACAGGGTGAGCTTATTCCTGTGGATGTCCACTTGATTAGGGCGCGTCTTGGGGGTGAAGATGTTATTATTTCTTACTCCAAGGATTTACGAGAGCTTAAAGCAACACAAGAGTACGCTAAAGAAGTGGAGCTTATGAATACGCTTATGCTAGAAGCTGTGCCTTTGTGTGTACATTTTTGGGATAGCGAAGCCAATCTTTTGTACTCCAATCAAGAAGGTGCGCGACTTTTTGGTTTTGACGACAAAGAAGAATATACGGCAAAATACTATGAAACTGTACCGGAATTTCAAGCTGATGGGAGTAACTCTCGACAAATCCTTTTAGAGTTTATTAACGAAGGTTTTTGTCAGGGCATGGCCCGCAGAGAGATTGTGCGGGTAAATCCCTTTACTTTTGAGAAAATACCCTTAGATATTCTTGTGGTTCGCACCTCCTATAAGGGCAAAATGGGGCTTATTTCTTATAGTAGAGATATGAGAGAGCATTATGCCATGTTGCAAGAAATTCGTGCCCATGAGCAAGATTTAATGGTGGCTAAAGAAATTGCAGAAAAAAGTACCAAGGCCAAGAGTGAGTTTTTAGCCAATATGAGCCACGAAATTCGTACGCCCATGAACGGTATTTTAGGCTTATTGCACCTTTTACAGCAAACATCTTTGGATGGTACACAAGAAAGTTATGTAGAAAAAAGTCTTTTTTCTGCCAATAATCTCATGCGTATCATCAATGATATCTTAGATTTTTCTAAAATTGAAGCTGGCAAGCTGGAAATGGAATCTGTGCCCTTTACCATACATGATTTATGTCAGGATGTGCACGATTTATATTCTCCTACAAGTAATGCTAAAGGCCTTGGGCTATATATTAATAAAGGGGAATTTGCCCACACCTTGCTACTTGGCGATGCTTTGCGTTTAAAGCAAGTATTGTTTAACCTTGTGAGTAATGCCATTAAATTTACGCGTGAAGGGTCTATAACGCTAGATGTACAAACGTCCTTACTGGAAAGCGGAGAGGCTCGTTGTCTTTTTGCCATACGCGATACCGGAATAGGGCTTTCCTCAGAACAAATGGGCCGCCTATTTTCTGCTTTTTCGCAAGGGGACTCTTCTGTTACGCGTCAATACGGCGGTACAGGTTTGGGTCTTGTGATTTCTCGTAGTATTATTACTATGATGCAAGGAAAAATTTGGGTTGAAAGTGAACTTGGCAAGGGTTCTACATTTTTTTGCGATGCTATTTTTGCTGTGAGTCAAGACCAAGTTCAGGCCGACCAATCGGGCGCTTTGGCTGAGCATTGGCATGGTCACGGTCATTTGCTCTTGGTGGAAGATAATGAAATTAACCAGCTTGTGGCCACAGAAATACTAAACCATGTGGGCTATACTGTAGACATTGCTTGTGATGGGCAGCAAGCTTTAGATATGTTAGATAAAAATATCTATGCAGCCGTGCTTATGGATATTCAAATGCCCATTATGGATGGATACACCGCCACAGAAAAGATACGCCAGCAAGAAAGATTTAAAGATTTACCCATTATTGCCATGTCTGCCCATGCCATGAAAGGGGATAAAGAAATCAGCCTTTCCTACGGCATGAATGATCATATTACAAAACCCATTGAGGCTGAGGTGCTCTACAAAACCTTACATCACTGGATTGTGAAAATGGGTGGCTGGATAGTGAAGTAAGTTATCTGCTGAAGCTTATGGAGTATAAGTGAATATGCCACTTTCTTTTATGGAGAAAGCGGCATATTTTTTTGTACGAAAATTTCCTGTAAGGCGGGAGATAAGACTTATGACAAAACCTAAATATAAATAAAGTAGCATTTTAAAATTTAGATTGCGCCAAAATAGTACTTTCGAAGATAAGTTTACGTCGCAATTAAAGTTTTTTGGAAAGGGGGCTGGGGGAAGAACCTTTTTTTCAAAAAAGGTTTTCCCCCAGTAGACGGTATCAAAATTTGTATACTACATGCCAAACCATGTATAACCTTGGTAAAAACTGAGGCGCCCTAAGACTTCTGCAGCCACAATAAAACAGCAAAGTACCAACGCATATAAGGTGTAAAGCCCCGCGCTTTTGTGGGCTTTATGGGTATCGTGCCCGGCGCAAAGATGATGCCTTTGTAAAAGAAGCAGCACTGCCAAGGCCAAAGCCAGCAAGGTTGGCGCTGCGTGTAAGGCAAAAGAGCTCATGCGGGGAATGTGTTGCATACTTTGCTCAACGCCAAAGCCTATGCGTGCGACCAAAGCAAAGCCCAAGGCCACGGGCATCCAGCTTTTCATGGTGTTTTGCATATTTTCCTTGGTGGTGGCTTGAGGACAGAAGAAGGACCCCGCCCATAAGAGCAAAGCACCCAGCACCAAGGCAGAGCTTAAGAAATAGCCAAAAACGCAAATGTTTTGCCAATAAGGTACGAGGGAGACGGTATAAATTTTACTCATGGCATAGCTAAGCACTAGAGCTGACGCGGCACTGGCATAGAGCAAGAGCACATGTTTCGTGTAGATATAGGCAAAGAGCAGGGCCACAAAAAGTCCTACACTGGCTATTTCACGGCTAAGCCAAGAGAAAAAGATATTGTTTATGGTAAAAACACTATGCAAAGGCGCACTTAGATGTAAAAGAGAAAATACCATGCCAAGCATAGCCAAAGCTAGGGCCGCGCGAGACCAGCATTGTTGCTCTTGCGCTTTTTTTCCGCCTAGCAAGCTCTGCCATAGCACCATACCCGAAGAAGCTTGTACCAATAGGGTAAAGAAAATGAGACTCCACATTCCTTCCATGGCTATACCTCCTCTGGATTACTGACAAGGGAACCGCGTATACCAGCATCACTCCCTTGTGGTTTAGCGTGCCTGTTAGGTACACAAAAAAGATGCGGCTTAGTTACACTTGCTTCAGGAAGCGGCGCTATCTCATGGGTATAACCTGCTTTTTCTTGCAATTGCCTGTAACTACCTATGCCTAAGGCACGGCAAGGACAAGCGGCCACACAGGCAGGTTCCTTGTCTTCTTGTAGATAATCGCGGCAGAAATCACATTTGCTCATGCGCTTAATTTCTGCATTAAATTGCGGTGCACCGTAGGGGCAATTCCATTCACAATAACGGCATCCTACGCATAAATTTTGATTTACGCTGACAATGCCATTGGCATCTTTGTGCATGGCTGTGGTGGGACAGCCTTTGACGCAAAGAGGATTTTCGCAATGGTTACAAGAAATGGACACATAATAGGCAAAAACATTTTGCTCATAAACATTTTTACCCAGTTCTAGCCATTCTCCGCCGGAAAATTCTAAAACACGACGCCATTTAACGTCCTTAGGTAAATTATGTTTATCCTTACAAGCAATCATACAGGCCTTACAGCCCGTACACAGTTCACTATTGAAGGTAAATGAAGGTTGTCTTAACATATACATTCTCCGTGTTGTGATGTGCTAGGGCTAGGCACGTTCAATTTGCACCAAATTGGAATGGTGCGGATTTCCCTTAGCCAAGGCTGTGGGTTTTAAATCTGTCAGTACGTTGATACAGCCATTGAGGTCTTCGCCCTTACCATTGGGGGTATGCCATGCCCCTTGGGGTAAGGACACCACACCCGGCATGATACGCGGAGTGACACGGGCTGTAATGTAGGTGACGCCGCGATCATTATAAATTTTCACCTTTTGCCCATGGCTAATGCTGCGTGCTTTGGCATCTATGGGATTGATCCAGACATCTTGCGGGGCTACCTCTTGCAACCACCAGCAATTCCCATAGCTTGAGTGGGTGCGTTGTTTATAGTGATGCCCAATAAGCTGTAAGGGATACCGTTCACTGAGTGCCGTAAAAGCTCCTTCCGGATCTGCAATATATTCGGGCAGCGGCGTGATGGCTTGTCCTTTTTGCAAAGTCCATGTGGCGGCTTTTTCTGCCAAAGCTGTGGAATAAATTTCAATTTTTCCCGAAGGTGTGCCTAAAGGATGAGCCTTGGGGTCTTCACGAAAAGCCTTATAAGCAATATGATTTTGCGGGAAATGCTTTTTATATACGCCCATGGCAAAGGCTTCTTGTAGTGTGGGCGGCAAATCTGGCACGTTTTTACGTGACAGGGCATATAAATGCTCTAGCCATTGGTATTGGGTGCGCCCTTCCGTAAAGGCTTCGCCTATGCCCATTTTTTCGGCAATTCCGGCGCAAATATCATAAATACTGCGACTCTCACCCAGGGGCTCTATGCATTTTTCGCCAAAAATTACATAGCCAATGTTGCTGTCTCCTGCGGTGCTCCAATCATGCTCTTCAAGGTTAGAGCAGACAGGGAGGAGGAAGTCTGCATAGCGGGCAGAGGGGGTGAGGGTGGTATCAAGCACCACAATGGTTTCACACTTCTTTTCATCTTGTAAAATGGGATTCATTTGATTAATGCCGCCGTGCTGATTGGTGATGCAGTTACCGGCATAATTCCAAAAGAATTTGATGGGCGCTATGAGTTTTTCTCTGCCGCGCACACCGGCGGTGCTTGCTGTCATCTTGGTATAATCATCAATGGCTTCAAACCAATTAAAACAAGATATACTTGTTTTTACAGGGTTTTGTAAGGTGGGGAAGGTGGCCATAGCAAGGCCATAACCGCCATTTTCACGGGCACCGGTATTTCCTCCGGCAATGCCCACATTGCCTGTGAGTACAGCGAGCATACCAATGGCACGAGAGAGATTTTCTCCATTGGTACTACGCTGTGGACCCCAACCTTGACAAATAAAACAAGGCTTTGCGGAAGCTATTTCACGGGCAAGGCGCTGAATTTGTGCAGCAGGGTAGCCGGTAATGGCCGCGGCCCAGTCCGGTGTTTTGGCTATGCCGTCAGGCCCTTGGCCTAAAATATAGGCTTTATACGATGAACCCTTAGGGGCGCCGGCAGGCAAAGAGGCTTCATCATAGCCAAGGGTGTATTTTTGTATAAAGTCTGTATCCACAAGGTTTTCTGTAATCATCACATGGGCCAGACCTGCGCATAGAGCCGTATCTGTGCCGGGTCGAATGGGTACCCAAAGGTCTCCCGAAGAAACCATGGTGTCAGAATAACGTGGGTCAATGATAATGGTACGGGTATTTTTGCTAAATCTGGCATGTTGTAATGTTTTTGCCTTACAACCAGACATGCGCGTTTCTGAAGGATTATTACCAAAGAACACGGCAAGCTCGCTGTTTTCCATGTCTGAGAGTCCATTACCATCTACCCAGCCGCCGCCGTATAAATAGGGCATGCCCACTGTGATTTGACAGGTGGAATAGTCAGAATAATGGTTCAAATAGCCACCTAGAAGGTTCATAAGACGGGCCACAGGCGTGGCAGCCGGGGGCCAGCTTTTGCCCATGGTGGAACCTAAGGCACCTGTACCATAGTTTAAATAGACAGATTCATTAGTATGTTTTTCGATAGTTTCTTTGAGGCGCTCGGCCAATTCTTCATAGGCCTCTTCCCAGCTAATGCGTTCGAACTTACCTTCACCGCGTTTCCCTACTCTTTTGAGTGGATAGGGGATGCGTTCTTCAGCATAAATGCGTTGGCGCATGGAGCGACCGCGTGGGCAGGCACGTAATTGCTGTGTGCCATAGGCATCATCGCCGGTATTGTCTGTTTCTATACGTGTAATGAGGCCGTCTTTCACATGTACGCGCAAGGCACAGCGGCTACCGCAATTAACATTGCAAGAATTCCAAAAAATTTTGTCTAAGTTTTGTGGCAGGCGTTCGGTGGCTTTACTTTCACCGGGGTTGAAGATTTCGATGGAGATGGGAAATACCGATGAGGCAAGTATTACACTGCCTCCTTTAAGGAAGGCTCGACGACTGAGCTTATCTGCATCATGAGACATGCGTAACTCCTTTATAGAGAAAGGTTATTTCATTGGTACAATAAGCTGGCAATAGTAAGAATATAAGTCTTTTTTTATCTTTGGGTATATGTTTAAGAAAAAAAGTTGTGATTAATTTTTATGTGGATGCAAAAGCTTTCTCCCAGCGAATAACCATAAGTGATATGTCATCATTGGGACTTTGGTTTTGCATATGTTGCACTATGTCTTCTCGTACACTATGTAAGACCTCTTCGGTATGTTTATGCTCTTGACATGCTTTATGAAAAATCTTTTCAAGTCTTTCATCTCCGTAAAGAGTGCCATGTATCCTATTGGGAGGCGACATGGCCTCGGTGGCACCGTCTGTATAGAGTAGTATGCTTTGTCCCGGGCTGAGCTGCTGTGTAAAAGTGGTATAGCTTTGATTGGGGCTTACATTGAGCACCAATTCTTGACTCCATGGCAAGTGTGTAGCGTGCGAATTTTGAGGGTGGCTGAGTAAGGGCGGGGGATGTCCAGCGCTGGCCCAGTGGAAAGTGCCGCTTTGTGTATCTAAACTGGCCACAAGCATACTTACAAACATACCCGAAGTATCATGACGTAATAAAGATTCATTAAGATGTTCTAAGCTTTGGCACAAGTAGCTTTCTATACTTATGTTTTTTTTATGGGAACTGTTTTTCCCTGTGTGTAGAGAATGCGTTGTGTTGAGGGCACTGGTTTGCAATAAAAAAGAGCTTGCTTGAGAGATGGCTCGACTCATAATGAGGGCAGCGCCAATGCCCTTACTGCATACATCTCCCATGACAAAAAATATTTGTGCAGGGTTGTGTGGGTTTACAAAAGAAGTATATAAATCGCCGCACACTTCAGAGGCCATGTCTAAACAAGCGCTTATTTCGGTACCGTGCACTTGTGGTAAAGAGCGAGGAAGCATGGATTGCTGCGTATTGCGAGCCATGGCGAGTTCGTTGGTGAGGCGTTGTTGCCTTGTGGTATTATCTATAAGATTACGAAAAGAGGTGCGCAAGGTAACGCGAACACGCTCAAAAGTACTGAGCATCATTTGTAATTCATCGGGAAAGGGCGCCGAAGGGAAGGCTGTTTCTGTGTCTCCATCGCTGAGTTTTTCAATGGCAAGGGTAAGGGAGTGCAAGGGGCGTAAGGTTATGGAAATAACTGTCCATGTGATGCAGGCCACAGCAAGTGGGCCAAATATGGCTACTAAAATAAAGCCCATGGGCACAGGTGCAGGTGCATACCCCAGCTCATAGCTATCCACAAGTAATACTAAGAATTTTCCTGGTAATTGCGTAGGGTGATAAGTGAGGGTTGTCGGGCCCTGCCAAGGGAGGTCCCAAGGGACTTTTTGCGCGGGGAAAAGGCTGTTAAAGTCCACAATGCCTTTTCTACCGGCTAAGATTTTCTTTTCAAGGTCAGCTATAGCAGGGGCATTAGCTAACTCTGCTTCGTCCTTGAGGCCTTGAGGGCCCTTCCCCCATGTTCTTCCTGGAGGAAAAATAATATATTGTCCTTCATGGTCCATATATAAAGCTAAGGCATTGGAAAAATTGGTGAGATTATATAAACCTTGGGCAAGCCATTTGGTACTCACAATGACGCCAATGAAATGACCTTTAGTAGATTCTGCTGCCAAGGGGATGGCGTAAATGAGTGTGGTTTGCTGCGCCTCTCCTTCAAGTTTAAGTGGAAGTGTTTTCCATACAATATCTTCATAAGAATTGCTTATGAAGGAACTCACATCATGGATGGGAATATGATGGTCAAACGTTCCTTGACTAATGGGATAGAGCCATGTGGTATTTTTATCCCCCGCCACCACGCCAAGTATGGGAAGCTCTGCTGCAATATTGGCACTTATGGGTGCGTGTTGCATGTAAGAGGTTAAAGCTTCGGCATTATGAGCAAAGAGCTCTTCTAAATTCATTTTTCGTAAATCGTGAGCTATGCGCCCCATATTCTCTTGTACGCGTAAAAGAAAATTACTGCTAATAATATCTTGGGTATGCATGGCTTGCATGGCAAGTTGTGTGTTGTTTTCTTGTAAGGTACGTTGGGTGCTATAATAAAAAATAGCCATGCCACCCCACATGAGAATGATAGCATACAGCGTAATGATAATAGTTTGCCTAAAGGTGAGTTTTTCTTTCCACAAGGCATAAAAACGCGTGGGCCACAATTTTTTAGCCCAAAAACGCCGAGAAAGCTTACGGGAAGAGGGGGAGAGTTGCCTGGCATGGGGTAGGGAAGCTTGTGCTAAGCGAGATTTTTCATCATCCAAAGAAAAAATAAAGAAAAACTCATTGCCTTCGCGGCGAATGTATTGGGCATTACGTGTAAACAGTTGCACAAAGGACAAACCGCGTTGCCCCATGGGGGCAGATTGTACATTGTGCAGCGGAGGCGTCACAAATTCTAAAGGATTAAAGGGCCTACCTGTATCTTTAATATGCACATGTATATGCTGCGTACTTCCTTCAAAACTGGAGTGTAAACACAGGGTAATTTTGGTTTGTTTTACTGTGGTGGTAGAAAGGGAAAAGTTATGCAAAGCGATATTGGTTAAAAGCTCTTCCAATACTAGCCGTAAAGAAAGTCTGTCGTCATAGTGCACGCCTTGCTGCTGTGCCCACTCCTGAACCAAGGCTAAAATACCCTCAATGGTGCTTAGCTCGGCCAAAAAGCTCACTTCAAAGGTGGGCTTAGGCTGTAGAGATAATGACATAAGCACGCTCCTGAGCGTATTTCTGCCTGCAACAGGCTAAGAATACGCTGTAAAAGTTGTAGGGGCTTTGCATTGACCTGCCCATATTTTTGGCATAGCTTAAACAAGAGTACAGGAGCCCGTCAAGAGCTAAGGAGATGGTATGACAGCCAAAGATTTGCATCGTCAATTGACGCATATATGCGCTCAAATGGCCCAAGGTGATTATGAACAAGCCAAGGCCATTTTTGATTTGTTGCCCTGTAAAGAAAGCCAAGATCCTGTCAATGTTCTTATTGAAGCCTTTGCCATGATGGTGGTCAGTGCAGAGGCGCGTGAATTTGAGCTTAGCCGTTTGCTTACGGAACTTGAAGAGGCCAGAGCCGAGCTTTTGCAGCATCAAGAACGTCTTTTGGCAGAAAATAGTCAATTGCGTGTGGAGCTGCGCCGAAGCACTGCCAAGGATACTCCCCTGATGCATTTGACGCAGTCCGCTTGTATGCAGGCTGTTATGCAGCAAGTAAAACGCGCCGCTGCTGTGGATTGTACTTTGCTTTTTAGCGGAGAAACGGGCACAGGGAAAAGTCTTTTTGCTAAATATATTCATGCCATGAGTCCAAGAGCTCAAAAGCCTTTTGTAAGCATTAACTGTGCGGCCATTCCGGCTACTTTGCTTGAAAGTGAGCTTTTTGGCATAGAAATGGGAGTGGCTTCTGGGGTGAAGGCGCGTATGGGGCGCTTTGAACAGGCCTCCGGTGGCACCATTTTTTTGGACGAAATTGGGGATATGCCCTTGGAAAGTCAAGCCAAGCTTTTGCATGTGGTGGAAAGCGGCGTGGTGGAGCGCATTGGCGGGCGTAAACCCATGCATGTGGACGTGCGTATTATGGCTGCCACCTTGCGCGACCTTAAGCAATGTGTGCAAGAGCGTACCTTTAGAGAGGATTTGTATTATAGGCTTAATGTAATGCAAATTCATATTCCCCCCTTACGTGAACGCTGTGAAGATATTCCTTTATTTGTTAAGCATATGCTGAGCCGGTATGCCCAGCGCAATCCTTTGGCAGTGACGAAAATTTCTGCAGAGGCCATGAGCCTTATGCAACAGCATCACTGGCCTGGTAATGTGCGCGAGCTGGAAAATGAACTAGAGCGTGCCTCTTTGCTTACCATGGGCTCAAGTATTGGTGCTGACGATCTTTCCCCCAATGTAGGCAAAATTGCTCTGTCCAGTGCTGAGGCTGCGCCGCCTTCTCTGGTGGAGCAAAATCACCTTATGGCAGAGCAAGATATACAGACTTTACAGCAAATAGAGTCACAATATATTTTGAAAGTTTTAGAGCGCTTGCAAGGGAATAAATCTCGCGCTGCCAAAGTTCTTGGCATTAGTCGTGAGGGTTTGCGCGTTAAATTAGAGCGCATGAAAGCCTAAAATTTTTTTGAACCAAGATATTATTTTTCGCTTTGTTCTTTTTTCTCTGCATAGCGCAAGGCAAAAAGTATCATATCCTCGCGCAATACCCTTTGCATATGTCCGCTTAAATGGTCAAAGAGAGCATGTAATAAAGGCTCTGGGGCATCTGCATTGTTACGTAAAAAGTTGCCAAGTGCTTTTTCATTGTACAATTCTCCTTGAGGACTGGGCAAGGAAAGCAAGCGCTGGGGGACAAAAAGAAGGCTTTGCCCCGCAAGTATTTGTACGCACTGTTGCGTGTAGGTAGCATGGGTATGGCTGCCAAGAGCTGCATGGGCAGAAGGAGTTAGCTGGTAGAATTCTTGTCCTTCATTTTGTTGTTGAGCGCTTGGTAAAATATAGGGCGGAAGCTGTCCTGCGCTGGCCCACGTAAATTCCCCCGTTTGCATATGTAGGATACCCACCAGGGTGTTAACCCGTAATGTGTTGGGACTTTTATCTAAGGTGAAGAGGTTGTTGGTATGGTCTAAAGCTTTGGCAGGGCTAAAACCATCCAGCATAAGTTCGTGCAATACGGGCATAATACGATTGGTTAACAAAGCCGCAGGGATGCCATGCTCAGGTACGTTACCAATAATAACACATATTTCGTGCTCTGAAAGGGCAAAACAATCGTACATATCACCGCATACTTCGCGAGATTCTTGCACAAAGGCCGCCACTTCGAGATTTTCGTGGTTGGGGAAGGTGCGCGGGCGTAGTGATGTTTGAATGCTTCGGGCAAAATATAATTCCCCTTGAAGCCTTTCGCGTGTTTGCGCCATAATGGTAAGGTCGTGCATGCGTTGGTGTAAGGCTATGTGTAAGCGTTGCATGGCTTTATAGAGGAGGGCTGTTTCATCTGTACGAATGCTGGGCAATAAAGCTTGGCGTGGTGTGTCAAAGGTTCCTTTGGCTAGGGTTTCTGCTGTAAGAAGCAGCTGCTGTAAGGGCGTATGGAAATTCTTATTGGTGGTATAAAGTGCATAGGTGGCAACAAGTAAGATGATAATACCCATAAGCAAAAGCACCTGCGCATTGGTATCTAAATCACCAAAAATATCTTTGCGTGGTATAAGTATACCGAGGAGTAAGTTTTCTTCGCCGCTGGGCATGAAGATAACAACATATTGTATTCCTTGCCATAATACGGTTTGAATGCCGGATTTTTGCTCTTGCATGAGTGTTTTTAATTTATATAATGAATCATTGGCCTTAGCTTGTAATGTCCACTGTCCTTGTGCGGTTAAAAAAAAGGGAATGCATTGCTCAAAAAAGCTAAAGGAACGAATATGTTCTGTCAGCCAAAATTTTGCTAAACTTAACGTGACTTGCCCTATGGTGTTACCATCGGCATTGTGTAAAGGCACAGTGTAGCGAATATGCAAGGTGCGATTTTCATCCACCTGAGGTTCGCTCCAAAAGGCCTTGGTAGCTTGGGTAAGTTGTTTTTTTGTGGGATGTTTTGCAAAGACTTTTTGTGCTTTTTCCTTAAGAATAAGGCCATCTTTGCAGTAATAGCGAGAGACGATTTTACCTTTATCAAGGTAATGTATTTCAAGAAATTGCTCGCCGCGTGCGTCTGAAATGGCTGAAATGATTTGGGTATCCATCAAAGCTTGTTCAAGGGTATTGGTGGCAATTTGCCTTTCAATGGCATGTACAAGAGTGGGCATGGAATGTACAATCCATTGCCTTGAGTAATTGTCTTGCAAGACTATACTTTTGACAAATTGCTGTATCTGCGCTCTGGTTGTGCTTAAAATTTCTTCACGGGCATAGAAGTAACCAAGGGAAAGCATAAGCGCAAGGCAACCCAAAAGCCCCATAAAAACGGGTACTGTTTGGCGTAGTGCAATGTGGTATTGCCAAGGTATGCGTGTGGTAATCATACATTTTTATCAAAAGAGTTTTGGGCGCTTTGCACATCGGGGTAGATGGTAAACAGACGTGAAAAACCGCTTCCCACAAAAAGCTTTTCTACATGCGGATGTAGGTTGCAAATAACTAATACACCACCTAAGGGGTCAAGTTTTTTACCTATATTAAGTAGGCTGCGCAGTCCCAGAGAACTGATATAGTCCACTTGGGCTAGGTCTAAAATAACGCGGCGCATACCTTTTTCTATATATTCAGAGCAGCTTTCTTCAAAGGATGCGGTAGAGTAGGTGTCCCAGCGTCCAGCAAGTTGCAGGATATATATATCATGATGAAGTTCTGTATGTATTTTCATGAAAACTCCCTAACATTTCTGGAAATTTTTACATAATAGGCTTGTTTATAGCATTTTTTTCTTCTTTTGCCTAGAGTAGTGCTACTTGCTAAAACACTTTATCATGTCTATGTTTATCCTTAAAAAATAGACATAAATAACACTTTGAAAAGAGTAGAGTATGAAATTTTTTTTCTGGTTCATGGCTACATTATTACTGTTAGTGTTGGTGTATATTTGGGGCACAGGTTTGCTTATTCTCAATCAGCAAACAGATTTACTCTTGGTTATAAGTATTTGTGCCAGTACCTTTAGTATGTGGGGTATGTGGTACACTTTTTTAAAAAAATATCTTTTTTTATTCTTTTTTAGCTTAGGTATTTTGGCTTTTTCCCTATGGATGGTGTATAAGGCCATGCTTGATGTTATAAATCCTGTATTTATGTAGAAATTATGCTATATGGGTAGAATTTTTTAAAGCATATTTTTTTGCTATACTTTGATTATACCTTGTGGTATCTTTGTGTTGAGTTATTCTGACTCAGTTTCTCCTTTTCCTTGCCTTTCTTTTTAGCCTTCAAGTTTATAGATTTTTTATTGTTAAATAAATATTTATAGGAAGTGCCATCATGTTTTCATCCAAAGAAATACCTGTGCATCATTTGCAAAGTTCCGATTGGCTCTATACAGCTGAGGGGAATAGTCGTGGTTTTATTCAGCCGCAAAAATTGTCTGAAGTATGGTTTCATACCGGTTCCAATTGTAATTTGCATTGCTCTTTTTGCTTTGAAGGTTCTGCCCCCGGAGATAAACGTTTACAAGCTCCTTCTCTGCTTGAGGTGTATCCTTTTTTAGAAGAAGCAAAAGCACTAGGGGTGCAAAAACTTGGTTTTACAGGTGGAGAGCCCTTTGTAAATAAAGAATTTTTAAATATTTTAGATGCTTCCTTGGATGTGGCGCCTTGCTTGGTTCTTACCAATGGCACGGCGCCGCTACATAAAGCTTTACCCAAGGTGGCGGCATTTACGCAAAGTGTGCATCCCCTTTCTTTTCGTATTAGTTTAGATGCTCCAGAGCCGCAAGGGCATGACTGCCAGCGCGGGCAAGGTTCTTTTAAGCTCGCCATGGAAGCCCTTGTGGCTTTACATGACTTAGGCTTCACTGTGACCGTGGCGCATCAGCTAGATAAAGCAAATGATGCTAAACAAGTGCACGAAAGATATAGGCAGCTTTTTCATAATTATGGCCTACCTGCAGACATGGCTTTGGTTTCTTTTCCCGATTTATTGCGCCCCTGTGCCAGCCCTGAAGTGCCCCATATTAGTGAACACTGTATGATGGCGTATAAAACTCGTACTGAGCGTGAATCATTTATGTGTAATTACAGCAAAATGGTTGTGAAAACAAAGAATGCCATGGCTGTGTATGCCTGCACCTTGGTGGATGATGATGCCGCTTATGATTTAGGCTCTACACTTACAGAGGCCATGCGCTATCGTATTATGTTGCGCCATCACCGCTGTTATTCGTGTTTTGTTTCCGGTACGGCTTGCGGTGGAGCTTCTTCATAAACTTTGAAAATAGAAGAGATATTTTGTAAGGATGTTTTATGCCTACATGGGGAAAACCACTTCTTTTGGTGCTTGCAATTATACTAGGTATTGTGCTGGTGCGTTCTCTGGGTTTTGAGCAACACTTAGTGAGCTTTAAAACCTGGGTGGCCGATCAGGGGCCTTTGGCACCGCTTATTTTTATTTTAGTTTATGCGCTCTCTACAGTACTAGCCCTGCCAGGTTCTGCCTTAAGCATTATGGCAGGTGTGCTTTTTGGCTCTGTTCTGGGCGTAGGTGTAGTGTTGGTAGGGGCCACTGTGGGGGCGTCTTTATGCTTTCTCATTGCGCGCTATTTACTGCGCGGTAGCGTAGAACAATGGCTTGGTAAAAATGAAAAATTTCAAAAGCTTGATGCCATAACTCAAAAAAATGGCTCCATTGTGGTGGCCATAACACGCCTTGTGCCTCTCTTTCCTTTTAATATGCTCAATTATGGCTTTGGACTTACGAAGGTACCTTTTTCCACCTATGTGCTTTGGACTTTTACCTGCATTATTCCTGGAACCGTTCTCTTTGTGGTGGGTACCGATGCCATTAGTCAATCCATAAGCCAAGGGGAAATTCCGTGGCTCTTGATAGCTGTTCTTCTTTTGGTGGTAGCCATTTTGGCTGTGCTTGTGCGTAAGGCAAAACAAAGTATTCAGGAGTAGGTATGTCTTTTTCTGAACTTTTTCCTAAAGATACATATAATGAAATTCTACAAGAGCGATGCGCTCCCCCAGCTTGGATTAATCCAGAACCTGCACCTATGTATTCCATGGTGGCGGTGGGAGGCGGCACAGCAGGGCTTATTGTTTCCGTTATAGCCGCTTCCTTAGGGGCTAAGGTGGCTCTTATAGAACGTGGCTTTATGGGGGGAGACTGCCTTGTGACAGGCTGTGTGCCTTCTAAAGCTTTGTTGCGTTCTGCTCATTTGGCCCATGATATGCTTCATGCATCGCGCTGGGGTCTAAGCCCTAAAGAAGTGAACGTAGAAGATTTTTCTGCTGTGATGCAGCGTTTACGTCGTATTCGCTCTGAAATAAGTGTGCATGACTCAGCCCAGCGTTATACAGATTTAGGGGTGGATGTTTTTCGTGGGGAAGCTGTCTTCACAGGATCGCATAGTGTGGAGGTGGCAGGAAAAATACTACATTTTCGTAAAGCCGCCATTTGCACAGGGGGTAGTGCTCGTGAGCTTTCTGTGCCGGGACTAAAAGAAGTGGGCTTTTTAACCCATGAAAATGTATTTAATCTCACAACCTTGCCCCAAAGGCTTGTGGTGCTGGGTGGCGGCCCCATTGCTTGTGAATTGGCTCAAGCTTTTTCACGTTTAGGCTCGCAAGTTACCATGATAGTGCGTTCCACCTTTTTATCTCGCGAAGATGCGCAAGCCGCTCAGGTTTTAGAGCAAAGGTTTGCAGACGAAGGATTAGAAGTCTTACTCCACACCAAAGTGCTACGGGCTGAGCAAAGCGCCACAGGTAAAGTAGTAGTGGTAGAGCGCGAAGGTCAAGAAATGCGCGTGGAAGGCGATGCCATTTTAGTGGGAGCAGGGCGTGTGCCCAACGTACAGGGTTTGGGCTTAGAGCAGGCTGAGGTGAAATATACGGAAAAAGGCGTGGTGGTGGATGATTTTCTCTGCACGAGTAATGCGGATATCTATGCCGCCGGAGACTGTTGCCTACCATTTACTTTTACGCATACCGCCGATGCCGCCGCGCAAATTGTGGTGCAGAACGCGCTTTTTAAAGGAAGAAAGCGCCTGAGCTCTTTAATAGTGCCGTGGTGCACGTATACGGATCCTGAAATTGCTCATGTGGGCATGTCTGAAAAAATGGCGGCGCAAAAGGGCCTTGCGGTGGATATATATAGCATGGATATGAAGGATATAGACCGTGCCATTACTGATGGGCAAACGCAGGGTTTTATAAAAATTATGGTGAAAAAGGGCACAGATCGTATTTTGGGAGCCAGTATAGTTTCGAGTCATGCCGGTGAAATGATAAGTGAAATAACCACCGCCATGGTAGGAGGCATGGGGCTTGGGGCTTTGTCTTCTGTTATTCATCCTTATCCCACACAGGCCATGGCCATTAAGCGCGTGGCAGGTTTATACAAAA
>CAYJPR010000013.1:0-27169 GCA_964372075.1 uncultured Desulfovibrionaceae bacterium | reverse complement strand
AGCTTACAGAACCGTAGTTGAAATCAAATTCAAAGTTCCAAGCGTCCATTTGGTAAGTTACAGGAATACCGGCAAACCACATGGTGTGGTAAGTGATATCTCTGTCGAAATCGTTAGCACGGGTACCGTTAGGATACAAAGCACCTACGCTGTGGTTGTAGCGGTTGTTATCTTTATCCCAGCTACCGGTGTTACGACCGGCAAAACCTACCATGGCCCATGGGTTTACAGTCCAGTTGTCGCCGGAAACAGGCAAGGACAAGAGGAAGAGATCCATGTTGTCAAGGTAGTTATTACTATCAGTGAAGTGGTTCACCTTTGTGCCGTTAGCGTATTCAACTTCTTGAGCATAGTTGTCGTTCAAAGGACGAACCCAAGCGGCGGTTAAAGAAACCATGTCGTTGAACTTGTAGTTAGCAACGATGGCAGCAGCGTCGTCGTCAAGAATTTGAGAGCCACCAGCAGCGCTAGGTAAGGCTACACCTTGAAGACCCATGCGGAAAGAAAGCTCGGTGTTAGGTACGTACCAGTCGATGTAAGCGCGTCTTACTTCAACTACTACACCGTCGGTGCCAAGGTCAGCGCCGGTTTTGTCGTTACCCCAAACTTGGTTACCCATTTCGAAGAAAACGGTACCGGAAAGGGATTCAGAAGCGATGGCGTCAATTTGTAAACGAACGCGTTGTTGAGCGCCGAAAGTATCAGCTCCGCCGTATTTGTTGAAGCCCTTATCGGACACGCCGTATTCAAAAATCCATTGACCGCTAGCTTTGAAATCGATAGCGGAAGCGCCAGTAGCAGCGCCTACGAGCATACCTGCAGTAAGGAGCAATGTACAAATCTTTTTCATTGTGAACCTTCCTATATAAGATTTAAATTTTTTGTGACTGCCCTCTTTTTTTGCAAAAAAGGACAATCCTGCAACTTCGAAATGAAAGTGTGCAGTGCATCTGAGGACTATTTTGCACAGCTACAAAGAAAAGGCAAGCACTTTTGGTAAAAAAATTTTAACCACACCCCCTCATTGGGGCCAAATGCACGCTATTTTTTGTACGAATTTGTCTAGACCTAGTCTAAACTAGCCTCAACTGGCATATAAACCCTTAAATTTACAAAATTTATCACAGAAAAGTCTAGAAAAATTCACAATTTTATCTGTCAGAAGCCTCGAAAAAAATTTTAACTTTTTTTAATAATAGACCATGATGAAAGTACAAAAATAAAGATTTCCTTTCTCAAAAGGAGCCCTATACCTCATGACACCACCACAGAACCTTGCCAATAATGCGCACAGAATCTGCCAAATCGCCGCGCATATCAATATCCATGGGGGAATAGCGTTCATTGAAAGAGCGCAAAATCAGCCTTTGTCCGGGCAACGTTTCCACAGCCTTTACATAAATACCATCATCTACCCCCACGGCATACACAGCGTAAGGGATAATATTTTTCTGTGAGGTATCAATGAGGGCTAGGTCCCCATCTTGGATGTAAGGCTCCATGCTATCTCCATGCACACGCATGAGTACCATTTTTTCTACCCTACCCCGCCTTTGCAACCATTCACGGCGAAAAGCCATTCGCTGTAAAACAAGGCCTTCTGTTTCTAAACTGCCCCCACCGGCTGAAAGCTTTGCCGCCACTAAGGGCACAGTACAAAACTGCGCGGCAAAACTTTCTTCTTCATCATTATAGAGAGAGGGAGAATTAGAAGAAGCTGAAGCTGACACAGCGGCCTCCTCTCTTTGAGAGTTTAGCGGCGCACCTGTGCTCTCTAAAGTAGGAGCAGTGGCTTGCGTCTCTATTTGCACTCCAGCTTGCGTTACGACCTGCACAGTTGGCTGTACTGCTGTAGGTGAAGTAAGGCCCAACAAAGCATCTATAGATATATGCTTTAACTGCGCCGCACGAATAAGCCAGCCATCCGGCACTTTATCTTTCTTACGTGCCTGATAAATGGCCTGAGCCGATACACCAAGAAACTCTGCCAGCTGTACATCTTTAGAAAGCTGCAAAGCCTCGCGTAATCTATCTAATATGGTAGAAGCATCTGTTTTCATGCATTCACCATAGTGTAGATTTAAAAATAAATCAATAAATAAATTATTTATTTTTGAGAAAAATCATTTATTTATTTTTTTCTAAATTTTTAATTGACAAAATATCAATCTCTGCTATTGTTTCTTCACGACGTAAAAACAATCACAGCACAAAGGAGCCATATATGTTAAGTGTAGATTTAGAAAATTTAGCCTGCGCCTTAGAACAAGTACAAGGTGACTTCTCCACCGACAATGCAGAATTTTTAGCCCTTGTTTGCAGTAATTTGCACTCTTTAGCCCATAGAGTGCATATGTTAGAAGCCATACCCGTGGCACCCATCATTACAAATGCCTTGGACAAAAACCTTCCTCTCCAATAAGGGCATTTGTTCGACTCAATGCTGGTTGCCATAATTATAAAGGGGAAGCCTAAGCCTCCCCTTTAAATTGCTGACAAAGTAGCATTCTATGGTTTTGAAAGAAAATTTCATCCAAAGTCATCGCGAGCGAAGCGCGGCGATCCATTACCAAAGGGTGATACTTGCGGTAAATAATTTCCGTTCAGAGAATGGTTGATGCATTATATATTCTTTGAATATAGACAGATAGGCGACGCTTATCGTTCCTTGAGCATGGATGCTTTGCTGTCTGTATCCGTAAGGCGCTAAAGCGCCAACGGCTATACCACTGTGTGGCACCCTTCGGGCAGCTACTTCGTCGAAGACTCCTCGCAATGACGATTGTGCATTTTCAGCGAACTGTATTAAAGTTGTACCCTGCTTCAATGGCCCTAATATTACCCGGCACAAGATGCGTATAATGGGCAGAAACAACTCTATACATGGCTTCTTCAACAGCTTTAAGCGGTAAAGCCTCTGTGGCCTTTAGCCAAGCCCCAAGGGCTACCATGTTAGCCATTTTCACAGAACCAAGCCCATGGGCTATGTCATTAACCGGTATACACACGCTTTTTTTATGTGTGTCTAACACGCTAGCATCCTTCACATCTATTAGTGAAGAGTTTACAATTTGCACACCCTCAGGCTGCAAGCGGCTTTGAAATTTTGCCAGCGAAGGACCATTAAGCACAATGGTAGACATGGGCTCGCGCACGAGGGGCGACCCAATGGGATGTTCGTCTAGCACCACAGTACAATTGGCTGTACCGCCACGCATTTCTGCCCCGTACACAGGTATAAAGGTGACATGCAGGCCGCATTCCATGGCAGTTTGTGCCAATAAATTTCCAATAACCATTACACCTTGGCCGCCAAAGCCTGCTATAATAACGTCTTGATATTTAGCCATGGCTCTTGTCCTTTTCTTGAGCAATGCTTTGTTCACGTGTATCTTTATACACACCCAAGGGGAAAATAGGTATCATTTCGCTGGCAATACGCGCATTGGCCGCCACAGCGTCCATATGCCAATTGGTGGGACAGCCGCATAAAAGCTCCACAAAGGAATAGCCCGCACCGGAGCTTTGCACTTGAAAAGCAGCGGTAATGGCTTTTTTGGCCGCACGAATATTTTTTATGGAATTTAAGGCGCAACGCGCGGCATAGACCACTCCGCTAAGCTGAGCCATAATTTCTGTCATGCCCATGGGGCCGCCTTCACTGCTCAGATTACGCCCTGCCGGGCTGGTGGTGGTTTTTTGTCCCAGCAATGTGGTGGGAGCCATTTGCCCGCCGGTCATACCGTACACCGTATTATTCACAAAAAAAACGGTGATTCTTTCGCCGCGATTGGCGGCATGAACGGCTTCAGCCAAACCAATGGAACCCATATCTCCATCGCCTTGATAGGCGAAAACAGTGGCATCCGGCCGGGCTCTTTTCACACCCGTAGCCACAGCAGAAGCTCTACCATGAGGCGCTTCAATGCAGTCCAATTGCATATAATCGTAGATAAAGGCAGAACAGCCCACGGAAGGAACCAAGATGGTTTGCCCTGCGAGGTTCATTTCATGCAAAACTTCTGTAATAAGCCTATGGGCTATACCATGATGACAGCCGGGGCAATAATGCGTGGCCCTGTCTGTGAGTACGGGATTATCTGCAAAGACAAGCTTCTCACTATCTTGAACCTCAAGGGACTGGCTTATATTTTGTGCTAAAGGCTTTGTTGACATGCATGGCTCCCTTGCTCAGTAAGACAGTGTACAATGGGCGCCAGCAAAGCGTCAGCACCAATAAACAAACCGGGCATAATGCCATGCCAAGCCACAGGGGCTTTACCATTGATGGCAAGGCGTACATCTTCCACCATTTGCCCTAAATTTTGCTCAAGCACAAGAAAACGCTTACCTTGCGCGGCAAAATTTTGTAAAATTTGCGCAGGAAAAGGATAGAGAGTTAAAGGACGCACCAAGCCAATCTTATGCCCCTCGGCGCGAAGCTGTCTCACAGCAGTTTGAGCTATGCGCCCTATGGAACCATAAGCCACAAGAATAAGCTGTGCATCCTCACATTGCGAGCATTCAGCGCGCGCTTCTTGCTGCATAGCAGTGTATTTTTCGCGCAAAAGTTCATTGCGCGCCGCCAGGGCTCCTTCTGCCAAATGCACGGATTTTAAAAGGCGAACGGGCGCATTTTGTTTACCGTCTCTATGTCGTAAAGCATGGCCCTCTACCCGCCAAGGAGCAGAAAGTTTGGCATAATCTTCTAGCCCTAAAGCCTTTTCAGGAATGGTACGTAAGACCGGCTCTTTAATTTGTCCTACTATGGCATCGCCCAGCACCAGCACAGGATTTCTATAACTAAAGGCCAAGGCAAAGGCATCAAACATCATATCATAGCACTCTTGCGCCGTAGCAGGAGCCAGCACTAAGGTACGATAATCGCCATGACCGCCGCCTTTTACAGCTTGAAAATAATCCCCTTGCGAAGGACCAATATCCCCAAGGCCCGGTCCACCGCGAGCCATATTCACCACAACCCCCGGTACATGCGAGCCGGCCATGTAGGAAAGAGCCTCTTGCATGAGCGAAATACCGCAAGAGGAAGAAGAGGTCATGGCAGCCACACCCGTAGCACCGGCCCCCAGCACCATATTAATGGCGCCGATTTCACTTTCTGCTTGCACAAAAGCGCCACCAACTTGGGGCATGAGGGAGGAAAGCGTCTCGGGAATTTCATTTTGCGGCGTAATGGGATAGCCAAAATAACATCGGCAACCGGCATCCATGGCGCCATAGGCCACAGCTTCATTGCCTTTCATAAGTTTACGAGATGTAGGCTCAGCCATGGCTCACCTCTTGTGTCTTTTTTGTGGCAAAAACGCGCACTGCCACATCGGGGCAAATAAGCCCGCAAGAGGCGCACGCTGTGCACTTTTCTTGTTCACGCACCTCTACCACTTCATAACCTTGCGCATTAAAGCGGCCTGACTTGGTGATGATATTTTTGGGGCACACGGTGGTGCACAGCAAACAGCCTTTACAGCGCTGTTCTAAAAAGACAACTCGAGACATAAGAACCCGTACTATTTATAAATTAACATGGCATCGCCATAGGAAAAGAAGCGATATTTTTCCTGCACTGCTTGTGCATAAGCATCCAAAATGCGCTGACGTCCGGTAAAGGCAGAAATCATCATAAGCAAGGACGATTCCGGCAAATGAAAATTGGTAATGATACCGTCCACCACTTTAAAAGGACGACCGGGATACAAGAAAATATCTGTCCAGCCGGTAAAGGGCTGAATCTTACCACACAACTCTGCCACACCTTCCAAGGCACGAACAGAAGTGGTACCCACAGCTATAACAGGGCGCCCTTCAGCCTTAGCTTTGGCAATGGCATTGGCGGTGGCTTCGGGCACTTCAATATATTCCCTATGCATGCGATGCGAGCGGATATCCTCAGAGCGCACAGGACTAAAAGTACCATAGCCCACATACAAGGTAATCTCTGCCCATTCGCAACCATGGTTAGCGAGGTCATCTTTTAAAGCCTCGGTGAAATGCAAGCCCGCCGTGGGCGCTGCCACAGAACCTACTTTTTCTTGGCGAGAAAAAATGGTTTGATAGCGCGTTTGATCTTCATCATCATCTCTGCGCTTAATATAAGGAGGCAGAGGAATATGGCCCGTGGCCGCAAAAGCTTCGGCAAGGTCACCCTGCCAAGCCAGCATAACGCGCCTTTGCCCAAAGGGTCCGGACTCCAGCACCGTTACAGAAATGCCGGCGCCAAAGGTAAAAGTATCGCCATCGTTAACCCGTCCACCGGCGCGTACTAGGCCGCGTGCTTCTGCTTCAAACCAGCCGTCCTTAAGCTTTACAGGTGTAGCCGCCGCCACAACTAAGGGCAAAGGGCTTAAAAGCAAAAACTCTACCTTGCCCCCACTGGGACGGGTGCCCAAAAGGCGCGCTTGCAACACGCGAGAGTTATTCACCACAAAAAGGCAATTTTTGGGGAGAAATTCACGTAAATTAGCAAATTGGTCATGTTTAATATCTAAAATGCCTTCACCACCTCGTGGCATAACACGCGGCAAGACCATAAGACGCGATTGCCCCCTTTCTTCGGGGGGGTATTGCGCAATTTGCTCTTCTGGCAAATCAAATCTATAGGAGGAAAGCCAAAAATCTTTTTCGTCTATCATGACAGCACCATTAAAAATAGCATGTTGTTTTTTGTGTGTGGGTAAAAGCAAAAGCCCCCATTGAGCCTTGTCAACTCCCCTCCTTATAGGCTATGAACTGGGGGTATGACAATAAGAATATGTGAGCGCCCCCCTTATATATCCTAGTAATTTACTTGTAAAGCAAAAATGCACAAGGCTAAGCACATGTACGAAGCCCCCTACACTTTCAATGAACACAGCCATTTGCGTGGCAAAAACATACATCTTGGCGTATGTGGTTCCATTGCGGCCTTTCGCGCAGCAGACCTTTTGCGCTGGTGGAAAAAAAGCTCCGTGCATGTGAGCGTAACCCTTACAGAGGCCGCTCAACGCTTTATCACACCGCTCACTTTTGAAGCCCTTGGCGCCAGCCATGTACACACAGATATGTGGCAAAAAGAAGCCATCTTTGCCCATTTAGAACCGGGGCAAAATGCTCACGCCATGGTCATTGCGCCGGCCTCTGCCAATACCTTGGCGCAGATGGCTCATGGTCAAGCAGACAGCTTGCTGACCTGCCAAGCCTTAGCCTTTGACGGGCCCATCATTGTGGCACCTTCCATGAATCCACGCATGTGGAATAATGCCGCCACAAAGGCTAATGTAGATATATTGCAAAAGCGTGGCGTGCAAATTATTGTTCCGGAACAAGGCAGTACAGCTTGTGGCGATGAAGGCCAAGGCCGTTTAGCCGATGTGCGCCATATTTGGCTAGCTTCTCTTAAAGCCCTTACGCCGCAAGATATGCAAGGCCAAGAAGTGATGCTCACCCTTGGGCCCACCCGTGAGCCTTGGGACGCCGTGCGCTTTTGGTCCAACCCCTCCACAGGCACCATGGGCCTTTCTCTAGCGCTGGTGGCATGGCTACGCGGCGCCACGGTACATGCTATTTGCGGCCCTGAAGCACATAAAGCCTCGTATATGCCGCCTGACGTACATATATATAAGGTACAAACGGCGCAAAATATGTATGAAGCCGCCGCTGATCTATGGCCCCGCATGGACGCCGGCCTCTTTACAGCCGCTGTGGCTGATTATGCTCCGGCCATTTCTGCCAAAGGCTTGCAAAGTAAATTTAAAAAAGAGACCGCACAACAAGGTTTACATATAGATTTTACTCCCAATGTGGATATTTTACGCACCCTTGCCGCACAAAAAAAAGAAGGCCAAAAAATTCTGGGCTTTGCGGCGGAAACGGCCGAAAGCACAGAAGCTATGCTTGAGACCGTGCGTCAAAAACTGGCGCGCAAAGGCGCCGATATCTTGGCAGGCAATACCATCACAGCCCCCGGTTCCGGCTTTGGCACCAGCACCAATGCCATGTTTGTGGTGGATAGATTTGGCAAAGAAGAAGTATGGCCCTTATTATCAAAGCTTGATGTGGCTTGGAGATTATGTTCATGGCTGCAACACATCTAAAAATATCTCCTTTTTATCTCCCTTGGCATCAACAAGGGGTAGAGTTTTTGTTGCAAGAAGTGCCTGTACCGCCGCAGCAATCCCTTTGTCACGCCTCTGCAAAACCTGCCCCGCCCCAGCGGATGGGACAGCAGCAAGGCAGGCCGGCCGCTACTCCGCCAAAGTGGAAAGGCCAGCAACAGGCTCAGCAACAGGCCCAACAAGCTCAACAGCAAGGTCAGCGTCAAGATTCACAGCAGGCCTCGCAACAATTCACACCACAAACGACACCGCAGGCATCCCGTACTTTAGCAGGCACGCACACCCAAACTTTGGCAACGAGTCAAGCTTCGTCAGCTTCAGCCCCAAATGTAGCGCCAAATACTGCACAAAACACTGGGCAAAATACGGCACAGAATCGGCTCTTTCTGCCCTTTGAACAATGGCCTGCCCCGTGGCAAGAGCGTTTTCAGCAAACCAAGGCCGCTCGCGTGGTGTGGACCTATGGCAATTTGGGCCATGATTTATGCGGTGAGGCCAGCCCTGAGCGTCGTACCCTTTTGCGCACCATTCTCACAGAGCTGGGGCACCCCCCCGGTACCCATTGTTTTTGGCCCATGAGCTTGCCCAGCTCCGAAGACCCCAGCACACTTATTCCCAATGTGCCTGTGTTTTGGTCTGGAGTGCGTCTATTTGAAGCTCGCGTGCTTATTATTTTAGGGGAAGAAGCCGCCACAAGCCTTGGCTATAAAGTCTATGACATGCCCTTTAAAGAATTTAGAAAGCAAGATAAGTTAGTTATTTTGGCTAAAGATATGGAAGTGCTCATAGAAAAACCCCATATGCGTTCTTTATTGCTGCAATATTTACGCCCCCACTTACGCCAATATTTACAATTATCCTAAAGGAGACCCCATGCGCGCGCTCAATATTGTAGGTTTTAAAAACACCGGAAAAACTGCGCTTACCCTAGCGCTGGCACAAACTTTGGAAAAACGTGGATTGCAAGTGGCCTTGGTAAAACAAAGTCATCATGAGCTGGACAAAGCGCATACAGATACGGGGCGTTTTCGCACCGAAGGCTATAACCAAGAACATGGAAAAAGCCGCACTGTACTGGCTCTGGGCCAAGGAGAAACCGCACTTTTTTGGGGAGAGCAAAAAAAGCTCCCTGACCTGCTTCACCTCATTGAAGCGGATATTATTCTCATAGAAGGGGCCAAAAGTCAGGACTTTTTACCGCGCATTCTGTGCCTTGGTCCACAAGATGACAGCGCACATCTTGCACCGGAATTACAAGAGCCTTTAGCCCTTGCCACGTACAGCATGGTTCAACGCCCCCAAGGTGGCGTTGACGGCAAAGCGCACTATACGGATTTAACGCCAGAAAATCTTGAAGCTTTAGCCACTTTAGTGAGCGAACATGCCTTCGCCCTACCGCGCCTTGATTGCAAATCTTGCGGCTTTCCAAGCTGTGCCCACATGGCTCGCACCATGGTAGAACAAGCGCTTATGCCTGAAAGTGTTACAAAAACAAAGAACTGTCCCATCCTAGAGGGTAAGGTACAATTGCATATTAACGGACGCAATATTGCCCTCAACCCCTTTACGGCGCGCGTCATGGCAGGGGCTTTACAAGGCATGGTACATCAGCTTAAAGGTGTACCCACATCTTCGCAAGAACAGGAACTCACCTTCACTTGCACTTTATAAGCGTTGTTAAGGAATTTTTTATGCTCACTTCATTACTGGTATTTTTGGCTGGAGGCGCCGTAGCCGGTGTATTTGCCGGTCTTTTAGGTGTTGGCGGCGGTGTTATTATCGTCCCCTTACTCTCCTTTATTTTTCCCCTCTTAGCCATTGCGCCGGAACATATTCACCATTTAGCTCTGGGTACATCTTTAGCCAGTATTATGGTGACTTCCATTTCCAGCGCCAGAGCCCATAATGCTCGCGGTGCCGTGCGCTGGGATATTCTTAAGGCCATCACCCCCGGTATTTTACTGGGCACCTTTGCGGGCGGTCTTGTGGCGGCGCATATTCCGCAAACCTATTTACGCTCTTTCTTTGTGGTCTTCCTCTATCTGGTAGCCATAGAAATGCTTTTAGGCAAAAAGCCTACAGGCGCGCGAGAGCTGCCTCGCCCCCTTGGCATTAGCGGTGTAGGCACAGGTATTGGGCTTTTATCCAGCTTTGTGGGCATTGGCGGAGGAACCATGTCTGTACCATTCATGACCTTTTGCTCCGTGCCCATGCATACCGCGGTGGGCACCTCATCAGCCATTGGTTTTCCCATTGCTGTGGCAGGCACATTAGGTTATATCTTAGGTGGCTACGGCATAGAGGGTTTACCCGAGTACACCTTTGGCTATGTACATATTTTGGCCTTTGCAGGTATAGCTTTGGCAAGTTTTATTACAGCTCCCTTGGGGGCAAAGCTGGCCCACTCCCTCCCTGTACCTGTACTAAAGCGCTTTTTCGCCGTATTTTTACTTTTTATAGCCACACGTATGTTGTGGAATCTTATCTAATAAGACAGAGGACTTATTATGCCTTTACAAAGAACCTATAATCCTAAACTGGCCGAATCTGTTTGGTGGAATATTTTCTTACTCACCATAGGTAGCGCCTTCTACGCTCTTGGCATTCAAGCTGTGGCCTTACCCCATCAATTTGTGGCCGGCGGCGTCATGGGCATATCCATGTTAGGCTACTATTTTACAGATCTTTTCACAGTGCCCCTGTGGTATTTTGCTCTTTCTATACCCATTTTTATTTTTGGTTGGTTCTTTGTGGGGCGCGTATTTTTGCTCTATACCCTCTACGCCGCTGTATGTACCACCATTATGGGGTCACTGTTCACCTTTACCATTCAAATAGAAAATCAACTCTATGCCGCCGTTTTTGCAGCTGTTCTCACAGGAACAGGCTCAGGTATTATGCTGCGTTCTTTTGGTTGCAGTGGAGGCACAGATATCATAGCCATTGCCATTCGTGAGCGCTGGAATGTTTCCGTGGGAACTTTTTCCTTCCTCTTTAACTTGGTGGTCTTTGCCCTAGCGGCTGTGCGCCTTGATTTTGACCTTATTATAGCTTCCACCATCATGCTTTTCTTAAACTCCAATATGACTGAGTACGCTTTACGCGTATTTAGCCAAAGAAAAATGGTTTTTATTATTTCTGACCACGGAGAGCAAATTTGCGAAGCCATTAACCTTTTACGCCAATACGGCGTCACTCTCATACGCGGTAAAGGCGCCTATTCCGGCAATGATAAAGAAATTTTACTCACCGTTACCAGCAATGTGTATTTGAAACAATTGGAAAACGTGGTCTTTAGCATTGACGAAAAAGCTCTTTTTATTGTGGAAAATACTTTCTACGTATCCGGCGGGCAATTTGCTCGTAAGATTTATAAATAACAATCATACTAACTTTACTGAGAGGGAGGTTTAGCGCCTCCCTCCGCTTTTTATGAGAAGCCTATGTTCTTACAATCATCTTCCCTTTTTTCTGCCTCGCGTCGTCAAAAACAAACCACCATTGCGTGTAAAAATTGCCAAAATCCTCTTTTGGCGGTGAAAACCTGACGCAAAGTTATTATGCACTGCGGGCAGTGCCATACAGATGCAGAACTGCATGAATACGTGCATGCCATGGACGATGCTCTTGAAGAGTTTTTAGAAAGTTCCATGGTTAATCGCCTCTAATTTTCCCTAAGCCCCATGTAAATTACGGGCAGAGAGACAAGGAAATATATAGGCAAATATACGGGCAAAGACCTTAAATTTTATTGACCTTATGCGCAATGCCCATTATGGTGCTGCCATGATACATTGCATTATTTATGTCGTTTTAATTTTGGCCATTAATATGGCCTTTGTCCATGTTCCCCTGATCACCTTACCCAATGGGGAAATGTGGCCCCCCATCTCCCTCGCTGTAGGTTTCACCTTTGTGGTGCGAGATTATGCACAAAAACATGTGGGCCATAATGTGCTTTGGTGCATGCTGGCTGGCTGTGCTTTAAGTTGGTATTTTGCTACCCCAGAGTTAGCCATGGCCTCTGCGGCGGCCTTTGCCATAGGTGAAATGGCAGACTGGGCCATCTTTACCTTTACCAAAAAGCCCTTTTCCCAGCGCATTTTATACTCAAGCCTTGTGGGTGCGCCGCTGGATAGCATTGTCTTTTTAAGCCTTGTGGGCATTGCCACACCATTTTCTGTCATTAGCATGACATTGAGCAAATTTTTAGGCGCCTTGCTTGTCTTTATGCTGGTGCGCAAACGCGAACACGCCTTATCCTAGAGGGACTACATCATGTCACAAGAAAATACTTCTCTTGCCCCATCAGACAACAATCAAGAAAACGGCCATAAATGTGGTTGGGTTGCCCTTATGGGTCCCCCCAATGCCGGTAAATCCACTCTGCTCAACTCCTTGCTGGGACAAAAAGTGAGCATAGTTACCCCTCGTGCGCAAACCACGCGTAACCAAATTGTGGGTATTTTAACCGAAGAAGATGCGCAAATTATCTTTATGGATACCCCCGGTATGGCCCAAGTTAAGGGTCGTTTGAGCAAAACCATGTTGCAATCAGCTTGGCAAAGTATGGCTCAAGCGCAAATGATTGTGCTCATGCTCGATGGCGATTTATACATTCGCAAACCTGACTATCTTAAAGGTGACTTAGCCGCCCTTGGCGAAGCTTTAGCCCAAGAAGAGCGTCCTGTATGCATTGTTATCAACAAAATTGACCTCTTCTCTGATAAGAGTAAGATGCTACCTTTGCTTGAGCAATTGCATGATCTTTTCCCCAAAGCAGAAATGTTCCCCGTTTCGGCCCTGCGTCGCAATGGTCTCGAAGATTTGAAAAAGCTTCTTAAAAGCCACTTACCAGAAGCCCCTGCAGAATTTCCCGATGATCAGCTCTCCACAGCGCCCTTACGCTTTATGGTTTCTGAAATTGTGCGCGAAAAACTTTTCTTACACCTTAAGCAAGAAGTTCCCTACTCTGTGGCTGTGGACATTGAGCAATGGGAAGAAGATGCTGAGCGCGGACAAACCATTATTCACGCCGCCATTTATGTGGCGCGTCCTTCTCATAAGGCCATGGTTATTGGTAAATCTGGCGCCGGTATCAAGGCCATTGGCTCTGAAGCTCGCAGAGATATTATCACCTTACTAGAAGGCAAAGTGCATTTGGAATTATGGGTTAAGGTTCGTGAAAACTGGACCGAAGACGTCAATTTCTTACGCAATCTTGGTATGATGGCGGAATAAACTATGACCATGGCAACAGCTATTACCAAGGGCCTTGCTACAGTACAAGAGCGCATTGCCAAAGCTTTGCAAGAAGCTGGTCGCGAGCCTCATAGCCTTTCCTTGGTAGCCATTTCCAAATTACAACCTGCTGAGGCCGTACAGTGTGCGGCTTTGGCAGGGCAATCTTGCTTTGGTGAAAATTACGTACAAGAAGCTTTAGCCAAACAAGATATCATCACTGCCCTCCAAGACGGCGTTTCTTTGCCCCTGCAATGGCATTTCACAGGCCATATTCAAAGCCGTAAAGCTAAAGATGTGGTGGGGCGTTTTGACCTTATCCACACGGTGGACTCTGAAAAGCTCGCGCGTATTATTGATCAATGCGCCGCACAAAAAAATATCCGCCAAGCCATTCTCATTCAAGTAAATGTGGGTGAAGAAGAGCAAAAATCCGGCATATCCCCTAAGGACTTGCCAGCCCTTACCAAATATATTCTTTCTTGCCCCAATCTTGAGTTACAAGGGCTTATGTGCCTACCTCCTGTCTTTGATGCCGGCCTTGCGGCGCGTCCACACTTTGCCCTTTTGCGCCATTTGCGCGCGGAATTACAAGATATGTATGGCGTAGAATTGCCTCACCTTTCCATGGGCATGTCCGGAGACTTGGAAGCGGCCATTTTAGAAGGGGCCACCTTAGTGCGTGTGGGAACAGATATTTTTGGCGCTCGTACAGTGAACGCGTAACACGTATTCACGCGGCCTCTCTTGTCTGCATCCCAATCTTCGCTTCACTTCTTTTAAGCACTTGGCTTTTTAAGACTCTTCTGGTATATTTTGTGCATATTTTTCTACTACATAAAAGTGTACGTTTTAAGCGTCAGAATTTTGTCGTTTCTTTATAGCGCATAAAAGGAGATAGCCATGGCAGATGATGGCAAAAAAAAAGCCCTTCCTGAAGGGGAAGCCCCACCTAAGAAATCAAAATTTAAAAGATTTTTGATCATCTTCCTTATCTTACTTATTGTTGTGGCAGCCGGCGGTGGCGGTGCGTATTGGTGGTTTTTCCTACGCGTGCCTGGTGAACCTACAGCCGAAGACGGCTCTCCGGTACAAGGTACAGAGCAAAGTGTGGGCACGCAAGCTGACCATGCCGATAGAGAAAACCCCAGCCCGCGCATTGAACGCCAATCTATTTTACCGCGCAGTACAGGACAAGTCTTGCCCTTACCGCAATTTGTGGTGAATCTTTCCGATGCTGCCGGCAAGCGCTATTTAAAGCTTGGCATGGAAGTGGAAGTGAATCAAAACGTCGAAGCTCTTCTTAAAAGCCAAGAGGCCAAAGTGCGTGATGCTGTCATTGTGCTTTTAGCCGGAAAAACCTTTGCTGATATTTCCACGGCAGAAGGAAAAATTTTATTAAAAGCTGAAGTGGCATCTCGTCTAAATCAGATTTTAGGCGGTGCCTATGTGGTACGCGTGTATTTTACGGAATTTGTCGTAGAACAATAAAGCACCATGAATTTTCAACGCAGTTAAAAGGATAAACCATGAGCAATACCGACGATCAAGAAGCTTTAGCCGCCGCATGGGCCGCACAATTAGAGGAAGAAGAAGGCGCTGGTGAGATAGACCCCTTTGAGCAAGCACAAGCTGCAGCCGAAGCCGCGCCGCAAGAAGAAGCTTCCGAGCCTGCGCCAGAAATGGTTCCAGAGCCTGCAGCAGACCTTGGCGCCGTGGCTGAAGTAGCTCCTGCTGCTCCTTCTAAAGATGAAGACTTAGCCGCACGTTGGGCCGAGTCTTTAGCAGAAGATGAGCACAGCGCCGCGCAATCTGTGTTGCAAAAGAAATCTCTTTCTTCACAACCAAGCGAAGCCATTTTCAAAGATATGACAGATATTGCCCGCCGCCCCACTGTGGACGGTGCCAAGCGCGAACTAGACTTTATCCTGGATATTCCTTTGGATGTTTCTGTGGAGCTGGGACGCACTCGCCTGCTTATCAACGAACTCTTGCAACTGGGTCAGGGTTCTGTGGTAGAGCTGAACAAATTGGCCGGTGAACCCTTAGAAGTTTACGTTAATGGTAAGCTTGTAGCACGCGGCGAAGCTGTTGTTATTAACGAAAAATTCGGTGTGCGCCTTACAGATATTATCAGCCCCATGGAAAGGGTAAAACAGCTGGCCTAAGGGCTTGTTTGTTACACATTTCCATGACTAACCATGCTGAAGTTTCAGGGGCAGAGGTAGCTCAAAACAGTGCGCTCAGTGCCGATGCTCAAGCTAGTGAACAGTCAGATGCTCAAGCCAGTGTGCAGTCTAATGCCTTGACTGATGTTCAATCTGGTGTGCAATCTACTACTCAGGCTGACGGTCAGACTGGCGTCCAACTTGACACACTGTCTGCTACCGGTCTTGCTTCTGATATGAAGGCTTCAGAAATGAAAGCAGTGTCAAGCCATATGGTAACAGAGCAAGCCAGCACCATGACGCCCGGCACCTTTTCCTGGGAAGGGTACTTTACAGCCATAGGTTCTTTGCTCATTCTTTTGGCCCTATTGTGGGCATTGGTATGGGTACTGCGCAAATCCGGTAAGTTTAATTTCATCCCGCGGCCCGGTGCCTTTCCAAGGGATGGACTGCGCATCGAATCACAGCTCCCTCTTGGACCACGCAAAGGCCTTGTGGTGGTGCGTTATTTAGACAAAAGACTTTTACTGGGTGTTACAGAGCAACAAATTACCTTGCTGCAAGAAGTTGAGGAAAACAATGACAGCACGGATTTTCAATCCCTTCTGGAACATGAGCAAAACAAAAACGCTCACTAAGCCCTTGGCTCCCCATGGCCTAGACTCTTTTGTGACGCGTATACCTTGCCTTATGTCTCAACTTTTTGGTTCTAAGGGCTTACACCTTTTGGGCTTGAGCTTTGCATTTGTGCTTACGCCTCTTCTGGCCCATGCCGCACAAGATTTAGCCATGCCCCCCATGTCTTTGACCCTTTCAGGGGGCAGTGCCGCTCCGGAAAATGTCACGGTTTTGCTGGAAATTCTTTTCTTACTCACCATTTTATCTGTGGCGCCGGCTATCATGCTTACCGTAACCAGCTTTACACGTATTATTATTGTTTTTAGCTTCTTACGCCAAGCCATGGGTGTGCAACAACTCCCCCCCACCCAAATTCTTGCCTCCTTGGCCATATTTATGAGTGTCATTATTATGTACCCGGTGGGCAAAGAAATTAATGACACAGCCTTACAACCCTATCTTGCTGAAACACTTAACTATGACGTAGCCTTAGAGCGCGCGCAAATTCCTTTGCGCAATTTTATGTTTAAGCATACGCGTGAAAAAGATATTTCCATTTTTTATTCCATCTCACGCATGGAAGCTCCCAAAAACAGAGACGAAGTGCCCACCATGATGTTGGCGGCGGCCTATGTTATCTCTGAGCTAAAAACAGCCTTTACCATCGGCTTTCTTATCTACATACCCTTCTTGGTGCTGGATATGGTTATTTCTTCCGTACTGCTGGCCATGGGTATGATGATGCTTCCGCCCATGATGGTATCCATGCCCTTTAAGCTCTTGCTCTTTGTTATGGTGGATGGTTGGAACCTGCTGGTGGGTTCTCTTGTAAACTCCTTCTTACTCTAAGAGAGGCCAATATGACCCCAGAATTTGTTATCGGTTTCGGACGTCAAGCCATTGAACTTTGCCTTATGATGGCGCTGCCCATGCTGGGCGTGGGCCTTGCGGTGGGTGTTACCGTAAGTATTATTCAGGCGGCTACGCAAATTCAGGAAATGACCTTAACCTTTATTCCTAAGGTTGTGTCCATGTTCATTGCTCTGCTCTTGGCCTTACCTTGGCTTATGGAGCGCATTATTACCTATACCAGAGAAGTGTTTTTAAACATTCCCAAATACATTCAATAGTTTTTTCATAGCCCCATGCTCAATGCAAGATTATTGAGCAAAAGCTACTTTCGCCAAAATACTTCGTGAGGCGAGACGACTTCTTCGACAATGGATTGCTTCGTCGCTTCGCTTCCTCGCAATGACTTTGAATTAAAATATATTTAGCTAATAATTCATTGCATAAATAAAACTTATCAAGATTTTTTCTACGCATAGCTGTCAGCTTTTTAGAACCACCAGCCTAGCTGGTGGTTTTTCTTATGCATAAAAAAAGCCCCATAAACATCTGTTCATGGGGCTTAGGTATTTTTAGCTTAATGACTTAGAGCCATTCGAACCAATTTTTCCAAGTACCTTCACGCTTTTCACGCTTTTCTTGGTTTTCATCCTTGGTATACTCATGATAAGCAGCAAGGCTTTTCTTTTGCGCATGTTCAGCCACATCGGGTACATCTTTAAAATTATCTACCACATAGCTAAAGCGGCGCCATGCCGGACCATATTGTTCCATATTAAAGAATACATCGCCCACATACACTTCGTGCTCTGCCATAAGCTTACGAATTTCTTGCATATGCGCAGGAGCAGTATTGGCATATTCCGTACCGGGATAGCTTTGCACAAGGCGATCAAAGTATTCATAACCTTCTTGCAAATCATTAGTAGGTCTATCGATGGAGATAAAACCCTTTAAGCGAGCAGCGCCAATTTGATAGAGTACATAAGGAATGGACTCATGACGTGGATGCAATGATTCAAAATCTTTATACGCTTCCACAGCAGCGGCATATTCACCATCAAGGAAGTAAGCATCCCCTAAGGAAAGCTCTGCTTGCAAGGTATACGGACTAAAAGGATAATCATCGCGCAATCTATTATAGCGCTCAGCAGCAGCCACATAGTTCTTTTCTGCCATATCATCGTTGGCAGTTTCAAAAAGCTCTTGAGCCGTATCCTCTGGCGGAGGCAGGTAAAAATGGTCAATAACACCACAACCTGAAAGCCAAACCATAGCCGTAAGTGCACAAAGAGTGCGCAAAGATTTTTTATGCATTATGTTCTTCCACGTAAAGGAACGCAGCCTGTGCCGCTGTGGCGCCATCACCAACAGCCGTACTGACTTGTCTACAAAGTTTTGATCGAATGTCCCCGGCGGCAAAAACGCCAGGAATGTTAGTACGCATTTCTGTATCTGTATGAATAAAACCAATGGAGTCTTTTTTCACAGATTCCGGCACAAAGTCCACATGAGGGTTAATACCCACAAAGACGAAGAAACCATCTACAGTAAGTTCAGAACTGCTTTTATCTTGAACATTTTCCAAGGTCAAGCCTGTTAAAGCTGTATCTCCATGAATGGCAGAGACCACAGTATTACGTATAATTTCTACGTTTTCTGCAGCTTCAAGACGGTCTAAATACACCTTAGCGCCGCGAAACTCTTCGCGTCTATGAATAAGATATACCTTTTTAGCTATTTTAGAAAGGTATAATGCTTCTTCTAAGGCCGTATTACCACCGCCAACCACAGCCACTTCTAGGCCTCGGTAAAAATTACCATCACAAATAGCACAATACGACACGCCGCGCCCGCTGAGCTTTAGCTCATTATCCACGCCTAAATGCCTGTGCGTAGCACCGGAACAAATGACCACAGAGCGCCCTTCTAGCACCTCTTTGCCCACGTGTACCTTATGCAAGCCGGAACCATCTTCACTAAGCTCCATACTGGTCACAGCTTCAGTAAAGCGATCAAGCTCAAGCTCATCTAAATGGGCGGCAAAGGCATCTGCAAGCTCATAGCCTTTAATACCTTTGGGAAAGCCGGGATAGTTTTCAATGGACTCGGTTTGTAAAACTTGCCCGCCGGGGGTAAGTTTTTCTACCAAAGCCACCTTGCATCCCGAACGCACCATATATAAAGCTGCCGTAATGCCTGCGGGGCCTGTGCCCACAATTATGGCATCATAACTCATGCAAGAGCCTTGGTGTCTAATTTTTCTTTCAAAGCGTCCTTAGTCACAGCGCCGGTGATTTGCTCCACCACTTCGCCGCCCTTAAAAATAATTAAGGTTGGGATGGCGCGAATGCCAAACTTAGAAGGCGTATTGGGGTTTTCATCCACATTCATTTTAGCAATGAGAACCTTTCCTTCATATTCGGTGGCAAGCTCATCCACAATGGGACCCACTGCACGGCAAGGACCGCACCAAGGAGCCCAAAAGTCTAATAACACAGGAATATCAGATTTCAACACGCTGTCGTTAAAAGTGGCGTCAGTAATTTGCATAGCCATAAGGGGTTCTCCTTATTGAATAAGTGTTATATGTCCATAAATACAAACAAAATGTGCAAAAGTTGTCTTTTCATAAAAAGGCACAACTCCTGTCTTAGGGCAATATTCTAATTTTCAAAAGACCTACTGTCAAGCCTCTTGGGCCATAAATAGCCTCAGTCTGCGCAAAATAAAGGCTAGTTTTGGATCCAATCTTCAGGAATCACTTGCCCGCGAGCAATGGCATCAAAATTCAGTTCATGGTACAGCCCTTGTGAAGCATAGAGCCAACCGGTATAGGCCACCATGGCGGCATTATCTGTACATAAAGCCGGTGAGGGCACCTTAAAATCTAGCCCCTTGGCTGTGGCTAAACTTTGCATTTTAGCGCGCAAATGCGAGTTAGCCGCCACGCCCCCTGCAAGCACAAGACTTTGCACATCGCTGTGTTTTGCCAGCGCCCTTTCGGTTTTTATGCATAAGGTATCCACCACAGCTGCCGTAAAAGCGGCGCACATATCACATAAAGCTTGCGGCGCTTCTTCCACCGTGGTGAAAGGAGCAAGTACTTCTGGGTGCTGTGAAATATACAGCGTTGCCGCCGTTTTTAAGCCACTAAAGGAAAAATCCATATTGTCATTGTCTAAATAAGGCCGCGGAAAAAGGGCTTTCCCCTTTTGTGCCACCGTGCCGCGTTTGGATAAAGCGTCAAAAACACGTCCTGCTGGATAGGCTAGACCCAGCACCTTACCCACTTTATCAAAGGCTTCACCGGCGGCATCGTCTAAGGTGCGCCCCAAAACTTCAAAGGAGGTGGCACTATTCATTTTATAAATATGCGTATGCCCACCGGATACCAGCACACCAAGGGCCGGAAATTTTACTTCTTCTTCCAGCGCCGCTGTCAATAAATGGGCATGTAAATGGTTCACGCCCACCACTTTTTTTCCACTGGCAAAGGCTAATCCCTTGGCAAAGGAAACACCCACCAAGAGCGCCCCTAATAAACCGGGACCACGAGACACAGCATACACATCTATATCTTGTGCCTGTAGGCCAGCTTTTACTAAAAGAGCGTCGTACAAAGGCCCCATAAATCTATAATGCTCTCGCGAAGCCAGCTCAGGCACCACACCGCCAAAAAGCGCGTGCATCTCCACCTGCGTGGCAAGCACAGAGGCTAAGAGCTTGCCATCTTGCACCAAGGCAAGGGCTGTTTCATCACAAGAACTTTCTATACCAAGACAAATCACAAGGGGCCTCGTCAATTACAACATCAATTACAAAACTATTACAGAATAAGGGAGCCGTACATTTCTTCGTAAAATGCACTCACATCATCCACCTCAGCGGCAGAACCAATAAACAAAGGCGTGCGCTGATGCAAAGACTTTGGCTTGATGTCTAAAATTCTGTCCGTACCGTTGGTGGCTTTACCCCCAGCTTGTTCCACAAGAAAGGCCAGCGGCGCCGCTTCGTAAGTAAGGCGTAACTTACCATCAGGCTTTCTGCTATCGCCAGGATACATATATATGCCCCCTTGCAATAAAGTACGGTGGAAATCTGCCACCAAGGAGCCCACATAACGTGCCGAATATTGCGTACCATGCGCCGCTTCGGGATTTTTAAACCAATCCACGCTCTTTTTGGCCGCATCGTCCCAATAATGCCAATAGGCTTCATTGGTGGAATATACTTTGCCGCGTTTGGGCATGGTAATATTGGGATGAGACAGTAAAAATTCTCCCACACCGGGGTCCAAAGTAAAGCCATGTACCCCTTGCCCTGTGGAGAGAACAAGCATGGTAGAAGGCCCATAAAGAATATAGCCTGCCGCCACTTGTTCTGTGCCTGCTTGCAAAACTTCTTCTAGGGTGGCTTCGCCGGTATTGCCTTTAGGTCTGCGCAAAATGGAGAAAATGGTACCCACATTGATATTTACATCAATATTGGAAGAGCCATCCAAGGGGTCAAACATAAGAATATATTCACCACGAGGAAAATCTTCCGGAATACCAATAAGTTCTGCAACCTCCTCAGAACCCATGGCGCACAAATTACCACAGCGCTGCATGCGATAAATCAACACATTATTGGCAATTTCATCCAATTTTTGTGTTTGTTCACCCTGCACATTCACTTCGCCCGTGCCGCCTAAAATATCCAAAAGGCCAGCTTTAGCCACGCGGCGCGAAATAATCTTTCCCGATAAAATCAAATCATACAAAAGTGCCGTAAATTGCCCTGTGGCATAAGGACTACGCTTTTGATGCAATAACACATGTTCGGTAACGGTAATTTCTGGCATAAACTCTCTTCCTTCCTAAAATAGTCGACACTAAAAAATATCTAAGCATCGTCTAAAATAAGAGGCAAAGCCTGCGCCTTGCCCCTTAGTATGTCGTAAAATCTTCTGACTATTAAGTGCTGGGTCTTAGAGGATTCCAAGACCCAGCATATTTTTATTGTGGTCCAAAGGGGCTAGGACGTTTCACCTCAGCAGGCTGTTCTGTAGACGGCTCTGAAGTTGTTTCTGGCGCTGTTTCTGGCGCTGTTTCAGTGCTGGTCTCAGCTGGTTGTTCCTGTGTTGCCTCTGGTGCAGATTCTGGTGCAGTGCTTTCTTCCACAGGCTTTCTATTACCAAAAGGCGAAGGCATACGCACAGGCTCAATGGGCTCTGCAGGCGGAGGTGTATAGCTTGGTGGCAATACAGGTTGCGGTGCACGGCGTTGAGGTCTTGGCTTTGGTTTAGCCATAGGAATGGGTTCCAACTCTGGCGCTGGGGGCATTTTCAAAGCTTTAGGCTCTGGGAAAGGACCATTGCTGGTAGGACCAGTGCGCAAGTTTTCCTTCATGCCAAAAGCATCTTCATCCATGGCCACAGCAAAAATAAGCGGCACATTACCAAGATAGCGCACAGACCAATAGAAAGATCCGGAGGCATTGCTCACCGTACCGGAAGTTTCTTCAAGAACTATGGTGTCCCAAGGAATGCCGGCCATGGGGGTGCTGGCAAATTCATACTTACCGGCCCACAATAAAGCATTGGGGGCAATGATGATAAGATCATCCGGATTGGCAGAATAAGATAAAAGAGCACGCATATCAAAATAGGTAGTAACTATACCCAAGAAGGATTGTGCATCATACAAAGGCGTTGCCAAAAACACTTCAGGCCCCATGGCTGTGTCTTGCACATAACCACGTAAAGCACGAGCATTTTGCTTAGCATCTTCTTCTAATAAGGGATAAAAATCTAAAGCCTTAATGGGGGTGCCGGGGGCTTGACCAATCAAAGTTCCATCGGCCTTAATACCGCTAAAACCGGACAGCCAAGGGAAGCGGTTAAAAAGCGAAACAATAAATTCTTGTGTGGGCGCTTTATCCGCATTGGACATTATTTTTTCCAAAGCGGTGATTTGGGCATCTATACCCATCATGCTTAGAGAAAGTTTTTCTTCGTAATCATCCAAAGAACCTGTGTCATCATAGTCAATGGAAGCAGGCACATTCACATTATCATACCAAAAACTCTTGGTACCTTTCCACATGTCCTTGGTAGTTTGATTGGAGCTACACCCCACAGCACCAAGCATGCAAGCGCAAAGAACTACCCCTACCAGTTTTTTTTGTAATGACATATTTTATTCCTCTAAGCTTTCTATTTTTGCCACCGGCAAAGTAAGAGCGTTATCTAAACAATTAAGAATGCAAGCGTGCATCCAAGCGATCAACCAATGCGCCCAGTACTGAAATAACTCTTTCATTACCAGGAGAAGCCTTTGCCTGTGCATCTTGTGGCTCTTCTAGAGGAGAATCCCCCAAAGCCTGCAAGCTCACAATTTTGGCCTCTAATTCTTGTTTTTCATCCGCACTCTGTGCACTTTGCACCAATTCTTCGTAAATCTCAAGGGCTGCGGCATAATCTCCTTGCTCAGCAAGCACGTCAGCCATGGAGCGTGTACGCAAAGAGAAGACTTCATTATGATCTTCAGCCTCTTCGCTGCTCTCAGGCTCAGAAATTTCTTGCGTAGCAACGGGAGGTTTTGGTTTGACATTTGCGGTGCTGATAACAATTCGCGGCTTAGTGCTTACTTTCACCGTGGGATTTATTGTTCCGGAAACGACAACAGGAGCAGAAACTTCAGCAGGCGCTTCTTTTTCTTCCGCAGTAACAACACTTTCTTTTGTAGTGACAACACTTTCTGTCGGCTGTGTTTCAGGGCTTTGCACTGCGCTAGGTTCTACAGACTGCCCCGAAAGGCTACGTAAACCTGCCACAAAAATATCTGCCATGGAAAGATTATCTTGCGCGCACATGGCTCCTAAAAAAGAAGCAGCAAGGGCTTTATCTTTGGCCTGAGCCCCATCAAAGAGATTATCTCCCCAAGCTTGCCAAAAACCGGCATAACGCGAGAGCATGGGGGATAAAATGGTAAATTGCTCTTGTAAGCGCGTGGCATAATCTGCCTGATCTTTGTGCTTATGCAAAAGCTCCACAAAGTAAAAACGCGCTTCTATAAATTCCGGATGTCTTTCAAGGCCACGCTGTAAGGTTTGCACAGCTCGAGGCACATCTTGCTCTGCCAGCATTTTTGCCAAAGGAAAAAACAGCTTTGAACTGGGCTCCAAATCAACAACTTCTTGGTACCAATCAATTTTTTCCTGCATTTTATTCTCCTTGCTTAGACCTATCTGCATCGTTGGTAAACAGATACAATATCTCATTTTCGCGCACATAGTGAAGGCGCTGTCTAATCATTTTTTCCACATAGGCATCGTCTGTTTTAAGCAGACGAATTTCCTTACTTAGTTGAATATTCTGCGCTTCTACGGCTGCTAATTCTTGCTGCATTTGGGTATGCTCTTGACGCAATGCATTAAAAGCAAGAACGCCGCCATCGCCCCAAATCATACGATAAAAAAGCACCACATTAAGTATTCCCAAAAATACAAGAATACAGGTGCGCCAAAACATTACCATAAATATATACCCTAGCCCTTACGAACTACGCTTTCTTTATAAAAAGAATGCACATAGTTATACCCGGAAAACACGGCTAAGGCTGTGGCAATATACAAAAGCACCATGCCGAGCAACTGCACATCCATACCCCATACAGGATAGTGAATAAGCAGTGGCACCAAGGCTAAGGTTTGAAGCATGGTTTTGGCTTTACCGTAATTATCTGCCGCCAGTACTATGCCTTCATCCATGGCTATGGCGCGCAAACCTGTAATAACAAGCTCACGACACACAATAACAATGGAAACCCATGTGGGTATCCAGCCAAGGCCGGAAAGCATGATAAGCACAGAACAAATCAACACTTTATCAGCTAGTGGATCTAAAAACTTCCCTAAGGATGTTACCATATTCTCACGGCGCGCAATATAACCATCTGCCCAATCCGAAAGGGATGCCAATATGAAGGCAAGAGCAGCTAAGAAACACAGAATGGGCCCCTCAAAGTACAATAAAATAATAATAAGCGGGGTCATAAGTATTCTGAACAATGTTATCTTAGTGGCTAAATTAAGCTGCATAACTATCCTAACACCTTTAGGTAAAATTTTTACCTCGCACACTAACAAGTGTTCAATGAGGTACAGTAACAGAAAAAAAACTCTATGACAAGAGGACCTTCTATAAATTGTCTAGAGTTTTCCTATAGTTAATCGTGGCTACTAGCCAAAGCTTCAAGGCTAGAATTGGCCGCCGTATTAATGGCATCGGCAAGGGCTAAAAAGCCACGCTTAGCCGGAGTTTCTTCTTCTAAAAACACCACAGGCACACCACTATCAGCCGCCACCACCGTGGCTGGATCTAAGGGAATATCGCCCAAAAACTTTAAACCATAACGCTCTGCCAACTCTTTACCGCCACCCTTCTTGAAAAGATTGATGGCCTCGTGACAGTGTGGACAGAATAAACCGCTCATATTTTCCACAACGCCAAGCACATTGGCTTTGGCATGCTGTAAGAAATTGAGCGCTTTGCGCACATCTGCCAAGGAAATTTCTTGCGGCGTGGTCACCACCACACACAAAGCATCCGGTATGGTTTGCAAAATAGTCATGTGCTCATCACCGGTTCCGGGAGGGGAATCGATGAGTAAGAAATCCAGTTCTCCCCAGGCCACATCAGCCACAAATTGACGAATGGCCGCTGTTTTTTTGGGACCGCGCCACAATACAGCGCTATCTTTTTCCTTCAGCAAGGAGTCCATAGAGATAACACATAAATTTTCATTATAGGGCGCCGGAAGCATGAAGGTATTATTTTCATCCATCTCAATACCACAGCTTAAGCCGAGTAAATTCGGCACACTGGGGCCGTGAATATCTACATCTAAAATGCCCACTTTAAAACCACGAGCTGCCAGAGCCGCGGCTGTATTGACAGTAACAGAGCTTTTACCAACGCCGCCCTTGCCGCTCATAATAAAAAGCTTATGTCGAATTTTGCCCAAGGTGGAAGAAATGAGCGTATCTTGTAAAGCCATGGCGGCATTGGCTTTTTTTTCGCCGCCTGCGGAAGCACCTGCTGAAGAGCCGGCAGATGAACACGATGAAGATGAACACGATGAACACGAAGACATGATTTCCTCCCAAAAATTGTTGCAAAATTACCAGCCGTGGCTACCCACTAAATCTACAAAGACAGCGCTGCCCATATCTTTTACCAGCACCGAGCCATTTTCACGGCGTACCTGCATAAGCCGCTGTGCTCGCTTTTGTTCCCCCACGGGAATGAGCATAATGCCCCCTTCGTCCAATTGACGTACCAGAGGCTTAGGAATTTCCGGCCCGCCGGCTGTTACCAAGATGCGATCATAAGGCGCAGCTTCCGGTAAACCGAGGGTGCCATCATCTTTTTTCATATAAATATTTTTTATTTTCATATGCTGGGTAAGCAACACACGAGTGGCGGCAAAAAGCTCTGGAATGCGCTCTACCGTATAGACACGGCACCCCAAATACGCCAGCACAGCCGCTTGATATCCAGAACCTGTACCTATTTCTAAAACACGCATGCCCTTTTCCACGCGCAAAAGTTGTGTCATAAGCGCCACAGTGGAGGGCTGAGAAATGGTTTGCCCATAACCAATGGGCAGGGGCCTATCTTCATAGGCCTGCATACGAAAAGCTTCTTGCACAAAATCGTGCCGAGGTACCGCGTTCATGGCGGCTAAAACTTGTGTATCAGTTATACCGGCATTTTCCTGAAGATTGCGCACCATGGAGGCACGTAAAATTCGAGGATCTACACTACGAACGGTAGGACGTATGGGCGGTTGGGCTTGGTTGCGTGTACGAAATTGATGCATAATCCTTTTCTCATAAAAGTATACTGGCTTAAGTTTACCACACCTTAAAAACAAATTTCTCTTGCTAAGTCAATATAAAAGCCAGTGCTTGCTGGGAACAAAAGCGGGAACTTACCACATATACCCCTAACAAAACAAACAAACCACCAAATTTATTATTTTTATTTTATTTACGCACAGATAATGACAAGAAAGGCAATACATTGTATATGTGAGCAGTTGTATTTACATCAATCACCTTATCCTTACTATCTATAGGGCACACCATGAAAATAAAAACGCTTTTCTCTACTCTTATTCTTTTCCTCTTTCT
>CAYJPR010000012.1:0-27440 GCA_964372075.1 uncultured Desulfovibrionaceae bacterium | reverse complement strand
AAATATTAATAATGGCTTTTTCTGCAGGACGTGTGAAAAAATCTTCAGGGTGGCGTACTATGTATTGATCCAGCGCATCTTCCCCAGCCACCAAAACCACAGCCGAATCCTGCTGAGCGCGCCCTACGCGTCCGCCCCTTTGCATGGTGGACATGATGGTGCCAGGATAGCCCACTAAAATGCATAAATCCAAAGAGCCAATATCTATGCCCAATTCCAAGGCTGAGGTGGATATGATGGCTAACAATTCTCCGGAATGCATTTTTTCTTCTATGTATCGTCGCTCTTCAGGGAGAAAACCAGCGCGATAAGCAGAAATTTTTCCTTGCCATTGTTGTCCATATTCACTGACCCATAAGGCCAGTAATTCTGTCATGCGGCGTGAGCGACAATAGACAATGGTACGTAAATTACGGGCCAAAGCGGCTTTAAGGAGGCCAATGGCGGCATTACTGGGGCTTTGTTCGGGATTTAAAAAAGCAAAATGACGCTGACCTTGTGGGGCGCCGGATTCATGAATAAGTGTGGGCTTATGGCTAGGGCCCAGCAGATTTTCAGCAAGCTCTTGCCCATTACCCACGGTGGCGGTGCAAAGGGTAAAATTGGGTCTAGCACCGTATAAGGCGGCAATGCGCTGTACCCGTTGAAAAAGCTGTGCCATATGCGCCCCGTGCACACCTCTATAGGTATGGGCTTCGTCCACCACGATATGCGTAAGACCGGCAAAAAAAGTACTCCATTTTTCATGATGAGCCACAATGCCTAGGTGCAACATTTCCGGCGTGGTAATGAGAATATGCGGCGGTTGTATGCGTAATTTACGCCGAAAGTGCGCCGAGGTGTCTCCGTCATAAATGGCAATGCTGGGGCGTCCTTCCTTGGGCCAAGGAGCTGTGAAGGCTTCAAAGGTATTTTTTTGATCTTGCGAAAGGGCTTTTAAGGGGAAGATATACAAAGCTCGCGCTTCATTATCTTGTAAAAAACTTTCCAGTACGGGGAGGGTATAAACAAGGCTTTTCCCGCTGGCGGTGGGCGTAGCCACCACCACAGCGCGCCCAGAACGCAATATATCTACGGCATGGGCTTGATGGCTATAAAGCTCGTCTACGCCTTTATGCTGCAAAAGCTTGCGCACCGCAGGGGAAAGGGGGCGCTGTGTGGGACTGGTGAGGGCTTCTTTGGCAGGCAAGATTCGGTGATGCGTTACTTGCGCGCCAAAGGAAGAGGCGAGTAAGGCCTCCATATAGGCCCCCACTGCAGAAGTTGTCATATTATTGCATAAGTCCTGAAAGAATAAAGAAATAGACCACGCCGCCGGCAATGTATAACAAACCGGGTAAAATAACTTTGCGTAAAGATTTAGGTAAGCTTACTTCAAAGTATTGGCATGAAAGAACAAAGCAAATGTGCAGGGGGCTCATCATGGCACCGGCAAGGCCGGAGGTGAGGCCCAGCATAATCCAAGGAATGGGTGAACCCAGGCCCAAGGTTTCCACCAAGATAATAATAAGGGGAAAAACTGAGCCAGCCGCGGCAATGAGAATGCCTGTAAGGGCGCCAATGGCCATGGGTACAAAGAGCACGCTAATCCATAAGGTAAGCAGGCCTGTATCTTGCCCCACTAATTGTTGCACTACGCCGCCCTCTGCTAAGACATTTTTAAAAACCCCCAAGGCGCCAATCATAAAAATCATGGAACGTACACTGGGCTTCGTTACAGTGCGCACAAAAGCTCCCAGACCTTGCTTATTTTGATACAAGCAAAAAGCAACGGCCAGGGCCAGCGCTATAATGACACCGTAGTCTAAGGGGATTTGCGGAAATATTACAGCAATGAGAGCCTCTAGGACAAGGGCGCCGCCAATGGCTATGATAAGGGGGGCTCCTTCCCAACATATTTTGCGCCAGGCGTCTTTATCTGGATTTTCCGGCAGGGGGATGTTGGGCACAGGAAAGGGGCGAACAAAGAAGAACCAGCCCAAGGCAAAAAATACTAAGGACATGGGGAAGGTCCACATAACCAGCTCCGGCGTGGTGACGCCACTTAGGCCAGCTGATAAAATCATGGCCGGATAGAGGGGCCAAGACATTTCTACCGTATGGCGAAACCAGTAATTTATAAGGGACTTACCTTGCTCCGGCATGGGAAGCTCTTTAGAGACGGCATTAATCATGGGCGCGGAGAAAACAGCGCCGCCGGGCATGGGGAGCATACCAATAAGCATGGGAAAAAAGACCATACGAATACGCGGGGAAACAATTTTTTGTGCCAGTGGCGCCATGAAGCGCTCTGCCTGCCCTGTGCTTTCCATGAGAGAGGAGAGGGAAAGTACAAAAATAATCACTGTCCAAATGGTCAAGATGGTACTGTCTTGAAAAATGCCAATGGCGTAGTGAAACCAATGGAGGGGGCTTATGTCAAAGGTCAAGGCCATGATGAAAGAACCTAGTAAGACAGCAAGCCCGAGGCCCAGCTTGCGCATGGCTATAAGCATAAGAACAAAAACAGCAATGATTTTTAAATAGGGCAAAAACATGATTCTCTCGGGGTTAAAGTGCATTTTTTTAGGGCATATGTAGCGATAATAGTCTAAGACTAACTCTTAGCTAGGTGCATAACTTTGACGATCTTCCTCGCACCAGCTTTCAACCTCGTCTCGCTCATGGGGTAATAGGTAGCTAAGCCAGCGTTGGCGTAACTTTTCATAGCAATTTATGCGTAAATCATTCCATAAGGGATTTGCCACATCCCACGGTTTAGGGCCGTGGAAATGTATAATGGCGCCTTCAGTGACGGAATCTGCCTGGTAAGGAGGGCGGTTCCACAGCTCCGGGAGTTTAGTAATGCGCTTACCAAAAAAATAATTTAATAAGGATTGGTCTAGATTGCCAATGACATGGACATTTTGCTCACAAAAAGCCAAGAAATTATAAATGTAATCATGCTTGCGCAAGCGCTGTAAATTAAAAAGCACCACGCCGCTGCTATAGGTCCAAATGGGAAAGGGTACGGGTATGGTGTAGCTATTGTCTCGCCATGTGTACTGCAATTGCTCATGCTCATGGTAAAATGGCGCTGTGTATTCTGCCGCCATGGCCATATAGGGCGGACGCACCTCTAAAAGAGGGCTAATGTCCTTGGCATAAAGTACATCCACATCGCAATAGAGTACATAATCATCCTGCGCCAATTCCGGTACCAATGCCAATTCCAATTTCAAAAAACAGCCAATACAGCGATGAAATTCTAGCGGAATTTTATCTGCACTGAGCACAGGCTTATAGCGAGATACGGGGATGTTTTCTGCGGCAAGAGTCTGTAATACGGTAGGGTTTTCTCCTGCATACACACAAAGACAAGGAATGTCCTTACCCATTTGCTCACGTAAAGACCGAACCGCCACCTGTAAGAGACGTAAAAAACGCGGATTGTCATCAATACAAAAGACAATATGCATGGTGAATATCTCCTTTTACAGCGCTTCAGATTGTACTACTTTAGACGCCACCGAATAGGGCCAAGGTAAAATTTCTAAAGGCAAAGAATGCCCAATTTCTTCCAAGGCTTTATGAGCGGCCTTTTCTCTATGCGGGGAAAAAACTATTTTTAATAAGGCTTCATGCCTGTTTATCACAGAAAAATAGGCTATATGCTCATAGGCTTCAAGCAAAAAGCGAAACATACCCACTTGTGAGGGGGCAAGGCGAACCAGCAGCTCTTTACTTAGGGTGGCTGGTTCCAGCGGTGGCCCTAATTTACGCTTTTTTCTTTTTTTCTTTTGGAGGCTTGCTTCTGGCACATGTGTGCCATGAAGAGGATGTGTTATGTTTTCTTGCATTATTGCCATCCAAAATAGCGTAAGCAGGCAACAGTTAGCATGGCACAAGCAATGGTTCCAAAAAAAGATTTTGTATACCAAGCCAGTATAAGGGAGGGAATGGCTGCCAAAAGATAGGTATTGTTGAGACTAAGATAAAGGGCCTGATCTTTCACCAAGACATCAGGGAAAAGTAAAGCCGCCATCACCGCCACAGGCACAAAGGAAAGCCATTGCAAAGCTGTTTTAGGCAGGCTTTCCACAGATAAATACATGAGGGGAAAAATACGCGGAATGGCTGTAACCAGCGCACAGCCGGCAATGGTGAGTATGAGTTCTGTATGCATGCTTTATTCTGCCTTTGTGGCTTGCTTGCGGGCCAAGCGAAGGGCCGCATTTTTCTTTCTTTGTTGTTGTACACTTACTTGGCGTACAAAACGTAATTTACTGAGCATAAGCCCCAGCGTTGCAGCCAGCACCGTGGCCACAATAACATTCCACTGCCCAAGACCGCCAATTTTAAGGGCCATGGAGGCAACACCGGCAAAAAGTCCCACAAAAACATGCAAGCGTGTTTGGCATTGGGGAATAAAAAGAGCTAAAAACATGGCTGTGAGGGCATAGTCCAAACCTAAGGGGCGAACGTCTTCTATGAGAGAGCCAAAAAAGACCCCCATGGTGGTACCTAATACCCACGAACTTTGCGCGGTAGCATTGCAGGTATATAGTGTGGCAAGGGAGAGTTTCCAGCCTCTTTGAAAGGCCGTGGCGTGCACGCCGAAAGTTTCATCTGTTAAGTGCAAACCCAGTAAACAGCGTTGCCAGCGGCTGAGGCTTTGGGTATGTGTTGCCAAAGAGGCCGACATAAGCAGGTGGCGCAAGTTGATGATAAATACGGTGAGAATAACCGAAGCGGCCCCCACACCGGCGCCCCAAAGAGATGCCGCCACAAATTGCCCGGAGCCGGCAAAAATAAAAATAGACATGGCAATGGCCAAAGCCGGAGAGATGTCATTTTTTACCGCTAAAACACCAAAGGCAAAGGCCACAGGCACATAACCCAAAACTATGGGGAAAGCGCGTTTAAAACCATCCATAACCGCAGTGGAAAAAAGCGGCGTTCCAGTGTGAGAAATTCTTTCTTGCATAGGCTCTTTGTATAGTCTTTTTTATTGCTATTCAAGCCATAAAAAAAGGGGAAAGGTAAAACCTCTCCCCGTAAATTTTTTTTCTTTACCTATTTCTAGAAGCCGAAGCGTACACCAATGCTAAATTCATGAGCGCTGATATCAGTCTTCACTTCATTGCCACCCACTTCGCCATGAGCGGAGGAAGTGCCAAGGTAACGGTAGCCAAGGTCTGCGGTAACGTTTTCGCTAATGGCCACACCAACACCGCCGCCCACATGCCATGCAAAAACGGTATCGTCCATTTCGCTGCCGTACTGGGTGCCGTTGAGTTCCATATCAATTTGACCATCTATGAAGGCCATGCCAAGACCTGCACCCACATAAGGAGTGAAGACGGACTCATTGTAAAAGTCATAATAGGCATTGGCCAGCAAAGTGTGCATATTATAGTCAAGGCTGTTCTTAAAGTGATTACCGCTGTAGTTCACATTGCTTTCGCTTTTCACATTAGAACGGAAAGCGTATTCAATTTCCACACGAACGGGAGTTTCGGAGCGAGCATAAAAATCATAACCTAGCATGAAGCCCATGCCCACAGTGTTTTGGGATTCGGTGCCGTCCAGACGACCGCCGCCCCACTGGGTTTGATAGGAGTCAATAAACTTAATACCACCATAAGCACCGGTAAGGTCGGCCATGGCAGGAGTAACTAAAGATAAGGTCAAAGCCAAAGTTAAAAGAGCGCGTATAAACATGATGTATCCTCCAAGATTTTCGTATGTTTTTTTATGTGGCTTGTTGTCCACGGTGTGTACCATAATAACAGCGGTGAGAAAATTGAGCTTTAGGGCTTGTCCTAAATAAAGTTTAGACTTTTTTTAGGCATTCTCTAAAAACTCTTTTTATTTCGCCCTGTTAAGAATGTTTTAGGGCTTTTCATCTTGCTTGTAAAGCACTTTTTTATATTTTTGCAAAAATATTTTTTGGGCATAAAAAAAGGCCACGTAAAGTGGCCTCAGATTATATTATAAAGGGCTAGAATTATGGTGTTACCAAGGCGTTGGCTTCGGCTTCCATTTGCAAGCGAATTTTTTCTACCATTTCCTTTACCTTGGGTATTTCTTCAGCAGTAATATCCAAAGCGCGGCGGGCATCTTCTTCAGAGTGAGCCGCAGAAAGGAAGAAACGCAAACGTGCTGTGCCTTCTTTTACTGCAGGGAAGGTGATGGGCATGGCGTACACACCGCGTTGTAAGAGGGCATTGGCCATAAAGCCAGCCACCATGGAGTCACCCACAATAACAGGTACGTTGGCATAACCTTGAGCGGCGCCGGTATCAAGGCCGAGGCTTTGCGCATAGTCTAAGAAGTATTTACTGATATGCTGTAATTTATGCACACGCTCAGGTTCGCGCAGCATAAGCTCTAAAGCTTTTTGACTGGCGGCTGTGAGCACAGGGGACATACCTACGCTAAATACAAAGCCGGGGGAGCCGTACTTCAAAAACTCAATGAGTTCTTTGCTACCGGCAATAAAGCCGCCGCAACCACACAAAGACTTACTCAAGGTGCTCATCCACATGTCTACATCTTTGGGGTTGATGCCAAAGTGTTCGCGGGCGCCGCGGCCTGTGGCACCAAGGGTACCCAAGGAGTGCGCTTCGTCCACCAGCAACATGCAGTCGTATTTCTTTTTTAATTCGATAAGGCGTGGCAGGTCGGGAATATTTCCGTCCATGCTAAATAAGCCTTCGGTCACAATAACAGCACGGCGGTACTGGCTACGTTTTTCCTTAAGGATAGTTTCCAGTGCGTCGGCATCATTATGTGTATAGGCAAGACGTGTGGCGCCGGAAAGTTTAGCTCCCTGCATAAGAGAGTTGTGGGCCAAGTTGTCATGCAAAATAAGGTCGCGCGAACCAAATAAAAAGCCCAAGGTGGAGACGTTGGTGGCATGACCGCTTACATAGACAATGCTGTCTTCCACTTCATACAAATCTGCAATGGCTTTTTCAAATTCACGGTGCGGGGGGCGTTCTCCGCCCACAAGGCGACTGGCTCCGGCAGAGGTACCAAATTTAACTGCGGCCTCTGTCACCACTTGGGTGATTTCCGGATGGCCGTTCAGGTCAAGGTAGTCATAGGTGGAGAAATTTAAATAATCAGCACCTTCAATGCTGGTAGTGGCCTTGGCTGCACGGTCGTGACAGAGGAAAAGGGGATTACGCATCCCCATGGAGGCCCCCATGGCCACAAGGCGCTCAAAGGAAAGCTTGTTGCGCATACGACCGAACCCTTTTGAAGAATTTTGCTCCTCGAGAGCTTTTTCTTGCTCAGTGGAAAGATTTTCTTCGCTACCGGTGTTCAAATCTTGCTCTTTATCCATGCCGTCTCCCAAATTGAAATTTGTAATATGCTGAATGTATTACTAAAAGGCAAAAAACGCGGTTTTGGCCTTTGTACGGTGTTTACTTGAACTGTGCCAATTACTATAAAAAAGGCTGTCTGGCAAGAAGTTATACAGGGCTCGGGTATTTTGTGCAAGTGTTGCTGAGGCTCTAGGACGAGGCATATTTTTTTGTATCTTACTGTAATGGCTTTGGGGAGAGCTTTCTGGACAGAAAGGGAAAAGTAGCCTAAACTTGCGCAACGGCAAAAAAATTACCCTATTAGCCCGTTATCCCCAGTTGTCCCCAGTTGTCCCCAGTAATCCCCAGTAGAAAAATGGAAAGCTCATGGAAAAAATACCTTCGCAACAGTCCCCAAGCCCTGCTCAAAAAACGCACGATATTTCTACGCCCTGTGTCTATACAGAAAATGGCGTCTATATGACTGAAATACAGCATAATGGGCAAAAGTATCGTCTTGGTGCCACCACACCGCGCTTTATGCAAGAGCTTACCTCTGTGCCCATGCAGCCAAGTGCAGAAGATGTAGAGGCCCTACGTGCCAAGGGCTTGTGGTTAGAGGCAGATACTCTTTTAGGCCAAGGGCCCAAGGTGGCTATTACGTGTGGCGGCGTGGGCTCGGTATGGCCCGGCATGGGGAGGGCTTTGTATGATACTTTCCCTGCTGCGCGTGAGGTCATGGATAGGCTGGCTGCGGTGGCCTCGTGGGATATTTTGAGCCTTATGGATGAGACAGATATGGAAAAAATCCAGTGCACGCGCTGGCAAATGCCCTATCTTTTCTTTGTGGAATATGCACAAGCAGCTTACTTACAATCGCTGGGCTTTGCGCCGCACCTTATGTCAGGCCACTCTTTGGGCGAGCTTATTGGGCTCTGTCTTGCGGGAACGTACTCTCCTGAAATTGCGTGGCAAATATTTGATAGACGCGCCGTCTATATAGATGGGCTTGAGCGCGACGCTACAGACGGTATGGGTATGATGGCCGTGTATGGATCTTATGAAAAGGTGCAAAAAATACTGGAAATATTTCCGGAATTGCACATTTCTAATCATAATACGCCCACACAATTCATGTTAGGCGGGAAAAAAGAAATGCTTGCTGAGGCGCGACGTATTTTACGCAAAGAAAAATGTCCGGCTTTAACCTTGCCTATTAACATGGCTTTTCACCATCCTCATTTGCGTGTGTTGCGCCAAAGCGCTGTGGAGGGGCTTTTGGGCCTTCCTACCATGGTGCCCACCATGCCTGTGCTGAGCAATGTAACAGCAGGTCTTTACCCCACAGATAAGGAAGGCATTGTACAATATATTGCAGACCTAGATGAAAACACTGTGCGCTGGGTGGATTGTGTACGCACCATGTGGGATAGGTTTGACATTCGCCATTTTGTGGAATTTGGCTCTGCAGACAATATTTGCGGATTGGTAAAAGAAATTGAGCCGCGGGCTGTATGTATTCCTGTTTCGTTGAAAAATGCCGAAGTACAAACCATGCGCGCCGCTGTGGCTCAGCTTTATGCCTTGGGGCATATTCCGGTGAAAAATCTCACTGCTGTTACGCAAAGTTCGTATGACCATGCTTCAGAGCGAGCTTCAGAGCAGGCTTCAGAAAATACTTACGCCAATGCATGTGAGCAGGTTGATGTAAAAGAGGCTACAGTACAAGTAGACGCGCCAAGTATTCCTGCCCATGTACAAGATATTTTGCCCATTCTTGCCGAAGCGGCAGATAAAGCCGTGGAAATTTTGCGTCCGCATATGGATTTACGCCATGAGCTGGCTTTACGCTCCAATCGTTTCCCCTCCATAATGATGAAGGTGGAGCAACGTTTTGGCATCCGTTTGCGCATTGAAGATGTATTGCATGTGGCAACCATTCTTGACCTTGCCAATGTGGTGGCCGGTCTGCGTGCAAAACAGGGTGAAGAAGGCTTTGTTTTTGAAGAGAGCGCACAAGCGCACGGAACGGGGCAAGAGGTACAGCCCATGACGGCTAGGGATGTACTGCCTAGTCTACAATGTTTGCGGGGAATGAGTAGCGCCAAAGGGGCCGCCTTTCAATGGGAAGCTATGCCATGGCCCAGCGTGCTTTGTGAACGGGTGGAGAAAAAAACTGTACTTGTGCTTTGCGCCGCCAAGGGGCAAGAGCTCTTTGCGGCCTTGGATACTTTGGCTACAAGCGCATGCCGTATGATTTTTTACGCGCCACCAGTGGCTTTTGCCCATGCTCCTTCGCAGGCTACGCAAGAGCGCTTACAAGCTCTTGGTGCTCACGTAGAAGTGCATACGCAAGAGGAATTTTCAGAAGAACTGCATATACATACGGTGCTTCACTTGGTGGAAGGGGCTGTGTTGCAAGAGCTTACTTCCCCCTCCGATACGCCTTTATTGCGTGCCTTTGAAAAAAATATTTTAGAAAAAGCCACTGTGGGCTCCGTGCTGACGCTTCTTTCTGCACAAGGTACAGGAGGAGGAGCGGCTTTCACGGCGCAACCGGCCATGGAAAGCATAGAAAAATTTTGGCAACACTGGACGCAAAAGCAGCAAATAGAGAAAAATATTTCCTGCTCTGTGCGCATGTTGCATATTCCCCTTGTGCTTTGTGCGCAAGATTTCACGCCTCAAAAAGCGCAAAACGCTATGAGTGCACAAGAGCTGGCTTTATATTTTGCGCGATGGTTTTGGTGCGCTAAAGAGTCTTATGGGCTTTGGCAACGCGCAGAAAATACGCTGGCAACGTTGCAGGAAAATATGAGCTGGCAAGGACAAATGTTTACTGAGTCTTATGCTCTTGCCCCTGTAGAAAATGAGCAGGGGGCTTATGTTGAGCGTATACAGAGTCATTGCCATTTCTCGGCCTATGTTATGCCCTGGACCCCGTCTCTGACCTCGATTACGGCCCCGCCTGCGGCCCCGTCTATGGCTCCATCTATGAAAAGTTCAGAACGCGCGCCAGGGCTTACTACAGAGCATTTTCTCTCAGCTTTATATGCCGGTGTAACTTTGCCTTTTCCTTGGCTCTCTTGTGTGGGTATGGATGCGGTGGAGTTTTTACCGCAAGCTGTATCTGCTATTACGCAAGGCCCTGAGGGCGTCACTCGAGAGGGGCGCCTTGAAACTTACGGAAATCTTTGGGAGCCCAGAGAGCAAAAGTTTGCTGCAAGGGCGGGGCAAGAGTGCTCTGTGGAACTTTCACTACGGGCTTTATCTGCCGAGGGGCGCGCTCAAGACCTCTGGCAAAAAGCCGCAGGTGCGCGTATGCTGTTGGTGGCTCAATCAGCTTCTCCTCAGGCCTTATGGGAAGGGCAAGAGCAAGGAGCAGCGCAAATCGTAGAAAAACATGCGACCTGTGAGCTACAAGGGGCTTGGAAAGACCCTCAGGAAGGGAAAAAGTTTGCAAAGAAAGACGCCTTGCGTTATATTGGCGTGTCAAAGCTTTTGGAGCTTTTACAAAAAAGTGTGCAAGCTGAAAGATGTCCGGCTAAACACTTGACTTTGCAGAGTATAGAGCAGTTGCGCTGGTGCTCGTCTCTTTTAGGAAGGGAGACTGAAAAAAAACAAGAAACAACTGCTTCAAGCGCTGAAATTGTGTGTGGACAATCAGGGCTGGCAGTAACACTTCAGTGGCAGGTGCTTTTGGAAGAAGCACAGGGCCTAAATCTCAGTGCACAAATTTTGTGCCCCAAGGGAACTGTTTTGCTTACTGCAAAAAATATATCTTTTATTTTATAAAGCTATATGGGGAAGGGAAAATGAAGGAAGGAATGAAGTCTTTTTTGACAAAAAAAGTTGCACCTTGTGCCATCTTGGTGGCCTTGGGACTGTCTTCTGGCTGTGCTTCGCAAAAAGCGGGTATGAGTGCGCCTGAACAGGACGCGCGCCACTGGTTGCAAGAGTCTCCCGGTGTGCCTATAGAGCATAAAGAAAAACTAGAAGCTGTTGTACCTAGTCTGTACAATGCAGACAAAGTTTTTACCTTTAATGACTACGTATATTTAACCATTCAGCAGTCCCCCATGTTGGTGAACTCTGCGGTGGATATTGAAATTAAGCGTTTAGATCTTACCTCGGCTGTGTGGGAATATCTACCGGAGCCGCGCATGAGTTTGGTGGTGTCTAACAACCTTACCAACTATAATATGGGGCGCTCTGATACTCCTTCTAATTATGGGCGCACAGAGCTTGATGTAAGCTTTAACGCAGCTTTCCCCAACCCCGTATCTACCTATTTTAATCACCAAGCTCGTAAAGCCATGGTGAATTTAGCCATTACTACGCACCGCAAGGCCATTGGTGAAACCATTGCCGAAATAGCCAGCATGTTTCAGCGCCTAGAGGCCCAAAGAAAGGTTCTTGAAATTCAAAAAGGCCTTGTGCCTTTGACTGAAAAGGTGACGAAGTATTGGAAGCAATTGGAAGCAGTGGACGGTCAACAAGGTGTTGCGCTGGATCTTGCCATACAAAAAGAGCGTGAAGCTTCTCTCAAGGTGGAGCGTACGCAAATTGAAAATACCATGTTACGCACCAAGCTAAAGATTTTAGCCGGTGTGGATATGAATCATAAGCTGAATATCAGCACCAAGGATGCCACAGATATTATTGGCGACTTTAATGGTTCTAGTCTTATGTGGGAAGAACGTTGGAAAACCACAGAAGAAGAGCTTTTATTACGCGCTCAAGTGGAGCTTTTGGACTACAATATCATGGTGGCCTGGGCGGAATATATTCCTGACATGAACTTAACCGTGAATCAAAGCCCTCCGGATGGTCAATATCAGCCTCCTCATGGTACCGATGATACCTTTGTGCATATGACTTTTAGCTTCCCCCTCATTGATTGGGGCCGCAGATATCGCGGTGTGCAGTCGGCGCGTATGGAAAAAGCCAAGGCTTTCCAAGAGCAAAATCACGCTCGTACAGAATATTCCAATACGTGGATAGAAACACAGCAAAAAGTGCACTTGGCTGAAACCAGCTTAAAAATTGCCGGAACAACCTTAGCTGTGGCTAAAATGCAAGAAAAAGAAGCTGCCATTAACTTTAAGGAAGGCATTGTGCAATTCCCAGAGCTGGCCAATAGACAAGAGGCTCTGTTAGAAGCACGCATTGCGCATGTGGAAGCTGAGCTGGAATATAAATTAGCGCAGATTGAGTGGATGCATGTGGCAGGCGTATTAAAAGAGCGTTATATTGGCTTACCAGCCAAGGAGGTCTTTTAAATGAGAACTACCCTAAAGAGCTGTTTATATACTTGTGCTGTTATGGCAGCGCTTGTACTTAGCTCCGCCGCTCAAGCCGCCGAAGAAGTGCAAACCACCATTTTAAGTGGCAAGGTTGTGAGCATGGTGACGCGCGCTAAGGCTATTCCCTTTGCCGGCATAGTGGAAGAACTTTTGGTAAGCCCCGGACAGGAAGTGGCTGCCAATGAAGTGCTCATGAAGTATTCTTTGACCGATGAAGCTAAAAGAGCCTTGCAAAAAGAATTGCTTCAAGGGGCCGGCACCGAAGGCACCAAAGCTCAAATTCTTACCTTACAAGGGGACCTTGCAAGCCTTAAAGCGCAAAGCAATAAGGCTCGTCAGCTGGCCTCTGCCGGTCTTGGCTCCAGCCAAGCCTCTGCGCGTAGCGCCAGTGAAGTGAAGTTTTTGCAAGAGCGCATAGAGCTCATGCAACAAACCTTGCAAAAGTCAGAACAAGCTTTTGAACAGCGCTTGGATGAGCTGAGTGAATACTTTGGTACCCCCATCACCAGTGGTGGTGAATTGCCTAAATTATTGGTGCTCACTTCCCCCATGGCTGGCCATGTGCTTTCTGTGGCTCCCCATGCAGAATTAGGTGCTCAACTAGGCGCCGGCTCTGCCCCCATTTTGGTGGGAAAAATGGATCCCATGGGTATTCAAGTGCAAGTGTATGAAGGGGAAATTGGTCGTATAAAAGTGGGTGATAAAGCCTCGGTAACTATTCCTTCGTTAAATGATAAAGTTTTTGAAGCAACCGTGTCGCAAATTGCTTGGACAAGCTCCAGCTTAGACGTGGCGCAACCTTCTTACTTTACAGTGGAACTCACCATTCCCAATAAAGCATTGCAATTAAAGCCCGGCTTTAAGGCTGTTGTGCAATTTAGCGCCAATTAATCTGTTTGTTTATGGTACTCCCCTAAGCTTTTTAGGGGAGTATTTTTTTTAGGGGCCCTATGGCAAAATTAAAAAGTATACCGCAACGCCTTGGCTACGTGCTGGGTGGACAATGGACACGCGATGTTTTGTGGACAACCTTCACCATTGTGCTGGCCAGACATAGTCCCGAAACCTTGGGACAGATTATGCTGGCTTTGTCCTTTGGATATATTGTACGCCAAGTGGCCGATGTGGGCCTTAATCACTTTCTTATCTCTTCTTTTGCTCGCCGCGAGGCCCGCCCTTTACAACTCCTTGGTGAAATCACATGGCTTAAATTTGCTCTTTTGACAGTGGCGCTGAGCTGTACGTGGCTTTTCACCTCCTGGCAGGGCTATAGTCAGGATTTGCAAATTACTGTCATGGCCATTGCCGCAGGTTTAGGACTAGAGGCGGTGGTGAATTCTTTTTTCGCACTGTGCCAAGCCAGAGGGCGGCAAGATGTGGAAATGCGCATACGCATACCGGCTTCTTTGCTGGGTATTGGTACGGGCATTGGTCTTATTCTTCTTGAAGCGCCTGTTATATATATAGCTTTATTTAAGCCCTTAGAAGCGTTTTTGCTCCTGTGTATTTCTGTGAAGGCTTTGGGGCGAAATCCTTTACGCCCTTTAGGCTGGCAACAAGTAAAAAATATTGCTTTTCAAATGCGCAAAGGGCTTATCTTTACCGGTATTTCCATTTGTGCCATTTTCTATAACAAACTCAATGTATTTTTTCTGAAAAAATTTGGCGGTGACGCCGCCGTGGGTGCCTATAGTGTGGCTTGGGAAGTGGTGGACGGACTTTCCATTTTGGTTTCTTCGGCCTTGCTTGGCAAGGTGGTTTATCCCATGCTCGCTAAATTATGGGATAGTGACAGGGTTGCTTTTCAGGCTTTAGCAGGGCAAACCACGCGCACCCTTTGGGCTGCGTGTATGCCCATTATTTATCTTATTTGCGTAGAAAGCGACAGGATTTTAACGCTTATTTATGGGCAACATTATGCCATTGCCGTTACTGCACAGCAAATTTTAACCCCCTGTATAGCCACGGCCTTTTTGCATAATTTAGCTGCTTATGCCATGATGAGTATGCGCAAGTCCAAATTGCTTTTGGTCTTTTACTCTTCCGGATTGGTGGTCAACATTGTACTGTGCGCCTATTTAACGGCTAGATGGCCTTTGGAAGGGGCGGCCCTTGCCATTACCCTTACCAAGCTTTGGGTGGCAGTATGTACGGTGAGCTATTTTCAATACGCCGCGAGGCCCATGCTGGCAAGACAATGGCTCTTGGTGTTAACCGTACCAGCCCTTGCCTTTGGCCTTTGGTGGGGCCTTATGCCTCATGTGCCGCGCTTAGTGGCTGAAGGTGTGGGACTCATACCCTTATTGATTCTTTTCTGGTACTGGCGCCCCCCGCCACCCTTTGAAAAAGCCGCCACTAAATAAGTCAGAAAAAGGAGCTATCATGTCTTGTTCGCCCCCTGTTCATTACCGCTTGTTGTTTCGGCCTTTGGCTGTGTGTGTGTTGCTTGTCTTTGTCTGCTTTGGCACGGCTTGCGATACCACAGATAAACATCTTTCCGGGGTGCGTGTACTTTCTGATGCGCAGATGGCAATACAGCTTAAGCCGGATTTTAGCTGGCCTTCTTTTTTACGCTTTTGGCATAGAGGCGCCCATGATAAGGTGGCCATTGAGGGGGCGAGCTTTGCTGAGGGGCAGTATAGCTATGATTATGGCTATGGCGTTACTCTGCAAATGCCCATGGAAAAAGATCTTGTGCGCGGTGTTATTTTGCAATTTGCAGCCCTAGAGGGTAATGATAGTGGGGGGCTTCAATTTTTGCGCCTTATGCAGCATATGCTACGCATTGGCACCTATGGTTGGGATGCTGAAAAGCGTGAAACTCTGTATAAATATTATGAGGTCATGTCTCCTCAAATGAAGGAATTTTACTATACGACGTCGTACTTTGTGCGAAAATACGATGCGCAGTTAAAAATCTGGACCTTTGCTTTTTATTTTGTGCAAAATTCCACAGAAGTTCGCGCTTTGCCTCGCATACAATCGTAATGGTTTTTAGAGCATAAAAAAAGGACATGGAAAAACCATGTCCTTTTTTTTGTGGCTAAAATACAGTTTAGGAGTTGGCTGCCTTAAGCATTTCTTCCACCATACAAAGGGAAGGGGTTGCGTCTGCATCTAAGCCGCACAATTGGCGCACAGCCAGCATAAGCATATCAAATTGAAGTACCATTTCTGTGGCACCATTTTGAATAATGCAGTGATCGCCCTTTACGGCCAATTTATACGCGCTACGGCTACGCTCTGGGCCATTGCCGCGCACGATATAGTATACTTGTTCTTTGTTGTCAGTAACATAGAGCTTTTGGCGAGTTAAGGTTCCGCTTTCTTCGTCAAACCAAGAGGATTCGGCAAAGAGGCGCCCTTGAAAGCTTAAGTCAGGGCCATTGTCATGTTTTAGGCATACATTTTCCATAGAATGCCCGTTACCTTCTACACCCATAATAGTCTCCTGTGTCATATATCGTTAGTAAGTACTGTTACCATAGCAAAAAAGCTTGTCTGCTAAATGTTTGGCAGATACTTTTTTAGATACTTTTTTTAGACGCCATATATACTAAGCGCCATGGGTCCTTTTTTAGCATCCATTTTAAGATTCTGTCAAGGACGAAAAAAAATTTTGTTTTATTATTCTAGTATTTTTCTAGACTTTGTCTGTGTTTGGTGCTAGATTTATATCTGGGAATTTAACGTTGGAGATCTTATGTCAGCACATATTGCAAATGCACGCCAAGGGCTTAGGCAAGTACCAAGTAATATAAAACAAGGCAAGAGTCAGCCCTCGGTACAAGCGGTACAAAATGCCCTGAATGTTATGCGCGGCAGTCTTATGAAATCTGAGCGCAAAGAATTTGTGGATCTTTTAATCACAGCTGTAGAGTGTTTAAAAGGTGATGCCTTGGTGCGTCAAATTTTTCCCACAGCTTTGGAGTATACCCCTGGCAATGAAGCGCAGCTGGCGCAAACCATGCAAGAGTTACAAGTGTGCTTTGCTGAGCATGCGCAACAAGAAGCCATAGAAGCCCAAAGGCTTTTGGAAGAGAAAAAGCGCGCCACTTTTGAACGTGGTAAGGAAGAACTCACTTCTTCTAATCCGCAAAAGGGTATTAATACCTTCAACGTGTTAAAGCGTGAACACCCTCAAGATGTAGAGCTCATGGGCAATATGGGGCAAGCTTTATTGGAGGCTAAGCTGTATGAAGAAGCGGTGGAATTTTTGTCCGAAGCTTTAGATTTACGTGAAGATTCATTGCCCTTGTATAATAGCATCGGCATTGCCCTGCGTCATTTACGTCGTTTTTCTTCTGCAGAGGTGTACTATTTGCGCGCCTCTAAATATCTGCGCAATGACCCTAATTTGTATTTTAATATTTCGCGCCTCTACCTTGAGTGGCAAAAGTACCCCAAGGCCACCCAAGCGGTAAATGTGGCCTTAAAATTGGACCCTGATTTTGAACAGGCCAAAAAGTTACAAAGATATATAGAAAAGCAACAAGCTTTGAAAGATCAAGGTTAGGTTGTAAAAAGAGCTTTTACGAAAGGAAATTTTGAGCCTCTGTATATACAGGGGCTTTTTTTAGGCCGGGATTTTCAAGGCTTTGCTAGCCACTACGCTGTGCAAAGAGCGCATAGCAACGCGCCACAGGGGAGTCCATGGGCATATCTTTAAGGTATTTTCCGCTTAAAGGCACAGAGGGTAGCTGTACAGGAAGAAATTCTTTGGGCTGAATTTCTTGGTCGAGGGGTTTTTTGTCCAAGGTGAGATGTACCTTAATGGAAGAGAAAAACTCTTGCCCCATAAAAGCATTGGCGCGCTCTAAAATTTCATGTTGCATATAAGAAATATCTTGCAAGGTCATGGTGTCTTCGCCGCCCAGCAACAGCGTGTGCTGTGCTTTTTCTTGAGGGGAATGTGTGCCCTGTAGCTTACTGGCCTTAACACCGGGGTTGGCTTTGCTGCCAAGGGGGCAAGCTAAGGCGGCAATGTCCGGACCCATGACCATATCCCAATGCTGCCAAAGATTATTTAGCATAACAATTTCCGGCTTACCGGAACGGCGCAAAAAGCGCTCTAGGGCAATGCGTATGCTTTCTGGCTTTCTCCAGACAAAAGGTCTTTTGGGCTTAGGACTATAGTGCGTCATGAAGGCAGTGTAGCCTAATCTTTATTGAGAGGCAATGAAGCAAAACGAGGACCGTCTTGGCTTCTTGCGTAAGAAAGAGGCTTTTATTGACACTATATAAGAATACTGGCATGTTTTGAAAATTGTATTCACGGTAATGTATCTGAGATGAGGTAATTATGCTGTATCCTGTTATTCTTTGTGGTGGAAGTGGAACACGTCTGTGGCCCATGTCGCGTACTCATTGCCCTAAGCAATTTGTACAATATCAAAAAAATATCCCTACGTTTTTTGAGCAAACCTTTCAACGCATCCAACATTTACAGCGAGAGCATGAGCGTTCCTTAGGGGCGCCCATAGTGCTTTGCCATGAAGAATACCGTTTTTATGTGGCGGGTAGCATTCAGCACTTGCATATTCCAGGTATTCGCCAGCCTCGCATTATCTTAGAGCCTGAGGCACGTAATACCGCGCCGGCCATTGCCATGGCATGCCTTGCGGCCTTGGAAGATGGTGGCGAGCCCTTGGTGCTTATTTTACCTTCTGACCATATAGTGAAGCCAGACACCGCTTTATTGCAGGCTGTAGAAGCCGCCACACCTGCGGCACGTGAAGGTTTTCTTGTGACCTTTGGCATTACACCTGAGGGGCCCAAAACGGGCTACGGCTATATAGAGTGCGGCGACTCCATCACTGAGCAAGACAGCAATCCTTTTGTAGATGCACCGCAAGTGTTCAGAGTGCGTCAATTTGTAGAAAAACCCCCCTTGAATAAAGCCAAAGAAATGCTGGATCAAGGCGGGTACTTGTGGAATAGCGGCATGTTCCTTTTCAGCGCTTCGGCTTATTTAACTGAGCTTGGTAAATATATGCCCGATATGGTGGATTTGTGCCGCCATGCTTGGCAACAGCGCCAGCAAGATAAAGACTTTATGCGGCCTCACGCCACTTCTTTTTCTTCATGCGAGGCCCAGTCCATTGACTATGCTGTCATGGAACATACCCAAAAAGCCGCTGTGGTGCCCTTACAGGTGCAGTGGAATGATATGGGCTCTTGGGAATCTTTTTATGAAGTGGGGGATGCAGACCCCATGGGCAATGTGCTCAGTGGCGATGTGCTTGCATTAAAAACGCGTAATTCGTATGTGCATTCAGAAGGACGCTTAGTGGCTACCTTAGGTTTAGAAGATGCTGTGGTGGTAGAAACAGCCGATGCTGTGCTGGTGGCGCAAAAAAAATACGCGCAAGATGTGAAAGTCATAGCTGCAGCCTTACAATCTCAAGGGCGCAATGAAGCATTATATCATCGCACTGTGGCTCGACCTTGGGGACAGTACGAAAGTCTTGCTAAGGATGCTCGCTTTCAGGTAAAGCGCATTGTGGTGGAACCTGGCGCAACGCTTTCCTTGCAAATGCACTATCATAGGGCCGAGCATTGGGTGGTTGTCAGCGGAACTGCGGAAGTGACCAAAGGGGATGAAGTTATTTTGCTAACAGAAAATCAATCTACCTACATTCCCCAAGGGGCCATACATAGATTGAAAAATCCAGGAATTATTCCATTGATTCTCATTGAAATTCAATCTGGATCTTACTTAGCAGAAGATGACATTGTTCGCTTTGATGATGCTTATGGCAGATTAGAATCTTAGGTGACACATGGAAAAACAATCACGAATTTTTGTGGCAGGGCATAGAGGCCTTGTGGGGTCAGCTGTGGTGCGTGCTCTTTTAAGTCAAGGGCATACACATATTATTACTCAAAGTCGCGCAGAGTTAGATTTATGCGATTTTGCAGCCGTACAAGCTTTTTATGCCAAAGAACAGCCCGAATATGTTTTCGTATGCGCGGCTAAGGTGGGTGGCATTCATGCCAATAATACCTATCCTGCTTCTTTCATTTATGAAAACTTGCAAATGCAAAATGCCCTTATTCATAATGCCTATGCCCATGGGGCCAAAAAATTACTTTTTTTAGGCTCATCTTGCATTTATCCCAAGCAATGCCCGCAACCCATTAAAGAAGAATACTTGCTTACAGGCCCGCTAGAGCCCACCAATAAGGCCTACGCGCTGGCTAAAATTGCAGGTTTAGAAATGTGCGCGGCCTATCGTAAGCAATACTGTTTTGACGCCATTTCTGCCATGCCCACCAATTTATATGGCCCCGGAGATAATTATCATGCGGAAAATGCCCATGTTATTCCGGCTCTTATAGGGCGCTTTCATGCGGCAAAGGTGGCCGATGTGCCGCAAGTATGGATTTGGGGTTCAGGGACGCCGCGTCGCGAGTTTTTGCATGTGGATGATTTGGCCGAAGCCTGCCTCGTGCTTATGGACAAATATAGCCACAGCGAGCATGTGAATGTGGGCTGCGGAGAAGACATTACCATCTTAGAGCTGGCAGAATTGGTGGCTAAAGTGGTGGGCTATACCGGCTCTATTTTACTGGATGATAGCAAACCCGACGGCACCATGCGTAAGGTTTTAGACATTACTAAAATTGAAAAACTGGGTTGGAAGCCTAGCATTGCTCTAGAAGAAGGCCTGCGCGGCGCTTATGCAGATTTTTTAGAAAGTGATGTGAGGAAGGCCTAAGGGCATGTGGTTAAATATTCTCTTACGCTTTGCGTCCCCCATGACAGTGCTTTTCGTATTAAGCGCTATATTTTATACGGTGATGCATTTTTATGCGGCAAATATTCTGCAAGACAGCGCGCAGGTAACAGCGGCCATGGTGGAACATGTGCTGTCTTTACGCATGCTCTTTAGCGGCGTGTTTTGCGTCTTATTAGGCTATATGGGGGTAAAGCTTACGGGCCATGTGTGGCCGGCCATGGTGGTGCATACGTGCGCTGTGGCAGTGATGCTGTGCATAGATTTACCCTTGGAACAAGTGCTGGGACATTGGGATATTTCCTTGCTCATACTTATTACGGTAGCCTCTTTGACCGGAGTAGCCGGAGGCTTGGCTCTAGGGCTTATGTGGCTACGCATGAAATTTCCACGGGGCCGCTCACGGACCTCGAGGTAGCTACCTCTCATTCTTTTCTACCCTCTTTAATATATGAAAGTTCTCATTATAGGTAATCAAGCGCGTTCTATGCTGACCTTTTGGGGCACCTTCATACGTACCTTGGTCAGCGAGGGGCATGAAGTGCTGGTGGCTGTGCCTGACGGGGCGCCCTTAAAAGATGTGCAGGCATTGCATGCTTTAAGCCAAGGGGGCATTGAGGTTTTAACCTATCCCTTGCAGCGCCGGTCTTTAAACCCATGGCGTGAGTGGCAAAGCCTGCGTGTGCTCTGGCAACTCTTGGGTGAGGAAAGGCCGGATAAAATCTTTGCCTTTACTATTAAGTCCATTGTTTATTCAGCTTTCGCATTGCGCTTTTTGCCAAAGTTTCGCAAGGATGGACGTCAGAAAATTCCTTTAAAAAAAATCTCCTTCTATGCATGCATTACCGGGCTTGGCTATACTTTTGAAAAAAGCCATTCTTTACGGCGTAATGCACTGCGTTTACTGGTGCAAGCTTTGTACTCTTCTGCTTTGCGCCGTACGCAAAAAATATTTTTTCAAAATCCTGAAGACAAGGAATATTTTCTGACACAAGGCATGGTTGCGCCTTCATCGGAAGGAAAATGTTTGCTTTGCCGCGGTACAGGGGTAAATATTCGGCATTTTACCTATGTGCCCAGCTATCCACCTGTGCCCACATTCTTACTTATGGCGCGCCTTTTAGAGGCCAAAGGCTTACAAGACTTTGTGCTGGCTGCTCGAATTTTAAAAGGCTCCTACCCTGAAGCGCGCTTTCAAATTTTGGGTGCGCCTGAACAAGGCGGCGGGGCTGTGCCAGTGGAACAGGTGCTGGCTTGGCAACAAGAGGGCAGCATTGAATATTTAGGGCATTGCCAAGATGTGCGTCCGCATATTAAAGGGGCTTCAGTCATGGTACTACCTTCTTGGCGAGAGGGCATGCCTTGCGCCATATTGGAAGGCATGAGCATGGGCCGCGCCGCTGTGGTAAGTGATGTGGCAGGATGTAGGCAGGCTGTACAGCCCGGAGAAAATGGTTTCTTAGTGCCGCCACAAAGCCCTGCCGCCTTGGCTGAGGCTTTAGAGCGCTTTATTCAAGCGCCTGGGCTTATAGCGCATATGGGCGCCAAAGGCAGAATGAGGGCTGAAAAATATTTTGATGCAGAAAATGTGGCCCGTTTTATGTCCGGACATATGGGACTTTAAGTGTATTCAAACATACTCGACTGAAGACCGACCCAACGGGCGCACAACGTGCGTTTATGTTAGGTGAGCTTGCGAACCTTACAGAAATCGAGAGCAGCGCAAAAAAGCAAGCTTAATGAAGCAGACAGCACTTTTTCAACGCCCTGTTAAAAGCCGGAATAATCCATCACACTATTAATAGAAGTAGAGCTTACCGTCATAAGGCCTTGTTGTATGCTATGCCTTGTGAGGGTCCAGGCTTCCACATCAATATAATCAATTTTACCTTGACTTTCGGCTTGTAAAAAACGCTGTATGATGGGTAAAATTTCTTCCATATCTAAATAAATACCTTCATAGGCAAGGCGAAGCATGTCCTTATCATATTCCAGCATTTCTTCAGCATCCATATGCTCAGAGGCCGGAAAGTGCGGACGCAGTGCTTCCACTATATCTTCAGATACCGGCCAAATATGTCCGTAGACTTTAATAAGAATATCTTGAGCCATTATATTTCCTCAAAAAACTATGAAGTGCCTTATTGCGCGTGATCAGCATTTGGCAAACACCACTGCCTCGCTCTGGCATTTTGCAGGCCTTGGCATTGTCCCAAGGCACAAGCCTTGGTGAAGTCGTGGCACATGGCTTCATACTCTTCTAAAAGCTTATGGGTGGCGCCTCGAGCTTCCAGCCAATGAGCATTTTCTGCCTGAACAGTGAGAGCTGCATTGATGTCTATTTTAGCTAAAGAAGGCTGTTGCAAGCGTAAATAGGTCAAAGCTCGAATATATAAAGCACGGCCGCGCATGGGCTCAAGTTTCAGAGCTGCATCAAGGCTTTGCAAGGCGGCCTTAGGCTCGTCCAGAAGCAATTGCGCTTCGCCAAGGCAAGTCCAAACTAGAGGTAAATGCGGCGCCAAGGTTAAGGCCTGTTGCATAAGCTCCATAACTTCATGCGGTGTACGCCATATTTCATTAAAATGCTCCAAGGCTTTGTCTACCAGCCAAAGGGCTTCAAGGCTACGTCCTATTTTGGCTGCTTTTTCTTGCAAAGAATATTGCATGTCTTGCGTTGTAGACGCTTTTATACCGGAGGCATACAATAACATATCTTCCCCTTGCTCTGCATAAGCGCTCAAGGCTGTGAGCCATTCCAAGCGCATGTCAATGAGGCTTTGCTTTGGCAAAAGACGGCTGAGAGCTTTTTGCATGTGCTGTGCTTCCTCCTTGGGAGATAAAACCACGCGCACATGCACAGTGCCACTGCCTTGTTGTAAGCCCCCTTGCTGGGTAAAGCTTTCTGTATAAAGCTCTGCCACCAGCGCCATTTGGGCTAAGGTTTGTTGCGTGGCAAAGGCTAAAACGCGTTGTGAACGTATTTTTCCATACATTTCGCGTAGGGCTTTTTCATACACTAAGGCTTTTACCATGGAGCTGGCATCTTTACCATCAATGCCCTTGGCATAGGAAAAGGTGAGTGATGCTGTGGCTGAGGTGCTGGGTATAGGGGGCGTGAGAGCATGGGCTGTGGAGCTAAAGCCTAAAAAAAATAGCATACAGGCAAGCAAAAGAAAGCCCCAAAGATATATGGGCAAGCAATGCCTTTTGTTAAAGGGCGTAAAAAACCCCGTAGGCGCCAAAAGAATCAGCGCATACGGGGTGAGTAAACCATGTTTTTGTGTGGGCATAAGCCTAATGTGCGCCTACAGCGCTGGCTACTTTTTCCACAGCAGGGCGCAACAATTCCTGCACCGTGTTTTGCATAAGCTCTGTGGCTGTGCCTGTGGTAATAAGGCCGGCAGTGCTTTGGCTGGCGGCAATGCTTTCTTTAATGAGTACACCACTTGCGCCGCGCACGGTGAATTCAGCTTGCATTTTTGCTTGTAATTCTGCCATGGAAGCTTCATTGAGCACTGCTTCGTTCACAGCGCCGGTAATAATATAGGTCATACCGCTGGCTTGGGCTTCTTGTAAGGTATTGGCCAAGGACACTTGCATGCCGCGAGTGCGTAGGGCTTCTGCAAAAGAGCGACTCATCCATTCTGTGACAGAAGTGGTGCCCACAAAGGTGGTGCTGTCGCTACGCTGTCCAAGGTGTGCTTGAGTGCGTTTATCGTCAAAGATAACCACAGCTACGCGAGGCGCGCTGGGGGCTGGCAAAATGGCATCTTCTTTCACAGGATAGGTTAAAGGTACGGTATTGCTAGGGCCGCATGCCGCACAAAGACAGGTGAGCAGAGCAAGGCCAAGCATTTTTGTAAAAGATGGGAACTTCATGAAACCTCCAATAAGAACAGGGAATAAATTTTGAGATAAGGCTATCTCGTTTTCTAGAGAATTTCTAAACTATATAGATTTTTTTGCGTAATGGCAACATGCCATGCTGGGGGCACTTGTGGGAGTTTAAACGTGTTTAGAGAGAAAAATACGAAAATACCTTCCAAGGGCCTTACCAAGTCTAGACGCTGGGCCTTGTTCCGTATAGAATGCCCAGCATAAAGTGATGCGTGCTTTTTATACATTCTGGGTACGGCATAAAAATAGTAAAAAACTGACTTTGTAAAAGGCTGTTAAGGAGACCATATATGTTAGATATGAAAGCTATACAAAAAAATCCCGAAGCTTTAGCTACGGCCTTAAAGGCGCGTAATTCTTCCTTAGACGTGGCAGAATTTCTCACCCTTGATGGAGAACGCCGCCGCTTGTTGCTTGAAGTTGAGCAATTAAAAAGCCAACTTAACGCCGCTTCGGCTGAAATTGGCAAACGTAAAAAAGCCGGTGAGGATGCCTCTGAAAGCATTGCGGCCATGGGCGAGCTTTCGCAGCGCATTAAAGCTTTAGATGTGGAAACCGAAGCCGCCAAGGCTAAGGTGGAAGAATGGCTTTTGGGCGTACCTAATATGCCTCATGAAAGTGTGCCCGTGGGTAAGGATGAAGAAGATAACCCAGAGGTGCATCGCTGGGGAACTCCGCCTACCTTTGACTTTAGCCCCAAAGAGCATTGGGAGCTGGGTACAGATTTGAAAGGGCTGGACTTTGAATGTGGCGCCAAGCTGGCAGGGTCTCGCTTTGTGGTTTCCTTTGGCTGGGCTGCTAAATTAGAAAGAGCTTTGGCGGCTTTCTTCTTAAACGAACATGCGCAAAATGGCTATATTGAAGTGGCTCCGCCTTTAATGGTCAATCGCGACACCATGACCGGCACAGGGCAATTACCTAAGTTTGAAGAAGATTTATTCCGTTTAGACGGTTGGAACTATTATCTTATTCCCACTGCCGAAGTGCCCTTGACCAATATTCATGCCGGCGAAGTTATGGAAGAAGATATGCTTCCTCGTGGTTATTGTGCTTGCACGCCGTGTTTTCGCTCCGAAGCAGGTTCCTATGGCAAAGACACCAAGGGGCTCATTCGCCAGCATCAATTTTCCAAAGTAGAAATGGTACGCTTTGCCCATCCGGAAGATTCCTATAATCAATTAGAACTTATGCGCAAACATGCAGAGAGCTTGCTAGAAAAATTGGGCCTTGCCTACCGCACCATAGTGCTGTGCACAGGCGATATGGGCTTTGGTGCCACCAAGACCTATGATTTGGAAGTATGGTTGCCCGGACAAAATGCCTACCGCGAAATTTCTTCTTGCTCCAATTGTGGTGATTTCCAAGCTCGCCGCGCAGATATTCGCTTCCGCCCCAAAGCCGGTGGTAAGCCTCAATTTGCGCATACCTTAAACGGCTCCGGTTTAGCTGTGGGGCGTGCCCTCGTGGCTGTGCTGGAAAATGGTCAACAAGCCGATGGCTCCATTGTATTACCTGAAGTGCTGGTGCCTTATATGGGCGGCGTTAAGGTTATTACAGCTGGTATGTAATTCTTATTATAAAATAAAAAAGCACGCTTTGGGTCAAAACCCTCGGCGTGCTTTTTTTTAACAGCTTGCTACTTGGCAGTCAATATTTACAGTCGGTTCAAAAAGGATAAGATACGAGGAAGACAAAGTTTTTTGCGGATGGAGTGTACTCTTCTGGTACTCGACTGGAGCAAAAAACGAGTCTGACGACGTAGATTGTTCTTTTTCAACCGGCTGTTCTTTTTCAACAGCCTGCTAGGCTTCTTGTTCTTCTGATTCGCTGTCTGCATAACGAACGGCAATGGCCTTAAACTCTTCTTCAAGAGCAATAAAAGCATCACACACGCCGGGGTCAAATTGCGTACCGTAGCCTTCTAGGATGATGGATTTCGCTTTTTCATGGGGCATGGCAGGCTTATACACACGACGGCTGGTGAGAGCGTCGTATACGTCGGCCACACTCATAAGACGTGCGCAGAGGGGAATATCTTCACCTGCAAGGCCTTGAGGGTAGCCTTTGCCATCCCAGCGTTCGTGGTGACAATAGGCCACAAGGCGCGCAATGGTTAAGAAGGAATTGGAACCAAGTTTGGTGTCCTGAGAAGAAAGCACCGCCTTACCACGGGTGGTGTGTTCCTTCATCATTTCAAACTCTTCTTCTGTGAGGCGCCCTGGCTTGTGCAAAATAGCATCGGGAATACATACCTTGCCTACGTCATGCAAAGGCGCAGAAAGATAGAGTAATTCACGCGTTTTTTCGTCTAGGTCTGCGGCGTATTTTTCTTGCTGAGCCATATAGTCAGCTAATACTTTCACAAATTTTTGGGTACGCTTAATGTGCAGACCTGTTTCTGGGTCGCGCCATTCTGCAAGGCTTGCCATACTTTCAATGGTAGCTTCTTGGGTTAAGCGTAATTCCTTGGTGCGTTCTTGTACTAAGTGATCCAATTGGTCACGGTGTTTTTTTAGCTCTAATTGGTTGTCCACACGCGATTGCACCAATGAAGCGCGGAAAGGCTTGGAAATATAGTCCACGCCGCCCAGAGAAAGTCCATGGGATTCTTCCTTTTCATTGCTTTGGGCTGTGATGAAAAGAACAGGAATATCATGGGTTTTGGGGTTCTCTTTAAGGCGTGTGCATACTTCATAGCCGTCCATGCCGGGCATGATAACGTCAAGTAAAATAATATCGGGCTGTTGTGTACTATCGGCAAGGCGCAGAGCGTCCTTTCCGCTACGGGCAAACATAATGGTATATTTATCACGCAACAGTTCGCCAAGAATACGAATATTCTCTGGAGCATCGTCTACAATGAGAACTCTGCTTTTATTGGGAGGCGTCGTTGTCTCTAAGGCTGTCATAATATCTCCAAAATTGAAACATGCTAGTACAAGTATAGTATGCCTTCTTGGGGCTCTGTCAAGAGCTAATACTCAACAGGCCGCCCAAAAAAGGCTGTCTGCTTTGTTAAGCTTGCTTTTTGCTCCAGTCGAGTATTATTCATACACTCCTTCCGCAAAAAGCTTCGCTTGCCTCGCATCCAGCCCTTTTTGAACGGCCTGTTTTTATATATTGTCAGCTACAGGATGTGCGACCAAGTGTCATTTAGCATAACGTACAACCAAGCGTTATTTCTTAGTCAAAGCTTCGCTCAT
>CAYJPR010000011.1:0-30538 GCA_964372075.1 uncultured Desulfovibrionaceae bacterium | reverse complement strand
ACTGACGGTCAAAATACCGGCACAGTACAAGTAACCGTAACCATCGGTGACTCTGAGCCAACCGCTCAAGAAGACTTTGGTACTGTAGCCGAAGGTGCAACTCTTGCAGTTGATGCGGCTAACGGCTTACTTTCCAACGAAACTGACAGCGCAGACGGCGGTCAAGTGGTCATTGGCATTGATGCTCCTGCCGGTTGGACAGTGGATGGCAGCGATAAGTTCAAGTTCACTTCTGACGCTGGTACTATTACCTTTAAGGCAGATGGCTCTTATACCTTTGTCTCTAACGCTAACAGCACCGATGCTAATGTAAGCTTTGAATTTGACTACACCATGAAAGACGCAGACGGCGACGTATCCGAGAGCACTCTTACCCTAAACGTTACCGACGTAACTGCAGGTGACGGCGTAACCGGTACCGTAACCTCTGATGATGATTCCATGGTTACTGATAAAGTAGTAACTTTATCCACAGCTCTTGCTGAAGGTCAGCGCTTTGATTTGGGCGCAGACGGTAAGTTAGACATTGGCGATGCAAGCAATCCTTACGGAACCTTTGAGCTTGATGCCTCTGGTAGCCTTATCTTCACGCAAAATGACAATTACAAGCACCCTGAAGGTGAAGATTCAGCAAGCATCGTTGTTAATGTGCCTGTAACTGACGGTCAAAATACCGGCACAGTACAAGTAACCGTAACCATCGGTGACTCTGTACCAACCGCAGTAGCGGATACAAATACAGTAACTGAAGGTGCAACTATTGAAGTTGATGCGGCTAACGGCTTACTCAGCAATGATACCGCAGGTGCGGACGGCTATGCTGATAAAGCCATTACAGGCGTAACTTCTACTGATTCCGGTTGGTCATTCACCACCAATGCCACTACAGGTGTCATAACCGGTACGCATGATACTTACGGTACATTGACTGTAAGCCCTGATGGTTCTTATACCTTTGACTCTAAAGTTAACAGTGTAACCGATAGCACACCTAACTTTGAATTTACATATACAGTAACCGACGGTGACGGTGATACCGACACAGCTACCTTGACCATTGACCCAACAGCTGCTACAGCCCCGACTCTTGACGACACTAGCTTTGTGGTTGGTGAGGCAGGCCTTGCCGCTGGCACAGGTACCAACGAAGACGGTACAGACACAGGTGCAAGTGTTACTGTGAGTAAAGCTGATTGGCTCGGTGATAACACTGCTCCTACGGGCACATATGATGTGAAAATAGGCGATGAAGTTGTTGGTCAAGCAACAGTAAACGCTGATGGCAGCATTACAGTCGAACTTAACAAAGACGTTGACCACGGTGTAGACGGAAGCGATGCCGACTACAAAACCACAGGTCAAGTCACTGTAAAAGTGTACGATGAGCTCGATAATGAGCATGATGTTACCCTTGACGTCACCATTAAAGACGATGCTCCTGTCATCACTGGTTCTAAGCTTATTGTTAACAATGACAGCGTTACAGAAGATATTGATATCGAGTTTGGTGCTGACATGGACGGTGCTAAGCTTGAGATTCCTGCAGGCGATGGCTCCACAGATAAGATTGGTGTTACATGGGATGCTGATGGTGGCGTTGACGGTAAAGGTACCTGGGTAAAGCTTGATGAAGACGATGCCCATGTTAATATCGAAGGAAATACTGCCGAAGGCTTCACAATTACATTGGGTGATGTAACTATGACCCAAGAGTTTAATGATAAGGGTAACCCTACAGGCAAGTGGACTGTCTCTTATGAAACCACCGATCGTACAGATGTTACCATTACTGTAACAGACGGCGACGGTGACAGCGTAAAACACACCATCACCACAACAGGCGCACCTGAGCTTAGTGGTTTAAATAATGGCGATGACGCCCTCAAAACCTACGATGCAGCTGTTGAGAATACAAACAACCCAACAACATCTAAAGATGAAGGCCGTGAAGGTGATGCCAGCGGTGAACAACCTAAAGATGCCACTGCTACAACACAAGGTTCTTTCACCATCACTTCTGAAGATGGTGTGGAAAGCTTTAGCATTGGCAATACAGAATTCACTGTTGATCAAAATGGTGTTCTTACTCCATCCGGCGATACACAGATACAAGGCGACTATGGTTATATTACTAATGTTGAAATTCTCAACAATAATAATGGAACCTATACTGTCAAATACGAATATACCCAAACCAACAACTACTTAAAACATAGCACAGACACCTCAGGCACTGATACAAATGCTGATGGTGACTTTAACAGCGACTATGAAACTGATAAGGCTCAAGGCGTTGAAAGCTTTGACATCACCGTAACCGACACCAGTGGTGATACCACTAGCGCAGCTGGCGGTATTCAAGTAGATATCGTGGACGATGTTATTGCTTTTGAAGAAGTTGCAAAAGACAGCTTCATGGCAGAAACCGTTTCAGATGGCTCTACTGTTATAGCGCAAGCAGGCGGAACTGTTACTGCCAACAGCGCCGATGGTGTAGCCTCCATGGAAATTGCGGGCATTGCCATTAACGGTAAAACTCTTGGTACTGATTTCACTGTGGACCTTACTACCGGTAAGGTAAGCATAGGCGGTGAAGAAGCCTTTACTGTCACTGTGGATGCCAATGGTAACTGGACCATGAAGCAAACTCAGGAATTTGATGAGAATGTAACCATTACCTTCAAAGCCACCGATGGTGATGGCGATACCACCACCACAAGTGTGACAGTAGAGCCATATTACGATTCTACGCCTGACCTTACATTTGATGTGCCCGGCGCAGATGGTAATAGGCATGAGACTTTTGATGATAAGGATGATAGTCGCGATGCAGATACTGATAATGACAACGATGGACGCACTGTTAATGGAGCCTTTACGGCATTAGCCGGTGACGGAGCAACTACAGTCACCATTAATGGCGTAAATATTGAAATTGATGAAAACGGTTATCTAACTGGCGAGTATGAAGCAGGACCTGAGGGATTCTTAGTAGATTCTAACGGTAAACGTCTTGAAATTGAAGGGGAATACGGCAATCTGTCTTATATAGAGTATGATGAGACTGCAGGTGAGTTTACCTACACCTATACGCAAACGGGCGTTGCTAGTCATACCGCAGCTAATGGCGCCGTAAGCACTGACAGAAATAATGATGACATAACTGAGGATCATGAAGACCATCTCACCGACAGCTTCAAAGTAACTGTCACCGACGAGGATGGCGATAAAGCTGAAGGCACTGTCACTGTTGAAATCGTGGACGACACTCTTACTGTGACCAGCGGTAATGTTATTGATACAGATAGCGATGCTGCTACTACTGAAATGAGTGTCACTGACGGCATGGCTCAAGGCTCAGTGGTGATTGATTTTGGTGCAGATATGGAAGGCGCGAAAATTATCACCAAGGATGGGGCAACCTATGATGTGGGTGTGAAGTGGGAAAACGGCACTTGGGTAGAAATGAACGGTTACGAAAGCGACCCTGCTGTTGATTACAGATTTGAGAATGGTATGCACATCATCACTCTTGGCGATGTGACCATGACCAGCACCGACAATAAAACATGGGAAGTAAGCTATGAAGCCGATGCCGAAAATAAGACGCTTATCTTTGAAGACGGCGACGGTGACAGAGCAGACCATACCTTCTATACAGGAAACCTTGACCCTGAGTTGGAATTGAGCACTGCTACGCACACCACCCATGATGATGCATTAGATGCTACACCAGATAATGCAAGCTCTGTGAAAACTGTAAAAGGTTCCTTTACAGTGTCTGATTTGGATGGAGACAGCCTTACCATAGCCATCGACGGCGAAGGTGCAGGAAACGTGGCAAATATTGCTGTAGGTTCTGTCATTGTAGGCCAAAATGGAACGCTCACCATAGATAGCATTGTTAATGGTGTTGTGAACTATACCTACAATCAAACCACCCCCGGTGATCACACAGCTGGTGATGATACTGTTTCTGATGACTTTACCATTACCGTAACAGACGGTAAGGGTGGAAGTGCACAAGACACCATCAGCGTGAAAATCGAAGACGATGCGCCTGAGGCAACTCAGCCTGCAAATTCACTCATCATAGTGGGCGAAGGCAATGCTAACATCGCTTTTGATATGGAAATGGGCGCAGACAATGGCGCAGGCTCAACCATTACCTTTAATGGTGTCACCGTAAATTACGATGACATTGCTTGGGTAGAGGGTGGCACAACAACCATTGCCTTTGGCGATGTGACCTTGTCTACTTCCAATGGTGAACAGTGGTTAGCCACCATGCCAAAGGGAAGTACAGATGTAAGATCTGAACAACTCATCATTAAAGATGCTGATGGCGACTCTAAAACCGTTAACCTTGGTGCAGAATGGACCGACAAGCAACCCGACAGTGGCTTTGAAGGTCAAGTGGGCTCCGGAGTTACCATTGCCGAAGGTGGCAAGTATAATGTATCTATTATGCTTGATACCTCTGGCAGCATGAATGCGGACGGAAGTGCACCAGGTGAAAATCAATACGAAGACATCTTACCAGCTGTACAAACTGCCCTTGAAACTTTCCTTGGTAGTTTATACACCCACTCTGGGCCAGATGCGACAGACGGCGAAGTTAACTTACAAATTGTCACCTTTGGTTGGAAGACTAGCTCTATCGAGTTAAGCTTGAAAGATGGCAAAGTGTTCGTTGGCGATACAGCAGTCTATGAAGGCAATGATCCAGCTGCAGCTGCTGACAAAATTGTTTCATACCTCAGAACTGACCCTGAAGGTAATATCCAAATAGGTGGCGGAACGGATTATGACTCAGCCCTAAAGTTATCTACAGACTGGTTCAATATGCAAAATGCTGCTGATACAGATAACGAGTTTGAAAACAAGGCTATCTTCATCACCGATGGCAAGCCTAGTAGTGGTGGTTATGACAAACCAACTTCGCATACGTTTACTTTCGAGGATATTGCAGCCGATGGCATAGCAAATGGTGCAACTGAAGAAAAAACGGCTAATAATTTCTGGGGGACTGCAATTGATAAGTATTGGGATTATGATATTGAAATCACAGTGCCTGCAGGCAAAGTATTAGGCGATTCATGGGAATCTACAGCTACCTATATGGCATATGAAGATTCCGCATGGGCGAACGGTAGTGACGTAGAAAACAGAGGCCAAGTAGGTCCGTACAAGTTTACCATTGTGGATGCAGGTAATGGCAAATGGACATTACAGGCTGAGTTTATCAAGCCAGATGGTACACTTGGTGCGCCAAGTATAAGCAGCAACTCTTATACGCCTACTGAAATTGAGCAACTTAAGGCTGCCCTTGAAAGCGATGGAGAACTCAAAGCTGTAGGCTTTAATGGTGGCACTGGCACTGGTGTAAGCTCCACAGAAATGGATAAAAACTTTGGCGACATTGCCGATGAAGTTATTATCACTGACAATGCTTCGAACTTCTTCAAACCGGAAGGCGGCTCCATTTCTAGCAATAGCTTTGACTCAAGTGTTTCAAATGCTGGCGCCGGTCATGACCTTATCATTGGTGGCATGAATGAAGACGATGTTATTGATGCGGTAAAGATTAAGTTAAACCTCGTTATCGATGGTGTGCAATATACACCTACCATCAACGAAGCTATGCTCTATATTGCCAATAACCCTGAATGGTTTGCCACTGTAAAAACAGAAAACCAGGGTGACCACGATATCCTTATCAGCGGTGCTGGTGATGACGTGGCCTTTGGACAAGGCGGCGACGACCTTATTCTTGGTGATGGTGAAATTGGTGACATTACTCACTTGGCAGGCGAGCTTGACCTTGATCACGAGCGTTATACCGAAACTGCCATGAAGGACGTCAATTGGGACGTGAATGGCGATGGCACGACTGATGAAGCTGATAACTCTGCCTTACTTGTGAAGAACTTGTTAGACGAGATTAGAACCGTTGATGACCAAGGTAATGCTACCCTAAATCAAGAGGCTCTTAACACCCTCAAGGACGTTGCCGAGGGTATGGAAAATACCCCCGACGATGGTGAAGCCTTTGATGCTAACGTGCACGACGGCAACGACACCCTCTACGGTGGCGATGGCGACGACATCCTGCTCGGCCTTGGTGGTAATGACTACCTCGACGGCGGCGAAGGCCATGATATCCTCATTGGTGGTAGCGGTAGTGATACTATCTTCGGTGGTAGCGGTAATGACTATATTGTAGCTGGTCTTGGCGACAAGGTTTACGGCGGCACTGGTAGCGATACCGTAGACATCCGTGGCATTGACGGTAATGTACTTACCTTAGAAGACGTGTTCATTGATGGTGGAGCTAAAGAAAGCGATAGTACAGATATTGATGTACTCCTCGTAGGTGCTCAAATTACCAACATACAAGCACTTATTGAAAGTGGCGATATCTCCAATATGGACTTAATTATTCAAGGTAATAAGGATGTTAATACCCAAGATGTGATTGACTCCCTTAAGGGCTATGATACTGCTGGGGCTGAAACCTTCAAGGGTGCAGACAACCAAGACTATGTCAAAGTCAGCTATGGTGCCGATAACGATATCACCATCCTTGTGAACAAAACCTTGCTTGATAGCTAACCTCTAACTAAACCATAAACTTAAGCCCCCGATGCCATGCGCGTCGGGGGCTTTTTTGTGGCCTTGATTTCAGCTTTTATACAAAGCGAAAGGACCTCACATTGTCCAGAGTTTTTCCAATTACAGGGGAATTTTTCGGTAGAAATACATGCTATGAATAGGTATACTTTGGAGTATCACAATTAAGGAGAATTCTATGGAAAACAACATAGCCACACCACAAGAAGTTATAGAAAAAGTACATAAGGCAGCAGATTTTTTGAAAGAAAAAGGTGAAGAAGCCCTTGCCATTCTTCGCGATCCGCACTCTGAATATACGTGGAAAGATACCTATATTTTTATTATGGACATAGAGCAAAGCATTGTACTCTCAAACCCCGTATTCAAAGAACGTGAAGGGGGAAATGTACGCGAGCACCTAGACTATGCAGGGGAAAAATACGGTATAAACCTTTGTAATCTTGCCAATAAAGGTGGCGGCTGGCTAGAGTTTACCTGGGCAAAACCCGGTGACACCACCCCCTACCGTAAAGTATCCTATATCTACCCTGTTCCCGGCTATCGTTACACCGTTTGCGCCGGAATTTATAATGACGACATGACCGTTGAAGAACTTAATAAATTACTATAACATAGTAAAATCATAGTACATACACACAACCACTCTACCCCACCTTAAGCAAATCTTCTCACTGGCAAAACCCAAGCCAGCGAGGAGATTTTTTATACTACACAACCAGAGCAAGGGCAGTTCATTTTTATTATTGACAAAAGAAATAGAAGTGGTTACTTGAAAAGTACGTTATCACGTGTGAGTTTTTTTACAAACTCCTTTTTTCCGAACCGCACTACCCCTTGTATCATAGCAGTAGTTGTTGTTTGCGGGCCAGCAGCTCCTTGCAGGGCCTGAGGATTTTTCCTCGTCATTTAGTATCTTTTTTGCTAAGTGCCTTATATTCCTTTTTTTTATATGGTGTTACACCCCCATTTTTGTTGTTGTATGGCGCTTGTTTTGTTGTGCTCTACGCAATACGCATTTTTTACTAGAAGGATATTCCCATGGCTGACATTTTATTACAAAAGCCTGCTGCAGGCCAAGCTGCCACCATCATTCCCCAAGCTGAAGATCGTTTAGTTTTCGAATTTAGCTCTTCCGACGCTACCTTAACACGTGATGGCGATAACCTCATCCTGTCTTTTGAAGACGGCGCCTCTGTTACCCTTGAAAATTTCTATGAGGCCTATACCTCTGAAAACATGCCTACCTTCCTTATAGAAGGCGCTGAAGTAGACGGCCAATCCTTCTTTGCTGCTCTTGGTGAAGAACTCATGCCTGCTGCGGGTGTTGCCGGTACCGGCCCTCAGGGCAGCGGCACTAGTGTAGATACCATTGCCGGAACCCTTTTAAATGGCATTAACCGCTTAGGCGGCCTTGACCAAGAGTACCCTGATGAAAACTTCCAAGACGAAGAACTAGGTGCGTCTGGCGGTGATGATGGCGACGGCGGCCAAGGTAACGACGGCGGCAGCAGTACTCCCGAAGATGATAACCTGACTCCCCTAGCCCATGCTGATACAAATAACGCCACAGAAGATGGCGGTAGCATTACCGGTAATTTAGTATCTAACGACATTCAAGGCGATGTAGACGGTGGACACTCCGGCAAGGAAATTGTCTCTGTGACACCACGCGGCGACAATTGGGAAGCCATTACCAGTGAAAACTTAGCCGACAAGGGTATTTCCAAGGAAGATTGGGATAGCCTTGGCGCAGACTATGGCTTTTGGGACCCAGAAACAGGTGATATTATTATCGTTAACAAAGAAGGCGATTACGAATTCCTTCCTCAAGACCAAACACTTGGTAATAATGAAAGCAAAGACATTATCTTTGACTACACCATTCGTGACAGCGATGGCGACACTTCTGACAGCTCGCTCACCATTACTGTAGAAGGTACCAATGATGTACCTACCGCCTTTGAAACCAACTCTGAAAACGCTGTACTCAACACCTTTGATGATGGAGAACGTACGGACGCAGGTTCCATTTCTTTCAAATCTGCTGAAAGCATGGATGGCGGCACCATCACTATAGATGAACAAGAGTATCAAGTTACGCAAAACCATGATGGGACCTTCACCCTTACCGGGCCTGACTCTATCACCGGTACCACCGGCGAACTCTCAGACATTACTTTAACCTATCATGAAGCCACAGATTCCTACACGCTTGACTTTAAGTATGAGCAAACAGAAAGTCATGAGCATGATAACACTCTTAATACTGGTGAGACAAACAGTTCAGAAGTTGATAGCGCCGAAAAATTTGATGTTGTTATTAGGGATGGCAAAGAAAATACTGAAGGCGGTAAAAGCGAAGGCTTGACCGGCTCTATTACCGTTAATATCAAAGACGATGGACCAAGCATTACAGCTGCCTCAGTGGATCCTGTGGATGTTGTCCTTACAACAAATGATGCTGACATTGTAAATGGATCAGATACAGATACATCCGCCACATCCGCAAAAGGCGATTTCAAGGCAGCCTTTGAGTCTGAGAGTCTTGTAGACTTTGGCGCCGACGGTAAGGGCAGTATTGAAGCTTCAAACTTTACCTTAAGCCTCAACGGTGAAAATGGTATGGACTCTGGCTTAACTTGTAGGGGAGATGAAATTCTTCTTTATGAAACTGCAGACGGAGACATTGTTGGCCGCATAGGCACCACAACTGTTTTCACCGTTTCTGTAGATCCTACTACAGGTGAAGTAACCCTTACTCAAAGTGAAGGTCAAAGCATTGACCATTATGATGCTGATGGTAAGCCCAGTGATGGCAACGAATCTCTCTCAGGCAAAGTAAATCTTAATGCCACGGTAACTGCCACCGACAGTGATGGCGATTCCACAAGCAAAGATCTTTCCATGAATATTGGCGACAGTCTTCAATTCTCTGATGACAAGCCTACTCTTGGAGCTGTTACCAGCGCCAAAGTCAGTGAAGTGTTCCTTGGAGACGGATCGCAAAACGATCCTAACGCTAATGATGACTTTACCGGTGCAACAGCTACCGGTTCCATCGAAATTATCTATGGCGGCGATGGCGAAGGTTCATTTACTTGGAATATGGATGAGCAACCTGACTTGCTGTCTTCTGACGGAACAAAAATCACTTGGACTGTAGATAAAAACGACCCCACCATTCTTATTGGCTCTGCTGATGGTAATGAAGTTATTCGTGTAGATATGAATACCACAACGGGTGAATACACTGTAGAACTTAAAGACGCCGTGCGCCATGAGGCCCCTGATTCTGCAAGCGGTAGTGATAATAATGTCACTCCAAATCTGGAATTTGGCTTCACCATTACCGATAGCGATGGAGACCCTGCACCTGGCCAGGTGACCGTAGAAATTGAGGATGATGCGCCTGAAGCTCAAGGTGACGTCGCCATCCAAAACGTAAGCGGTAACGAAATTGAAGGGTATACAGCATCTACCGTCATTGAGCTTAACTTTGGTGCTGATGATGGCGCTGGTAAGACTATTGAATTTGGAGATGTGACCTTTACCTACGGCGCAGATGGAAAATGGTCTGCCTCTGAAGGTGGTACTGTTTCAGAAGACGGCACACTTTCAGCCGGTGATATGACCCTTAGCCCAAATGGTGATACCGATTACTGGTCTGTTACCATGAAAGGCAGTGAAAGTGAGCTAAAAACTGGTGAAACCATTACCTTTACCGATGCTGATGGCGATAGTGAGTCACTTGGCATAACAGCAGACCCTGCTGATGCCGTTGATGGTGAAAGCATTGGTCTTGCCGGTGAGTTTACAGCCCTTGAACCCGGTGGAAACTATAATATTGCCATTATGCTTGATACATCAGGCTCCATGTATGATGATGGTAATAGAGATATTATCGATGCAGATACTGATGGAGATGGAGTAAAAGAGACCATATCTCGCCTTGGCCAAGCTTGTGATGCCATTGCTGATTTTATGGTGAATATCTTACATGATCATGCCAATAAAGGTGTTGAAGGCGGAGAAGTAAACGTCTTAATTACTACTTTCTGGATGAGATCGGAAACAAATATTACTGCAGGAAATTCAAGCAATGATGCCTATAACTCTGCAGACGGTCAAAGCAGTGGCATGACCTTAAATCTTGATAATTTTGCTAACATGACTGAAGACCAAATATATTCAGAAATTGCAAAAATCTTAGCCATGAATGCACAGGGTGTTGAATACACACAAGTTCTCAATGAAGATGGTACACCAAAAATTGGAGAAAATGGAAAACCAATATTTGATTTTAGCTACGATGAAGAGGCTCACAAAGAACTCACTGAGGCCTTGGCAGATCCAGATAAAAACGCTGATGATGTCTATGATCCTTTATCTCCCAAAGATGATGGCTTCCACTGGGGAACTGAGTATCATCAAGGCTTTGAGACAGCTGCTGAGTGGTTTGAAAGTGTATCACAAGAAGGTTTCACCAACGAAGCATTCCTTATAACTGATGGTGCCCCCTATGACTCTGAAGCTGAAAGAACAAAGGCTTATAATGAATTGCTGATAGCAATGGGTTTTGAGTGCGAAAAAAATGCTGATGGTAGCTACAAGCTAGATGAAGAAGGCAGATATATACCCGAACCGGGACAAGAGAGTAAAATTCACGCCGTTGGAGTTGGTGCAGGCGCTAATTTAGGCACACTTGATAAATTTGATACAACTGATGAGGGCGCTAAACAAGTTAATGATGGTAATATTAAAGACTTGTTTACCCCGGGCACGGGTTCAGAGGCTACTTTGGACAGCACTCGAATTGGCTTCACCGAAGATGGTAGTGATATTCTTATGGGTGATGTTAATTTAGCGTTCCTCAGAGAACACTTTGGTTTTTCTGATGCTAGTAACGATGCCCTTATCTTAGATTTCTTACGCAATAACCCTGAGTGGTTATTGAATGAAGAGAACTTGGCTGCCATTCAATATGGAGAGAATGCAGCTAACGATGACGCATTGATTGCCGGTGCTGGCGACGATTTTGCCTACGGTCAAGGTGGTGATGACATTCTTGTAGGTGATGGTGACTCTTCTACCCTTGAAAGCCTTGCCGATGCCTTAGGTGTTGATAGTACGCTTGACTATTCGTATGAAAATATCACAGATAGTACGGATACAAACCTTGCCGGCACAACTGAAGATCTTGTGGATGCCTTAAATAGTGCCATACGCGATGATGAAGGCAATATTAAAGAAGGAGCTCTTGATAAGCTTGAGGAAGCAGCCACCGCATTAGAAAAGGATACCGATGGCGACGACAGCCTTTACGGCGGAGACGGTGACGACATTCTGCTTGGCCTTGGTGGTGATGACGTGCTCGTGGGCGGCAAGGGTGCAGATATCATCCTTGGCGGTTCCGGTAATGACCTCATTAAGCTTGGTAATGACGACTTCATTAGCGGCCCTGACGGCATGGGCTTAACACTGGAAGATGTGCTCATTGACGGCGGACAAGACAGCGACACAGATGGTGGCATAGACGTATTGCTTACGAGCAGTGACAAGATTGGCGCTATAAAAGATGCTCTCAATGCAGACTCCATTCAAGGCGTTGAAATATTTGTCTTTGGCGATGTTGAAGGTGACAATGCCAATGAAATTGTTGAAAATCTTGACATAGAAAACACAGATCGTTGGACAAAATCCACCGACACAGGAACATCGGTAAATGGCTTTGATGAATATACAGATACCAATGGCATCACCATTTTGATTCAAAGCGGCTTAATACAATAAAAACATACAAAAAATACAGCCCCTCAAAGCGCAAGCCTTGGGGGGCTTTTTTTGTGGAGAAAGCTGTCTTTTTTCAATACTACCACTCATTACATAGCAAAAAACCTTGAATTATATTGACAGTGACATTCATAGCTGTTATCGTTTTCTAGCATTTCAGCATGATTCCACACAAAACAAAACCCGTCCTTTAAAGGATTGTATTAACCCCTAACCTAAGAGGTTTCTATGCCTACATTTTTAAAAGCTTTTCTCCTACTGCTTATGTCTTGTGTTTTTTTACAATCCCCTGCTCATGCGGCAGAAGAAGTTAATGTTTATACCTCCCGGCACTATGACATTGATAAAAATATCTATGACAATTTTACTAAAAAAACAGGTATTAAAGTCAATGTGATCTCTGGAAAAGCGCCTGAAATATTAGCACGCTTAAAAAGTGAAGGAGCAGACAGCCCTGCAGATATATTTATGACCGTAGATATGGTGAACTTGTACAATGCCATAGCAGCAAACATGGTAAGCCCCATAAAATCTACCCTCATTGAAGAAAATATTCCTGCTTCCCTACGTGGCAAAAACAATGATTGGGTGGCCCTTACTCAAAGAGCAAGAGTTATAGGCTATGAAAAAGGTAAATTCGATTTTTCAAATATCAAAACCTATCAAGATTTAGCAAAGGCCGACTTTGCAGGAAAAATACTGGTTCGCTCTGCGGCTTCTGGCTATAATCAATCTTTGGTGGCTGGCATAATAGCAGAAAGCTCTGAAGCTGAAGCCTTAAACTTTGTAAAAGGCCTGGTAAAAAATATGGCCAGAACACCTAAGGGTAATGATAGAGACCAAATTAAAGCCGTCATAGCTGGAGAAGGTAATGTAGCCATATTAAATACCTATTACCTTGGCAGAATGATGTATTCCGATGATCCTAAAGAAGTAGAAGTAGCTAAGAAAGTCGCCTTCTTTTTCCCACAAAATACCCATGTGGATGTAAGCGCTGCTGCCATCATGAAACATGGTAAAAATACCAAGAATGCAACCGCACTACTTGAATACCTCACCTCACCAGAAGTGCAAACCATATATGCCAATAAAAACTACGAAACTCCTGCCAATCCAAAGGTAGAAGCTCATCCCCTTATTCAAGAGCTGGGCACCTTTAGCAGAATGAATGTAAACCTGGAAGACATTGGTAAAAACACCACCAAGGCTTCCATGATTATGGGACAAGGCGGCTGGAAGTAATTTTCAGTACACTATTATTACTGGGGGAACATTTTCTAACATTCCCCCAGTGCCCTTTTTAAGGGTTTCATATTTTCCACTCTCGTCCCTCAGAAACTTATTAAAATCAGGATACTTTGTATGAAAAAGACACTCAATATATGGTTCCTGCTTACATCATTTTTCATGCTGTGTATTGTGGCATCCTGCATTACCATCATGTTTCCCTTCTTTGAGGCTAGTAACGAAGTTTGGGCGCACATTAGAGATTACTTACTCTTAGATTATATAAACACCACCATTATTATTTGCATTTTTGTGGCTTTTTTTAGTATTTTTATAGGCAGCGCAGCGGCATATATGGTGACTATTTATGACTTTCCTTTACGAAAATTCTTTTCTTGGGCTTTCATTCTTCCCCTAGCCATTCCGCCCTATATTGCCGCCTATACCTATGCCGGTATGCTTAGTTATACAGGCAGCATTCAATATTTTATGAGAAATAGCCTTGGCATAGAGCAATCAAATTGGGGCATTTTTGACATTATGTCTGTTCCTGGTGCCATTTTTATATTTACCTTCTTTCTCTATCCCTATGTATACATTATTGTGTACAGCTATCTAAAAAAAGACGCGGCAAACTTAGTGGAAAGCGCCATTTTACTGGGCAAGTCACGCTTTAGTATTTTCTTTAAGGTCATCTTACCGGCAGCAAGAAATGCCCTTATTGGTTCTGTAACCCTTGTTCTTATGGAAGTACTGAGCGACTATGGAGCCGTAAGCTATTTTGGCGTACAAACCCTTTCTACAGCAATTTTTACATCATGGTTTAATTTTTCCGATCAAATTTCAGCTTTACGCTTGGCCAGCGTTTTACTTTTGGTGGTCTTTACCCTTTTACTTTTGGAAAAATTTTTACGAGGAAGAAAAAGATTTACCCTCACCACAGCAAAAATTCGTCCTCTCCAAAGAAAGAAGAAAAAAGGCTTGGAGGCCTATGGCTTAACGACATTTTGTCTTAGTATACTCAGCCTTGGTTTTTTTATTCCTTGCGCGCAATTACTCTACTGGGCTTTTTACAGCTATTCCTTTGTAGTATCTCCTGAGTTCTTTAATCTTACCTATAACACCCTGTATTTAGCGACAATAGCTTCTTTGTGCGTCATGGGAATTACGCTCATTGTGGGGAATTACATCCGTCTTTATAAAGGCATAGTTTCCGACTTTTATTCAAAACTCACCATCATTGGCTATGCCATTCCGGGAACAGTCCTTGCTATTACTGTCATTACATTTTTTAACGCTTTTGATAGAAATTTTGCCTGGATATATAAATTATTTGATGAAAATACCAAAACATTACTGCTCAGTTCTTCTTTATTTATTCTTATTTTTGCCTATACGGTAAGATATTTAGGTGTAGGTTTTCAAAGTGTAGATAATGAGTTTGAAAAAAACGGCATGAGATTTTTTGAAGCATCAAAAATGCTAGGGAAAAGTACAGCCTATACTTTTTTCTTTGTGGATATTCCCATGTTAAAATCTGCGCTCATGGCAGGATTTTCCCTCACCTTTGTAGATATTGTAAAAGAACTGCCCTTAGCACTTTTCTTACGCCCCTTTAACTTTGAAACCTTAGGCACTGTTGTCTACAAATACGCACACGATGAACAAATCAGCCGCGGCGCCATACCTTCACTTTTTATTATACTCCTTTCACTTATTGCCATATATTTTATTCATAAAACTTTAGAAAGAAAAGAAAATTAATTCTATCTCTAAGTAAACACCTTAAGAAGGAGTTCCCATGGGTACAAGCTATCTAGAACTAAAAAATATATGTTTTAAGCACAATAATGCTCAAGAAAATACCGTAAAAAACATCTCTTTTTCTTTAGAGCATGGTAAAATTCTTGGAATTCAAGGAGCCAGCGGCAGCGGAAAAAGCACTATTTTACGCATTATTGCCGGATTGGAATTTCCACACAGTGGAAGTATTTCCATCAATCAAAAAGTCATCTGTAGCGAAACTATTTTTGTGGAACCAGAGAAAAGAAATATAGGTATGGTTTTTCAAGATTATGCACTTTTTCCGCACCTTACTGTGGAAAAAAACATTCTCTTTGGCGTAGATGATAAAAAAAATGCCACACATATTCTTCATGAAATGCTAGATCTTGTAAATATACATGACCTTGCAACACGCTACCCTTACGAACTTTCCGGCGGACAGCAACAACGTGTGGCCATTGCGCGCACTTTAGCTAGAAAACCTTCTTTACTCTTATTAGATGAACCCTTCAGCAGTCTTGATACGGCATTACAAAGTAAAATCCGTACGGAGATACACTCTATTGTGAAAAAATCTCACATTACCACCATTTTTGTCAGCCATAATGAAGAAGACATTCTCAGCATGGCAGATAACATTATGCATTTAGATAAAGGCCATATTAAAGATTTTTCGTAAAGGAGGTAGTAGAGTTGACAATCTAGCCAAAAAGCATAACATTTACTGCAGTAATATTACTTATTATACATACGCAAAAAGGTGCACTATGGCTCTACACAATAGCAAAACACAAAAAAATGCTGTCGTTGTAATAGCATACAAAGATATTCCCACATCTAGTGAAATATCATCGTTTAAGCAATGTATAAAAATTTTAGCCAAGCACCCCATACATATAGTTTTTCCTTCAAAGTTAGATATTTCCGTATATAAGGAAATAGCTGAAAAACAAAATACCCCCCTCTTGCTGAGTCCTTTCCCTGACCATAATTTTGAAAGCGTACGCACCTATAGCAGGCTTTTACTCACGACAGAATTTTACGAACGTTTTATAGAATACAACAATATACTTATATACCAATTAGATGCTTGGGTTTTCAAAGATGAATTAGAGCATTGGAGCCAAGCAGGCTACGATTATATTGGCGCTCCGTTCTTTTATGGACATGGCCTTTCCACTGCGAATTCCCCATTATTACCCTATGCTGGCAATGGAGGTTTTTCTTTACGCTGTGTAACGTCATTTATAAATCTTCTTAAAAAGAAAGTTCCCTATCAGCACAATCCTAACACCAATGATTCTTCCCCTTCTGCGGAAAGTATTTTTCTAAACGTGAGTGTTATGAGTCTTTTTATGGATATTCCCATAAATGAAGATCTTTTTTTTGCAGAATACGGCCCCAAGCTTGAACCAAATTTTACCGTGGCTCCCCCCACGGTAGCTGTAGCTTTTTCCTTTGAGATACAACCTCGTGTTTTATTTGGCCTCAATAACTTTCAACTTCCCTTTGGCTGTCATGCCTATGAAAAATATGATTGGGATTTTTGGAAAGACAAAATACCCCTAGCCGAATAAAAGCCTCATGGGCTTTTTCATACACCTTATCACGTTAGTAAAAACAACCTAGTCCTTACGCTCTGCCATACGCAAATTAATACGCCCGCGCTTTACATCCACTTCCAGCACCGACACACAAACCTTTTGCCCTGTGCTGACAACCTCATGAGGATTTTTCACAAAGGTATTGGACAGCTGACTAATATGCACCAAACCATCTCTATGCACGCCTATATCTACAAAGGCGCCGAATTGGGTTACATTGGTCACGATGCCTTGTAATTCCATGCCCTGCTCTAAGTGTTCAATGGAGGTAATACCTTCAGCAAAAGAAAAATGTTCATAGGCTGGGCGCGGATCTCTGCCAGGCTTTGCCAATTCAGCCATAATATCACGTAAGGTAGGCAAACCCACACTTTCATCCACATAATCATGCAAGCGCAGGCGCTGGCGAGCTTGTTCGCTTTGCAAAAGCTCCGTCACCGTACACTGCGCATCTTTAGCCATGCGCTTGACTAAGGCATAGCGCTCCGGATGCACAGCCGAACCATCAAGTGGTTCCTTTCCTTGCGGAATACGTAAAAATCCCGCAGAAAGCTCAAAAGCTTTGGGACCTAAACGCGGCACTTTTAGCAAATCGCGGCGCGTGGTGAAGGCACCATTTTCCCTGCGCCATTGTATGATATTTTTAGCGAGTGCTGGACCAATGCCCGAAACATAGCTTAACAACTCTCCACTAGCCGTATTCATGTCTACGCCCACAGCATTCACACAAGAAGCCACAACTTCACCCAAAGCCTCTTGCAAAGCTCCTTGGTTCACATCGTGTTGATATTGCCCTACCCCCAAGGAGGCAGGATTCACCTTAACCAGCTCTGCTAAAGGATCCATAAGCCTGCGCCCAATGGATACAGCTCCACGTACGGTAATATCGTGGTCCGGAAATTCTTCACGGGCCACCTCCGAAGCCGAATACACCGAAGCGCCGCGCTCATCCACCAAGATAAGAGCTATATGCTGCGGTAGCTGTAAGCCTTTCACAAAGGCTTCTGTTTCGCGCCCTGCTGTGCCATTTCCCACGGCTATGGCTTCTATGGCGTAACGCTCACAAAGTTCGCGTATTTTTCCTTCGGCCTCTTTACCCTGTTTTTGTCCCGTTAAAGGATAAATAACCTCATGATGCAAAAGCGCGCCCAAAGCATCTAAGCACACAAGCTTAGCCCCTGTGCGCCAGCCCGGGTCCAGAGCAAGAACGCGCTTAGGCCCCAAGGGCGAGGCCAAAAGTAAGGTGCGTAAATTGGCGGCAAAAACCGTGGTGGCTTCTTTTTCTGCGCGCTCACGTAAGGCAGTGCGAAATTCATTTTCTAAGGAAGGTGCCAATAAACGTTGCCAAGCATCCTTAAGAGCCAAGCCCAGCTCCGCAGCTCCGGCATGTGAAGATGCTTTCATCCACAGCTTTTCCAGCTGTTGCAAAGCCCTATCATCCTCAGGGCGCACGCGTAGGGTTAACGCCCCCTCACGCTCTCCGCGTAAAGCGGCAAGTAGCCTATGGGCCGGCATGGTGGAAGCTTGCTCTTGGCGGTCAAAATAATCTTGATACACACTGCCGCTTTCTTCTTTTCCCTTACTCATTTTAGAGCGCAGTACAGCCGCACGCACAAAAAGGCCGCGCAAGGCTTTACGTGTGGGACCATCTTCTGCCGCCTGCTCAGCCAAAATATCACGCGCCCCAGCAAGGGCATCACTCACTTGTTTAACGCTTAACTCTGCACTGCTAGCTTCTTTCACAAAGCTTTGGGCTAATGTTTCCAAAGAGCTTTTTGTTTGAGTATCTGCCCCTTGCTCTAAAATTTTCATGGCTAAAGGCAATAGGCCGCGTTCCTTAGCCTTGGTGGCACGGGTGGTACGCTTGGGACGATACGGCAAATAGATATCTTCCAAAGCGCTGAGACTTGAGGCTTCTTGCACAGCTTTTTCCAGTTCTGGGCTTAATTGCTCCCGCTCTTGTAAGGCGCTCAAAATAGCGCTACGCCTTGCCTCCAAAGCCCGTAAGCGTTCAAGACTTTGGCGCACCTGCGCAAGTTGCATTTCGTCCAGTCCGCCGGTAACTTCTTTGCGATACCGCGCCAAAAAGGGAATGGTGGCACCTTCATCCAACAAGGTTATGACCTTGGCTATATGGGGTGCGGTATGGGAAAGCTCTGCGGCAATGCGCTCAGAAATATGTGCTGACATGGTATCCTCAAAATATGGGCGATTTACTGTTGCTACTAAAAGGTATTTTCATGGATGCGGAAAAATATTGCTTAACCTAGCTTTTTCCAGCGCGTACATGCAAAATGCAATAGGCACCCTTCTTACTAAAACATTTTGCGCAAGAAATACATAAGGGTTTTGCCTCTGGATTTTTCTCCCAGGTCTGTATGAGAGCAGGCTCTGCAATAAGGGGGCGGCTCAGGCCAAAATACGCAATGCCATGTTGCGTGTGCAACTCTTCCAAATGCTGACAATTAATATTGCCTCCCGTCAAAATGACAGGAATACGTACTTGCTGCACAAGCTTTTTAGCGAAAGAAGAAAAATAAGACTGTGTTTGCGACGTAATCTTTTTTCTTCCGCAACCAAGATTTTCTTGAAGAACATGTTTGGAAGAAAGATTGCCTCCACTGACCTCTACACCGTCCAGCCCAGCTTTTTCCAGTATTTTCACAGCTTGTAGGCTATCTTCTTGCGTAAGGCCTTTTTCTGTAAAATCTTCTGAATTAATTTTTGTTAATATCACAAAATCTTCCCGCACCGCCTTTCTTACGTCTTCAATAATTTCACGTAATAAGCGCACTCTATTTTCAAGACACCCCCCATAGGCATCTTCGCGTAAATTATAATCAGGCGAAAGAAATTGACTTAACAAATAGCCATGGGCCGAATGTATTTGCACCCCATGAAAGCCGGCCTTTTCAGCTCTACAGCAGGCCTGCACAAAAGCATTTTTAAGATACAGTATATCATCTTCTGTCATGGCTGTGGGTAAAATACCCGTGGCTTCATTTACCTTGGCAGAAGGAGCCAAAATTTTAGGTGAAGGAGGCGAAAGGTAAGACATGGAGCCACCATAGGCCACTTGTAAGAAAATTTTAGTATCATAAGACTTACACATATCTGTAAGTTCTTTATACATATCTATAAAAGTATCGTCATATATTCCAAGCATTTTTGGATTAGGCTGTTCTTCTTTGGTCACAAAAGCATAGCCCGTTAAAATAGAGCCTACACCGCCTTCGGCAAGCTCTTTATGAAGAGCAAAAAGCTCTGGGGTCATACGACCTTCTTCGGTAGCTAAGGCTTCCCACGTGGAAGCACGGAAAAATCTATTTTTTAATTCTAAACCCTTTATGGTACTTTTTTCAAAAAGTTTCATACTATTCCTTATTTTTTTTAATTTCACCATTGATGTATTGCACCAAAAAGAGCGATGCGCAAGCCAGCGCTGCCCCTAAAAGGAAGGGGAAGGTATAATCCACAAGCCATAAAGCCCCGCCCACCACAGGCACAATCACAGCCGAAATGTGGTTAATGGTAAAAGAAACGGCCATACTGGGGGCTATATCTTCTTTTTCAGCCATTTTTTGAAAGAAGGTTTTTTCCGCTATGTTAAAATTAAAGGTAAACTGATCTAATATATACAAAAAAGCCACAATATGCCCCACATCAATATAGGCATAGCCTAAAAAGATACCTATGGCCGGCAAAAATTGAAGGGTGAGAAGTTTCTGTTCTCCGAAGGCATTAATAAGGCGGCCCACAAGAGGATTTAAAAACCAGTTAATGGTATTATTAATGAGAAAAAGTATGGTTACCATCATGACAGTATACTCAAATTTTTCCACAAGCAGAAAAAGAGAAAAAATCATGAAAATCTGCCGGCGTCCACCCGACAAAAAAGTCAAAGCATAAAAAAGCCAATACTTTTTCTTAAGAATAAGCTTTTTTTGTTGCGCAGGAAGCAAGCTTAAATCGGGCTTTTTATACAAGGCCACAGCAGCGCCCATCACAGCAACAAGCCCTGCCAAAAGATAAAATTGTGCATAACTAAAAAAGGCCGCACAGCATAAAATAAATACGGCAGCAAGAATATTCCCAAGGGCAGAAATACTACGTAATCGCCCAAAAACTAAGGGGGAAACCTTGGTTCCAAAAGATTGCAAGGTAAGCGATTGATTCACCGTTTCAAAATAGTGAAAACCAAGGGACATGCAAAAAGTGGTAAATAAAATACCCGAAAAAGAAGGAAAATACCCCGTGATGGCTACGCCAAGGCCGAGGAGAAATACAGAAAACACCGCCAAGGAGGTTTCTTTAAAAAAGCGCAACCAAAAAATAACCGTTACGGCTAAAAGTCCGGGTACTTCACGTATGGACTGCACAATGCCGTTTTCTGCAGCATTAAGCCCCACCGTTTCCACTATGAAATTTGTGTATAACGTTTGCCAGGTTTGAAAGGCAACAATTTGCGTAAAAGTCAAAATAAAGAGAAAAAGGAAGGCTTTTCTTTCCAGTTCACTTTGAATTTCCACAGGACGAATATAATCAACAAGGGCTTTTTTTATCATAATTGCTCACATTGAAATTGTTATTTCTCTTTAAGGGCAATCTTAAAGTCTTCACCAAAGAGTTAAGACATTGCCATTTTTTGTAAGCCATGCTTGTAAAGCAAAAGTTTCCTTTGGTCCATGCTATAAATGAAAGTATTTCCCCCAAAAGGAATATTTTTATACATTATTTTCCTTATATACGTAGCTACAGGTCCATGACAGCATTTCTGCATTTTTTGTAAATTTCTGATTCACAATTTATGACTGTTGTCATATTTTTCTGACTATTGTCATATTTTTCTGACAATAGTAAAATACCCCCTCAATAAATAATAATTTTTGTCATCTTCTGTTGAAATATTAAGCACTTTTCCTCCATATCATACCAATACAGTATGGTACATTTATTGAATTTATCCTTAGGTATTTGTTGGACACTTGGAAAAGGAGGATCTATGGGTGCAACGTGCCACAAGCCGTGGCTTACATGTGTATTAGTAGGAGTTGTTATAGGCGCAGGCCTATTGGCAGCAGCGGCTATTGCCATGCAGTATACAGATCAAAGACCGTTTTGTGCCAGCTGTCACGTGATGAATACAGCTGCCGTTACGCACAAAATGTCTACACATGCCAATATTTCGTGCAATAGTTGTCATGCTCCCACAAATTTAGTGCAAAAAATCCCCTTCAAAGCCGCCGCTGGCTTTAAGGATTTTGTTTCCAACCTACAGGGAAATGATGTGCCTGTCAGTGTGGGACTTGCCACTAAAGATGTTGTTAACGAAAATTGTAAATCTTGCCATGCCATGACCAATATGAATGTGGCCAGCATGGAAGCTAAGCCTTATTGTGTTGATTGTCACCGTAGCGTGGTGCATATGCACCAAAAGCCCATCAGCAAAAGGATGGTTGCCGATGAATAAAAAATACTTACACTTAGCTTTATTTTTCATACTTGCGGTCAGCCTTATGTTGCTTGGCGGCTGCAGTGATGTGGAAACGGAACTCAAAACACCCACCTATAACACCGGCCTTAAAAAAGATGAAATAAAAACCTCTGCCTTTAAAGAAGCTTTTCCGGCGCAATATGCTTCCTTTGAAAAAAACAATGAACATAGCGTCATGACAGAGTATAAAGGTTCAGTACATTACAGGAAAAATGATAATTTTTCTCCCCTGCCTAAAGGCTTTAAACACGCTCAGCCGTATTTGAAAAATCTCTGGCTGGGCTACCCCTTTAGTTATGAGTACAATGAAACCCGCGGACACACCTATGCCATTGAAGATGTGGCCTATATTGACCGTATTAATCGCTACTCTGACAAAGGCGGACTGCCTGCCACATGTTGGAATTGTAAAACACCTAAGATGATGCATTGGATTGAAAGAGACGGTGATGCTTTTTGGAGTAAGGATGCCAATTCTTTACGCCAAGAGCTAAACCCGCATGAAGATTCCATTGGTTGCGCAACCTGTCACGATCCGCAAAACATGGAATTACGTCTGTACTCTGAACCTTTAAAAGATTGGCTCAAGCGTAGCGGTAAAGATATTAATAAGATTTCTCGCAATGAAATGCGCACCTTAGTATGTGCTCAATGTCACGTAGAATACTACTTTACCCATAAAGATAATGGCCCAGCCGCCAAGCCCGTATTCCCATGGGATAATGGTTTTGGCCCAGAAGCCATATATGAATATTACAAAAACCATGGCGCAAATAATGGCCCCTTTGTGGACTGGACTCACGCCGCTTCTAAGGCGCCTATGATTAAGATGCAGCACCCTGAATACGAAACCTGGATTGACGGCCCCCACGGCGCCGCCGGCGTTTCCTGTGCAGATTGCCATATGAGTTATGAGCGCATAGACGGCAAGAAGATTTCCAGCCACTGGTGGACTTCTCCTTTGAAAGATCCAAACATGACGGCGTGTCGCCAGTGCCATGCGGATAAGAGCCCAGAATTCCTCAAAGAACGTGTGCTCTATACGCAAAAAAGAACCTTTGACCAACTTTTAAAGGCCCAAGAAATTTCTGTAAAAGCCCACGAAGCCGTGCGCTTAGCTGCTGATTACGGCGGTGAAAGAAATATCAATTACGATACCCTCATAGTAGAAGCCCGTGAGATGGTTCGTAAAGGCCAATTATTCTGGGATTATGTATCAGCTGAAAATAGTGTTGGATTCCACAATCCGGCTAAGGCATTAACAACGCTTATGTCTTCTATGGAATATAGCCAAAAGGCCATAGATCTTGCCAGCGAAGCCACTAACTTTGGTATTAATGAGGCCCTTGCCGGTGACATTACAGCCATAGTTCCCCCCATTAAGGAACTTAGCCGTAAGTTACAACAAGACGCAGAATTTTTACAACAACACCCTTGGACAAAGCTTCTCCCCGTACTGCCTGAAGCAGAAATGGTTTGGGACGGCTTGAAAAAAGTGGAAGCAAAATAATTACCTACCGAGAGGAGAAGCTCTTTTCTCCTCTCTCCTACGCTAGTGTTTGCAAATACATCATCTCCGTAGAGGCATATGTCTGTACGGAGATGTTTTTATGTTCTTGAGTGTGATTTATTAAAACAGTACACTACAGGCTGTTCAAAAAAACAGTCTGCACAGAAACACCCCGTCAAGCCATTGCGTCCTTTTGCATCTGCGTTTATAGTGACGCTTAGACACCTTTCTAAGGAGAACACATGACCCTTGCCCCCCCCTTGCTTTGCTTGCCGCTTATGCATAAAAATATGGGATGTGCCCTACCGGCATCTTTAACAAAAAGCGTCTCGTATATCTGGCCCGGCTTGCCTGAGCCTAACGAAAATAATTTTGTGCCAAGCACATTCCCTTTTTCTCCTCAAGAAGCTGCTGCCTGCTTAAGAGATATTCAAAGCATGGGTGAAGCGGCCCTTTCCGGTGTGCCCGTACAAGCGCTCATGGCGCCGCAACGTAGCCGCACCCAATTACAAAGCATTCAAGAGCAAGAAGATTTAGAAAAATTTATCCAAACAGGGCAAGAGCCTACTGCCAGCCCTGAGGCTAGTATTCATGAGCTACGCCAAGGGCAAAAATTCTTACTGTGGGCTTGGCTTATGGAAGAACACCTTTTAGAAGTACAACGCCTTACAGAAAATTATACCTTAAGCGCCGCCAATTTAACCGCCGCCCTTGAAGTGGAAAAAGACGATGCCTTGGCTGGCCTTGAGCAAATACAAAATATCTTATCCACAGACACCTTTGCTCTCCCCCCATGGCGCCTTGCTTTAGAAAATATGGCACTTTTCTTAGATGCACAAAGCGCAGCCATCATCAATCACCCTGATATGGTAGAACATATCAAAGAGCATGCTCACGAATTTGGTCTGCAAGACCTTAGCCAAGACAGCATGGAGCGCTATGGCCTTCATGACCTTGAAGCGCAAGAATGCCGTATAAGCCTGGCTACGCTCTTACAGAAAAATACCAACAAAACTCCCGCCCCATGGCTGGAAAAAATTTTACACTGCATCCTCTTAAAGGAGAGCACATGCCTATAGCCTTACCCGCACATATTAAAGGGGCCATTTTTGATTGCGATGGCGTTATCATAGATTCTAGGCTGGCCAATCGCGCGTACTACAACAAGATATTGGCTCATTTTAAGCTCCCCCCCATGAGTGATGCCCAAGAATCCTTCACCTTCATGTCCACGGTGGAACAAGCCTTAACCTTTCTTGTACCCGAAGAGTTTCAAGAAGAGCTACGTCAAAACAAAGCAAACATAGTAAGTTATGCCAAAGATATCATGCCCATGGTTGAGCTTAACCCGCACTTTGAAAGCTTTGCACGCTGGCTTTTACATAATAACGTCCATTGCGCTGTGCACACCAATCGCTCCAATGGCATGCAATATGTGGTAGATAAATTTGACGTATTGCAAAGCTTTTCCCCCATTATCACCACCTTAAACGTACAACCCAAGCCGCATCCGGAAGGTATTTTTAAAATACTAGAAACATGGAATCTTACCACAAAAGATATTATATTTGTTGGCGATAGTCTTAATGACCAGCATGCGGCGGCGGCGGCAGGTGTGGCTTTTGTGGCCTATGGGCACGAAAAACTTGACGCCACCCTCAATAGTGATAATTTTAGTACATTGCAACATGAACTAAAGCCGTATATACTGGCTTAGTACATCATAAAAGAGGAAAAAAATGATAGTATTATCCAATACCTTAAGTGGCATAGCCCTTGTGCTTGGCGGGCTTTTGAAAGTGTATTTTTGGGTGGTAGTAATTTCTGCCCTACTCACTTGGGTACGCCCAGATCCTTACAATCCCATTGTGCGCACTTTACGCACACTTACCGAACCAGTGTACTATCGTATACGAAAATGGTTGCCTTTTACCTATACAAGTGGCATAGACTTCTCTCCCATTATTGTATTGCTTTGTATTGAATTGATAGATAGAATTGTGATACGTTCTCTTATACAGTATGCAAATACTTTAGTGTAAAAACGTTTTCTTTACGATAAAATGCCGCAAGGCTTTTATATGCTTAACTATTTTGATAAACCTTTAACTAAGGAGAGTTCAGTATGGAAGCACGTGAAAAAGAGTTGTTAGAAAAGTATGTGGACAGCGATCCTGAGCTCAAAGACGCCTGGGATGATCACCTTTTATACTCTAAACAAGTAAATAAGTTGGAAGGAAAACCCTTTCGTTCTCCCACAGAAGATCAAACCTTAAAGCAATTGAAAAAGCAAAAATTAGAAGGCAAAACCCGTCTTATTTCTTTGCTTGAAAAATATACGGAGAAATAACACATGAAAATGACTGGTGCACAGATTCTGCTCGAGACATTTAAACGAGAAGGCGTAGATACCTTTTTTGGCTATCCTGGTGGATGTGTCATTGACGTCTACGATGAAATTCCACACCACCCGGACTTACGCCACATTCTTGTGCGTCATGAGCAAGCCGCTGTGCACGCAGCCGACGGCTATGCCCGTGCTTCCGGTAAGGTGGGTACCTGTCTGGTTACTTCAGGCCCCGGTGCCACCAATACCGTCACGGGTATAGCTACAGCCTATTGCGACTCCATTCCCATGGTTATTGTTACGGGCCAAGTGCCCACGCCTCTTATTGGTAACGACGCCTTCCAAGAGGTAGACATTGTAGGTATTACACGCCCTTGCACCAAGCATAACTATTTGGTGAAAGACGTAACACAATTGGCTAAAGTAATGCGTCAAGCTTTTTACTTAGCCCGTTCCGGTCGCCCAGGCCCCGTTCTGGTAGACTTACCTAAAGATATTATTCAAGCCACCACCGAATTTATTTGGCCAGAAAATGTCCAAATGCGCTCGTATAACCCCACCTACAGACCCAATTTAAACCAATTGCGCAAATCTGTAGATATTTTAGCCAAGGCAGAAAAGCCTCTCATCCTCATTGGCGGCGGCGTTATTAACTCCGATGCAGCCTGTGCAGTGCGCGAGCTTGCCACCACCTTAAATATTCCCGTAGCCGGTACCCTTATGGGTCTTGGCGGCTATCCCGGTGATGATTCCTTATGGTGCGGCATGGTGGGTATGCATGGTTGTTACTCTGCAAACATGGCCGTAAACAATTGTGATGCCTTACTTTGTGTGGGCGCTCGTTTTGACGACCGCGTTACCGGACGTATTGCAGACTTCGCTCCTAAGGCTAAGATTATCCATATTGATATTGACCCCACTTCCATTCGTAAAAATGTGAAAGTGGACGTGCCTGTGGTGGGTGATTGCCGCAAAGCCGTTGAAGGTATGCTAGAAATTGCTAAAACCCGCCTTGAAGAAAAAGATTGGCACGGCGTACATATGCCTTGGGTACAGCAATTACAAAGCTGGCGTGAGCAGCGCCCCTTAGGCTATAGCCAAGGTGAAGCTATTAAGCCACAATCGGTTATCGAAGCCTTGTATGAACTTACCAAGGACAAAGATACCATTATTGCCACAGAAGTGGGCCAACACCAAATGTGGACAGCGCAATTTTATACCTTTAATAAAGCGCGTACCCTGCTCACCTCTGGCGGCCTTGGCACCATGGGTTATGGTTTCCCCTCTGCCATTGGGGCCCAATTTGCCATGCCCGACGCCTTGGTAGTGACCGTGGCAGGCGATGGTTCCATTCAAATGAATATTCAAGAAATGGCCACGGCAGTGGAAAACAAATTGCCTGTGAAGATTCTTATTTTGAATAACCGCAATCTTGGTATGGTTCGCCAATGGCAAGAGCTCTTTTATAAAAAGAACTACAGCTATACCAATATGGAAGCTCAGCCCGACTTTGTTAAGCTGGCTGAAGCTTACGGCGCTGAAGGGTATCGCATTACAGAAGCTTCACAGCTTAAGGAAACTTTGGCTAAGGCTTTGTCCTCGCCAAATACTGCCATCATTGACGTGGTGGTGGAACGTGAAGAAAATGTGGCCCCCATTGTGCCCGCCGGCGCAGCCCTTAATGAAATGCTGTTAGTTTAGGAGAGACCTTCATGCAACATGTTCTTTCTGTTTTAGTAGAAGACGAACCAGGTGTTTTGTCTCGCGTTGCCGGTCTTTTTAGCGGGCGTGGCTTTAACATCTGTTCTTTAAACGTGGCCCCCACCTTGGAGCCAGGTGTGTCGCATATGACCATCACCACCAAGGGAGATGCGCAAATTATTGAACAAATTATTAAGCAATTGCACAAGCTTATCACCGTTATCAAGGTGCTTGATTTTAGCGAGCACAGCTCTGTAGAACGCGAAATGATGCTTATTAAAGTGCATGCCGATGGCCCCAATCGCGGGGAAATTTTGCGCACAGTGGAAATTTTCCGTTGCCGCGTTATGGACGTGGGTCATACCGAAATGACCATTGAAGCTACGGGTAACCATGAAAAGCTTGATGCTATCATCAACTTGTTCCAGCGTTTTGGTATTAAAGAAATTGCCAGAACGGGCACTGTAGCCATGCGTCGTTCCATGCAACCAGAGTAGTTTGCCCAAAAAAGTATCGTCTACTGCGTCAGCTTGTTTTTTGCTTTGGTCGAGTATGTTCCTATACACTCCCGCCGCAAAAAAACTACGCCTTCCTTGTATCCGACGCTTTTTAGAACAAACTACAGAGATTTTATATAAAACTTGCTTACATAGTGAGATTTGTTTTTAACTAACCTTTAGCTTTGAAAATACAAAGGATTTCAAAATGAAAGTGTATTACGAAAAGGACGCTGATCTTTCCCTCTTAAAGGACAAGACAGTAGCTATCATTGGCTATGGTAGCCAAGGCCATGCTCATGCGCAAAACTTGCGCGACTCCGGTGTTAACGTAATCGTTGGTCAACGCCCCGGCAGCGCCAACTATGAATTAGCCAAAGAGCATGGATTTAGTCCTATGTCTGCTTCTGAAGCTGCTCAAAAAGCTGACTTCATCATGATTTTGTTGCCTGACCAAGTGCAAGCACAAGTTTATGAGCAAGACATTAAGCCCCACTTAAATTCCAGCAAGTGTTTGCTTTTTGCTCACGGCTTTAACATTCACTTTGGCCAAATTGAGCCTCCTAAAGACGTGGACGTATTCCTTATCGCTCCTAAAGGCCCCGGCCACCTTGTACGTCGTACCTACACCGAAGGCGGCGGCGTACCTTGCCTCGTAGCCATTCACCAAGACGCCAGCGGCAAGTCCTTAGACAAGGCTCTTGCTTACGCTGCAGGCGTTGGTGGTGCTCGCTCCGGTGTTATTGAAACCACCTTCCGCGAAGAAACCGAAACCGACCTTTTTGGTGAACAAGCAGTACTTTGCGGCGGTCTTTCTGCCCTTATCAAATGCGGTTTTGAAACCCTCGTAGAAGCCGGTTATCAGCCTGAAATGGCCTATTTTGAATGCTTACACGAAGTAAAGCTCATCGTAGACCTTATCTACGAAGGCGGCCTTGCTCGCATGCGTTACTCCATTTCTGATACCGCTGAATACGGCGACTATGTAACCGGACCACGCATCATCACCGAAGAAACCAAGAAAGAAATGAAGCGCGTATTGACCGACATCCAAACCGGTCGTTTTGCTCGTGACTTTATCTTGGAAGCTCGCGCCGGCTATCCTATGTTTAAATCTACCCGTCGCCTTGAGTCTGAACATGGCATTGAAGAAGTAGGCGGTCGCCTGCGTGAAATGATGCCTTGGCTTAAGAAAAACGCCTAGGTTTTAGTTTAGTATTTATTGTGTGGGAGGGGGACCTTTTTATAAAAAGGTCCCCCTCCCACACAGTCTTGACTCTCTGTATCCGTAAGGCGCTAAAGCGCCAACGGCTATGCTTCGCACCCTTCGGGCAGGCCCTCCTTTTTCCAAAAAACTTTCATGGCGGCAAGATTCAATCGCAGAAAGAACATTTTGGCGCAATAAAATTGTATTTAGGAGCTATTGAAGCGCGTTTTGGGGAGGAAGGGGACTTTTTGGCGCTAGCAAAAGCCCCTCCTTCCCCCCACAAGAAATCTTATCCACGCTGTGCGTTAAGAAGCTATTGAGAAGATGTTTTATTTGCTAGGATTTTTTAGGTTAAAGTTAGTTTACGCTATTTTGTATCCTATAAAACGTTAAGGAGAAGAAAATGTCTGATAAGAAGCTTACCACTGTGGCCGGTTGCCCTGTGAGCGGGGCCACCAATGTTCAAACTGCAGGAAAGCGCGGCCCCATGCTTTTACAAAACGTGTGGTTTTTGGAAAAATTGGCCCATTTTGACCGTGAAGTTATTCCTGAGCGTCGTATGCATGCTAAGGGCAGTGGTGCTTACGGTACCTTTACGGTGACCCATGACATAACAAAGTATACCAAAGCGGCACTTTTTTCTGAAATTGGCAAGAAAACAGATCTTTTTTTGCGCTTTTCCACAGTGGCAGGAGAGCGCGGTGCAGCCGATGCAGAGAGAGACATTCGCGGCTTTGCCA
>CAYJPR010000010.1:0-31094 GCA_964372075.1 uncultured Desulfovibrionaceae bacterium | reverse complement strand
ACGTACAAAAATACCCAAAAAACTAGCCCCGCAACCACCTTAACTACATACCCAAAACCCTAGTATCAGCAGAAGATGCCCCATGCACAATATCCTCTGCCTCTCTACGGCAAACCTCACAAGCCATACGCGGCACATGCACACACAACCCCTGCTTAACCCTACTAGACGTAGTATGCGTTACCACCACGCCTGGGCAATGCTCACACAGGCGCGTCATTTCCACCTGCTCATCACAGACTCTATCGGTATCATAATAAATATCGCGCTCCCTTTGCCACCATGCACCTTGCCTATAGCTCACTTTCTGCCCTTCGTGCGGCGTACTGGGGGGCTTGCCATACTGCCCCACCACCTCGTCACATAAAACTTTTATATACTCTGTAATAGTAGTATCTTGCTGTAATAATCCCTTCGACCATTGGGGTTCATAAATATCGCTAAAATCTTTCTCCGCCAGCGCCAAACATATGGCTAAATTCACATAGGGCAAGGCATCACGTATGGCATAGCCCCCTTCCAAAACAGCAATATCAGGTTGTAAAAGCTGAGTTAAGCTGGCATAGCCTTGGGCTGTGAGACGCATATTGGCAAGGGGATCTGTAAAATGATTATCCTGCCCTGCAGAATTGATAATCAGATGCGGCTTAAACTCTTCCAATATGGGCAAAACAGCATGTTGCATGGCATAGAGATAACCGGCATCCCCTGTGCGCGGCGGCAAGGGAATATTCACGGTTTTTCCCAAGGCTCCGGGGCCACCGCATTCCGGCACAAACCCAGAACCGGGGTACAAAGTACGCCCATCTTGATGTAAGGAAATAAACAAGGTGTTGGGGTCATTCCAAAAAATATCTTGGCTACCATCCCCGTGATGGCAATCGGTGTCCACCACAGCTATGCGCATATCTTCGCCCTTGGGTAAGGGGTAGGTATGGCGAATATAATCCAACATAATGGCTTCTATATTCACATTACAAAAACCGCGATTGCCATGGCTTATACGCATGGCATGATGTCCCGGAGGGCGCACCAAGGCAAAAGCTCGGCGACAAGTGTTTTCCATAACCAATTGAGCCGCACGTATGGCGCCCCCTGCCGAGACTAAATGCGAAGAACTTGCCACAGCTTGCACGGAAGGAAAACAAAAGTGCGTACGTTCCACATCTGCATAGGAAGCCACAAGAGGCTTGAACTCTGCCATGCCGGGCATATCGAAAAGCCCTTCTTCGCGCAATTGGTCTTGGGTATAGAGCAAACGCTCTTCCCTCTCCGGATGGGTGGGAGAAATGGCAAAGTCAAAGGCAGGAAAAAAAACTATGCCTAAATCGTGTTGCTCTGCGGCTTGCTTACTTTGTGCCATATATGCTCCCTCAACAGTTAAAGAAAAACTCCCCAAGACTGTAGCCTTGAGGAGTGAAAATCATAGTACATGGTATTCCATGCCATGCCCAAAGCTTTTAGTCATCAAAAACTTCATCATCACCGGCTTCAAAAATATCCGCCGCATAACGAGCTTGGCTTACCATTTCTGCATATACGCTTAAGGCTTGCACAAAGGCCATATTGCTTTCGGCATAAGCCACAAAGAGCACATCGTCAAAATCGCGCATGACAAAAACGCCGCCCTTTTGCTTAGGGTCACGAAAAACTTCGCACCACACCTTGCTATCATCACCAAGGCAAGAATGCACTTGCCATGGAGCAGTGGGCTTACCGCTGGTATCACAAAATTGACACGTTTTTTCCGTAAGCGTTTGCTCTAAACGTTTGCCTGTCCACTCTAATTTATAACACTCATGAATCATACTAGTCCTCCTGCCGCTGCATTACAGGGCCAAATGATGAATACATTGCGCCAAAACCTCTGCAGGACTTTGACCGGCATCTATACAACGAAAGCGCGTGGAATCTTCTTGCGCTTGTTTTATATAGCTTTGGCGTATGCGCGTGTGAAAAGCCACACTTTCCGCATCAAAACGCCCTTCGCTCTCACTTATATGTTGCGCGGCATTACGCGCTCTGGCCCTTTGCAGGCCTTGTTCCACTTCTAAATCCAACAAAAGCACTTTGTCCGGCATAAGACCATCAATGGCTTTGGCATTAAGACTTTGCAACTCCGCCACATCTAAGCCGCGCCCGCCACCTTGATAGGCATAGGTAGAATGCACAAAGCGATCACATAACACCACTTCGCCGCGGGCCAAGGCAGGGCGTATAACTTCATCCACATGTTGCGCTCTATCAGCCAAGAAGAGAAAAAGCTCTGCCCTTGAACAAATATGTGAACGAGTGTCTAACAGTAAGGCGCGTAAATGCTTACCAAGCTCTGAACCGCCGGGCTCTCGTGTGCAAAGCACTGTACGCCCCAAACTTTCAAAATGCGCCGCCAAGCCCTTTTGCACTGTGGACTTGCCGGAACCTTCTATGCCTTCAAGAGTGATAAACATTGGGCCTCCACAGGGTTTTTAGGGGCTTTAGGTGCTGAGCTTTCCTTTTGCGGCGTGGGCACAGCTTTAAACATTTGGCGCTCCAAGGTACGCTGATACGGCGTCCAGGCACTTTCTTCTTCCTGCAAGGGGGCAAAAAGCTCGCGGCACTGGGCCATTTTAGCATCAATATTGTCCATATAATGCAAAAGCATGGCCTCTGCCGTTTGAGGCAAGCGCGCTGAGCCAAATTCATAAGTTCCGTGATGGCTCAATATTAAATGCTTAAAGTGCATGATAAGCCCTGCCTCAAGGCCGGATTTTTGTAAATAAGGCTGTAAATAATCCAAAGCCAATTGCATATGGCCCAAAAGACGACCTTCGTCGGAATAATCTGTCACAAGACCGTAGGTAAATTCCCATATTTTTCCAAGGTCATGGAAAATGGCACCTACCAAGAGCACTTGCCTATCTATTTCACTATACTGATTTGCCGTGTTCATGGCAAGCTTAGCCACGCCAAGGCTGTGTTCTAAAAGACCGCCTCTATAGGCATGGTGCACACTTTTAGCGGCTGGGCACGCCTTCCATGCTTTACAAAGCTCTTCATCTTTAAGTACAGAAAAAACAAATTTGCGCCATGGTTTATGGGTGAGCTCTTTTTTACATAAAGTTTCTAGCTCTTCCCACATCTCTTCCACATCATAAGGACTGGTGCTGACATAAGAGGCCATATCCAGCCCTGCCACGGCTTCTTCGGGCAAAATATCCAGCGTATCAATGGTAAGCTGCAATTGCTCACGATACAGCGAAGTGCGCCCTACTATGCTCACAAAGGAAGCGGCGGGAATTTCGCTAAATTCTTGGCTTAAAGGGCTCCATATTTTTGCTTCCATACTGCCACTAGCGTCGCGCAGCTCCACCTTCCAAAAAGGTCCATTACGCGCTTGCAATTGTGAGGCAGCGCCCACCAAAAAAATGCCCTCAATTTTTACATCGGGCAATATATCTTTTATAAATACATGTTCTTGCATAAGTATCTCACAAAATTCACCGTGCTTATATTTTGCCTAAAAAAGGAAAGTATGGTATTTTGCTTTTTTAGGACCTGTAATGAGGACATCCCTGTGCCGGTGATGTTTTTGACTATTTTATATCCCTTAACCTTTCCTTTTTTTGGAGGTTTTGTCAATTGAACATTTTACTTAGCAATGATGACGGCATCTATGCCGTGGGCTTACGCGCTCTGTACACGGCCTTCACTGAAGCCGGTCATACGGTCTATGCCGTGGCGCCCCTCACAGAGCAATCGGCAGTATCCAATTCCTTAACAGTCTTTAACGCCTTGCGTACCAAGGAAATTAGCGACGCCACGTTCACCGGTCTTGGCGTACATGGCACCCCTGCTGACTGCGTGAAGCTTGCCTTAGGAGCTCTTGTGCCTAAGAAGCCAGACCTTGTCATTTCGGGTATAAATTCAGGGCCTAATGTGGGGCCGGATATCCGCTATTCCGGCACCATTGCCGCCGCCTGCGAAGCCGCCCATGCGGGCCTGCGCGCCATGGCTTTTTCCTTTGACAATTATCGCCCCACAGACCTTTTGGCTCAAGCCCGCCATGCAGAAAAGCTTGCCACAAGTTTACCTTGGGATTGCATCCCTGAGCGCTGCGTGGTCAATGTAAATTATCCTGACCGTCCCATGGAAGAAGTGCTGGGCGTGCGCTCTTGCCGTCAAACCACAGCCCTGTGGGATGATACCTATGATGAGCGCCTTGACCCGCGCGGCAATAAATATTGGTGGTTGCATGGGCAAATGCGTACGCAAGATGTGGAGCCGGATTCCGACCGCGGTTTACTCTCTCAAGGCTATATAACCATAACTCCTTTACGCTTTGAATACAGCCATGAACAATGTCTTGCTGAATTAAATAAAACCTTCCACGGATAACAGTTCGCTGAAAATAGGCAATCTGCTTCGTCAAGCTTGTTTTTTACTACGGTCATGTATGCCTATATACAATCCCTCCGTAAAAAACTTCGCCTTTCTCGCATCTCACCCATTTTGAGCGAACTATAGACTGCCTGTTTATAATATATTTGGAGAAGAATCACCATATACAGGAACCACCCCGCAGGGGAGCAAGCCAAAGGCAAGACGGAATTCACTTCCGTCGCCGACGACGCTTGCGAGAGCTTGCGTCGTACAGGAACCGCCCCAATGAGCGGCGTAGCCCTTTGTGTTAGCGAGAAACGAGCTTTGCACAAATCGAGAGCAACGCGTACGACCAAGCGTTATCTAGGTAGAAGCTCGTGAAGAATTTCCTTTTGGTATTTTCCTCTTCCTATTTGCTCTTTTTTGCGTTAGCATTAGTTGATTTTTGTTTTATTAGTTTGCAACATGAAGAAAGGAGTTTGTTATGCCTCTTATTGGACCACATGACATGTTTACGCGTGCCTACGCCGAAGGCTTTGCCATTGGCGGCTTTAATGTGAATAATATGGAAATTATTCAAGGGATTATGCAGGCCGCTGCCCAAGAAAAATCTCCTGTAATTTTGCAAGTGTCTGCCGGAGCGCGTAAGTATGCCGGACAAATTTACATTATGAAGCTGGTAGAAGCCGCTCTTTTAGAAGACGATGTGCCTGTGGTTATCCACTTAGACCACGGTTCTAGCTTTGAAATGTGCAAAGATTGCATTGACGGTGGTTTCACCTCTGTAATGATTGACGGCTCGCACCTTTCCTTTGAAGAAAACATTGCCCTTACCAAGCAAGTGGTAGAATATGCCCACGATAAGGGCGTTTGGGTAGAAGCTGAGCTGGGTAAATTGGCCGGCATTGAAGAGCATGTACAATCTGATGAGCATGTGTATACCGACCCCGACGAAGCTGTAGAATTTGTACAGCGCACCGGCTGTGACTCTCTAGCCATTGCCATTGGCACCAGCCACGGCGCGTATAAGTTTAAAGGTGAAGCCCAGCTGGACTTCGCTCGTTTGGAAAAAATTTCTGAGCTACTCCCTAAATACCCCTTAGTACTGCACGGCGCTTCTTCTGTTCCTGAAGAATTTGTGGCCATGTGTAATACCTATGGCGGTAATGTGGGCGGAGCTAAAGGCGTACCCGAAGATATGTTGCGTACAGCGGCTGCTTCTGGCGTGTGCAAAATCAATGTGGATACAGACATTCGTTTAGCCATGACTGCTACCATTCGTAAATTCTTTACCGACAGCCCCGAGCAATTTGACCCCCGTGGTTATTTGAATCCTGCTCGTACTGCCGTGAAAGACATGGTAGCTCATAAAATACGCAATGTTATGGGTTCATCCGGAAAAATCTAGTACCCCAAAGGGTCTTGTTAAAAGCAAGACCCTTTTTTTTAAAACCTTTTTATCTTGTTTCACTGTGAGGAAAAAATGTCCATTACCATAGGCATCAATGGCTTCGGGCGCATTGGTCGTTATTTAGTTCGTTTATTGGCCGACAACAAAGACATTAAAATAGGGGCCATCAATGCGCGTGCCACCAATGCCTCTTTGGCATATTTATTTAAATATGACTCCACTCAAGGCCGTTTTCAAGGCACTGTAGACCATGATGATGATGGTATCATTGTTAATGGTGTGCACATTCCGGTAACGCGATGTGCCGCCGGCGCCTGGGAATGGAAAAAATACGGTGTAGATATTGCCGTAGAAACCACAGGTGCCATTAAATTACGTGCCGGCCTTGCAGAGCATTTAGACTGCGGCGCTAAAAAAGCCATCATTTCTGCACCTTCTAAAGATGCTGACACCACCATTGTTATGGGCGTTAATGAGCATATGTACGATGCCGCTGCCCATGATGTTATTTCTGCAGCTTCTTGTACCACCAACTGTCTTGCCCCTGCCACCAAGGTATTGCACGAAAGCTTTGGCATTATCCATGGTCTTGTGAACACCATTCACTCTTATACCATGAGCCAACGTATTGTGGACGGTACCCATAAAGACATGCGGCGTGGTCGCGCTGCCGCTGTATCCATGTTGCCCACCAGCACCGGCGCTGCCAAGGCATTAGCCCTTGTGTTGCCTGAGCTTACCGGCAAATTAGACGGTATGGCTGTGCGTGTGCCTACACCTAACGTTTCCATGGTAGACGTAACCTGCGAAGTGGAAAAAGCCTGTACCGTAGAAGAAGTGAACGCCGCCTTTAAAAAAGCTTCTGAGGGCGCCTTAAAAGACCATCTTGGCTACAGCGATGAGCCCCTTGTATCTGTGGACTATACCGGCAGCACCTACGGTGGCGTGGTGGACTCCATGTGTACCATGGTAAGCGAAAAACACCTCATTAAGGCCATTGTTTGGTATGACAATGAGGCCGGCTTCACCAACCAATTGGTGCGCCTTATCAGCTTTGTGGGTAAAAGCTTAAAAGCATAGTCATTTCGCCTTACCTATACATTTCAAGCCTCTACCCTTGGTGGAGGCTTTTTTTGTACAAAAAAAAGCTCTGCGCCTACACACAGAGCTTTTTACAGTAAATCACAAAACACCATAACTTTTTAAACAAATTCCCAGCAAAAACATTTTTTTGCTATTTTTCTACCTAAAATATTACCAGAAAAGTGTTTCCACCCTTCTGGCAATACTTAGGAATATAAGACTATTTAACTTCCAGCATGGCGCGGTTACACAAAAGATAATTCTTTAGCATATGCTCCGAAGGTTCCAAAAAGCCCAAATGCACAGAGCGCATAAGGCCCACCAAAGAAGATGCCATAAGACATGCCGTATCACCAGCATGTAAATCTTTGCGAATACTACCTTCTTCCTGTCCACGCTCAAGAGCTTTAAGGAAGTGCTCATACAAGATGGCGAAAAGGCCTTGCACGTGGGTGAAGGCTTTGCTGTCTACTTCGCCGTAACAGCCAGGGGCATCGCGTAAAAGCAAAGCAAAGTCGGCATTGTTTTTACGCATAAAGAGATACACAGCTTTAACGGTAGAGTTAATAAGGTCTATGCCATTTTCATGCTCTTGCATATCTAAGTATTGATACACTTCTTGCAAAAGCTTTTCTTTTAAGCGCATAATAAGAGCAATAAAAAGCTCTTCCTTGCTCTTAAAATGACGGAAAATGGTGCCCTCGGCCACGCCGGCCTCTTGAGCAAGAGCCACTGTGGAAGTGCGTGCGTAGCCGTTTTTTGCAAAAAGACGCGCAGCAGCCTCTAAAATGATGTCCTTTTTCATGTCTAGTCTTCAAACTCCCTTTCATCATCTATTCTGGTATCAGATTCTAAGCGGGCAAGACGCGCCGCTTCTTGTTTACGTTCGCGAGTACCCAAGGGCTTTCTGGATTCGAAGTCTTCATTACGCTCTTGTTGGCGACAGAAAACTAAAAAGCCTGTATGAGCAATCATGCGATCGTTGGGACGCAGCCTATCTGCAATGGGTTTCCAATGACGTATAAATATTTCACATACTTCCACATCAGAGAAAGGCCCACGTTCCAAACCAAGTAAAAGTTTACTTACTTGGTCCACCGTGGGAAGTAAAAAGGCCAAAGAGGCACCGGGGCGCACAGCTTTGACCACATGGTCTAAATAATCCCATGGGGTGCGCACATCTAAAAAGAGCGCATCGGCATTATCTACTGCAAAGCCTTCGGCTATATCACGATGGTGCTGGGTCACATTATGCCCTACACCGGCCCATTCTAAATTACGACGTACCAATTTATGAAACTCTTCGCGCGCTTCATGCGTGTGTACATGGCCAGTTTTACCGGAAAACCAAGACATGCCCACAGTAAGGGCTCCGGAACCGGAACCGGCTTCAATAACAGTACGCCCTTCACCTACCCCAAGACGCATACAGATGTAGGCAATATCTTTGGGGTAAATAATTTGCGTTTGTCTTTTTACGCCTTTGAGTAAATCGTGCAAATGCGGTTCTTGTAAGCGGATAGGTGTTCCAATGGTGGTGTACAAATGCGCACCATAAGGGGCCTTGGACACTTCTTCCATGCTTAAAATACCGTCATTACTGTGCCAATCTTGGCCCTCTTCCACGCGCTTAAGGTATCTTTTGCCCCTAGGGGTTACAAAGATTACCAATGATCCATATGCTGGCATACTTCGTCCTTAATACAATTGTTTTAAAATATCTTCTGCAGAGGTGCCGGGAGCAAAATCCCCTGCTGTGCCTTCGGGAATGAGCCCATTATCATAACCATTATTTTGCCCATCTGTATAATCGAGGGCACCTGTATCTTCTTCTGCAAAGGGTAAATAGGCTGTGCCTTCATAAGGCTCGCTATCCTTAAAGCCTAAACCGTCAATAACAGAAACACCGGGAGGTACCACAAAATCATCGGGGGGGTACATATATTCTACGTGTTTACGATACTCCACAAAAGCAGGTAAAGCCGTTTTACCACCGGTTTCTTTGCGCCCTAAGGGTTGCAATTGATCATAGCCCACATACACACCTGTTACCAAATGCGGCGTAAAGCCAATGAACCAAGCATCATTTTCATCATTGGTGGTACCGGTTTTCCCCGCCATGGGTTTGCCGAGCACCCGCGCTCTGGTGGCTGTACCGCCGCTCACTACTTTCTTCAACATGGAGGACATAATAAAAGCATTTTCCGGGCTAATGGCTTGCCAATGCTCCGGTGGCTGTGCGTAAATTTCTTTGCCATTCACATCTTTAATAGAAGTGATAATACGTGGACGACAAGCCCACCCTTGATTAGCAAAAGCCGTAAAAGCTTGCGTCAAGTTTAAGGGCGTCACTTCCACCACCCCAAGGCTCACCGTTAAATAACGCGGAAAAGCCGGCGTTAAGCCCAGCTCCTGAGCTCTTTGAATAACTCTATCCACACCCATATATTCCGTTACACGCACCATGGGTACATTACGCGATTGCGCTAGGGCCTGTGCCACAGGTATGGGGCCTTTGAATTCATGATCGTAATTGGAAGGCGACCAAGCTTGCCCCGTCACCGGATCCACATAGGTATAAGGTTCATCAGGCAAAATAGTTGCCGCAGTAAAGCCACTATCTATGGCGGCTGAATACACTATGGGCTTAAAGCTAGAACCGGGCTGACGCTTACTTTGAATGGCGCGGTTAAAATGGCTACTACCAAATTCATAGCCCCCCACCAAGGCCACCACATCTCCCGTGGTGGGTTCTATGGAGGAAATGGCCCCTTGCGCCACAGGCATTTGCTGTAGGGCCAAGGCTATAGGCGCACCTTTTTCCAAAGCCGCAGGGTCGTAGCTGGCTTCTTTAAGTACAACCTTACCCTTTTCTTTTACTTCCTTATTGTAGCTTTCCGGTTGATTTACCCATACAACATCACCGACTTCTACAACCTTATGAGCATCTTTTATATTAAAGCCATTCATGTACTTAGGATTCACAGGACGTGCCCAAGACATGGTCTTTACAGAAATATGCCCCACATAGCCCTTTCCTAGGGCCACATCAGCCCCCTCTTTTTGCACCTTGGTTACCAAGGCGCGTACCCAATTACCACCAATCAGGTCATAGGGTGTAAAGGCTGTTTTTTCCACAAAGGCGGCATGCTGGTCTAAAGCTATTTTCTTGAGCGGACCGCGCCAACCTTGACGGCGAGCCAGTTCTTCTAAAGCTTTACGAAGGCCCACCTCCGCCGCTTTTTGGTGTGCAGGATCCATGGCTGTGGTCACCGTAAGGCCCGACTCATACACATAGTCAGCGCCGTATTTATCACTTTCTATGCCCAAAATGGCCATATTTTCTTTACTGAAAAATTCAATAAGCAAGCGGCGCACTTCTTCCATATACCAGCCGGCGGCGCCCATTTGTGTTTCTTGCATGGTCCAGTACACAAGGGGCTCATTAACAGCTTGGGTATATTCTTCTTCGCTAATCCACTTCAGTTCACGCAAGCGACGCAGTACATACATTTGTCTGGCTTTAGCCGCTTCAGGATGCCTAAAAGGATTATACCGGCTGGGCGCTTGTGGCATACCTGCCAAAAGGGCGCTTTCTGCCAAGGTAATATCCGTGGCATGCTTACCAAAATAGGTGCGCGCCGCAGCTTCAATGCCATAAGCCTTTTGTCCCAAAAAAATTTGATTAAGATAAATGCTTAAAATTTGATCCTTGGTAAGCTCTTTTTCTAATCTATAAGCCAAAATGGCTTCTTTCAATTTACGCTTATAGCTTTTTTCTGGCGTTAAAAGCAATTGCTTAATAACTTGTTGGGTTATGGTGCTACCACCTTGCGTATTGCGCCCCGTTTGAAAGTTCACCAGTGCAGCGCGCATAATAGCAACAGGGTCCACACCTACATGCTGGTAAAAACCATCGTCTTCTGCCGCCAAAAAAGCCTTGGTAATATAAGGAGACATAAGTTCCAAAGGAACCATAAAACGTTTTTCATGAAAAAGACTGCCCAAGGGAGAGCCATCTCTGGCAAGAACCACGGTGGCTTGGGGCGGACGAAAGTCGGCAATACGATCCATGGCAGGTAAATCTCGAGCGGCCCAATAAAAAAGCCCCACCACACCGGCCACACCGGCTATGCCTCCAAGGCATACCAACGCCAAAAAGGTCAGAAAAAATTTTTTTGCATAAAGACGTACATTCATAAAATTCACTATCTCACGGCACAAAGTGCCTTTAGAGCATTCTATTATATATTGTTAACACAAGAAATCACACAAATTCCCTGCTACATTTTACTTAGCATAGCTGAGCTGAATTTCTATATAGCTGTAAAAGCCTACTAAAGCAATACCCAGTATTTCAGTATACTTTATCCCAAACAAGACACTTTATCTCGAATAAGACTTGCTCTTGCCCACGCACTTTGGCACTATAGCACTATGCGTAAAAAAAATTCTTTCCAGCGCCCTTGGTATGCCCCTTCTTGGTATTGGCTTGACGCCCTACTCCTCTTGCTTCTGGCCTTATTTGTCATAACATTTTGGAGCTATGCCACAGATCCAAACCAAAACGCTCTTCCCAAACAATGGCATTGGGATCAGCTCATGCCGTACATCACTTGGCACGATGCCGAAGGCTGGCATACGGGCTTACTGGTTAAAGGCCTTCTCTCTACCCTGCGTCTGGGTCTATGGTCTTGCCTCTTAGCGCTGGGTGTAGGTCTTTTGCTAGGTATATACTTAGCCACCCAAAGCCAAGGCCTTATGCGTACTCTGGTCTACAGCATTGTTATTTTTCTACGCAACACGCCGCCTCTAGTATTGCTCTTTCTTTTATATTTTCTTACCAGCGAACAAAGCCTTACCTTTGTGGTGGGCCTAGTGCGCATGGCTCCTCTACCTGTACAAGAGCTCTTAAGTGTGCTCTTTGCCGCTCCGGAATATATGGACAGAATGTTGGCGGCTGTACTCACTTTAGGCTGCTATCAAGGGGCCTATGTGGCAGAAATAGTTCGAGCGGGCCTACAAAGCCTCCCCCAAGGACAATGGGACGCGGCGGCGGCTTTGGGCTTTTCACGCAGGCAACAAATTTTTATGGTGCTGCTCCCCCAAGCCCTTCCCCTTATGTTGCCTCCCTTGGCAGGGCAAACCATCTCCATCTTTAAAGATTCTGCTTTGGCGGCGCTTATTTCTGTACCGGAGCTTACTTTCCAAGGCATGGAAATTGTGGCCATTACGCGCCTACCTTTCGAAGCTTGGACCCTTATTTTACTCTTATACTTAGGCATTTCACTACTTTGTACGCGCTGTTTCGCCTTGGCAGAAAAGCGCCTGCGCTGGCAGGTCAAAAAAACTTAAGCGAGAGAAATATTTCCGCGGGTAGTACCACAAGTATTTTCTGGGGCATTTCCCACATCTCTACTGCCATCCATGGTGTCACCATGGCGCAGAACATGCACCAAAGAACCTATCATAATGCCCAAATGGGCCATGACCAAGGCCAGCCACCAACGCTGAAAAAAGTTGTGCCCCACGATGCCGCTAGCCAAAAAAGCCCCCCAGCCACACCAGTACAAGGCTGTAACCCGCCAATGTAAGCCCTTGGCAGTAAGAGGTATATCTTTTAGGCCCAGCTCTTTTTCCTTGGCCTTACGCTGTGTTTCTTCTTGCACACATAGAGCACGCAAGCCCTTATAGCCCCAATAAAAAATTCCCAGCAAAAACACAAGAACAAGCCCAAAGCCCAGCACGCCATTTTCACACAAAAATTGAATGTAGATATTATGAGGGTGACTGATGGTGATGGCATCCTTAGAAGGGCTTAAGCCAAGGCCCTGAAAAGCGGCATTATATTGCCCAATTCCGGCGCCTAACCAAGGGTATTCTTTAAAAACATCCATGGCAAGGGACCATAAATTCCAGCGTCCATCCTGTCGTATAACATCCCAGCTAAAGCGAAGTTGCAACCAAGGAAGCGCCATGAGCACAGCAGCTATTACCGTGAGGCAAAACTTCCACGGAAAAGAACGAAAAAGCACAGTCCAGAAAAAAAGCGCGGCAAAAATAGCTATATAGGCATTACGCGTATACGTAAAAAACATAAGAAAAAGCGCCGGCATCAAGCATAAAAGCACAAGCGGCGCCGCCCATGCCTTAAAACGCGGACGCCAAAAAAGCACCAAGGATAAAGCCGGAATAAGCGTGAGCGCTATATAATTGCCCACACGATAATCACTAAAGGAGCCTGTAAGACGGTTAGACTTTAAGGGTAAACCATGAATAAAATCATAACCTGTAAAGTATTGATACATGCCATTAAGCCCTTGCAAACACAAAGTAAGCACAAGAGTATATGCTACCCAGCGCAAGTCTTTGGTGGTGCGAATGCACTCCATGGCCACAAAGGGTAATGCTAAGGAAGTAAAGGAATGTAGAGAAACTTTAATGAATGAGGACCAAACATCATTGGAAAAAACCACACCCAAGAGTAAAAAACCATAGAAGAAGACAAAATATTTTTTGCCATCAAAAAAGGCTAAGGTGCTTTCTTTGTAGGCCAAAGCATAATAGGGGATAAGACAGAGAAGGCAAAGTACAGGAAAAAAGTCTCTAAAAAAGGGAGCTACAGAAAAAGTCAACAAATACAACAAGAAAAAACATCGCATAAGCATGCGACATCGCTCTGCCATGGGAGCTTGCGCCTGCAAGGCAAAGTTTTTTTGAAAACATTGTACTACTGACATAATCTCCCCGAAAAGTGTGCCCCAATAAAGTAGGCACTTTTGCAGTAGTAGTCAATATATCACATCTCTGTCAAATACAATCTCTTTTTGCAAAGCCTTCTCACAGCATTTCTAAAAAGCTACTTTTTAGAAGAAAAACCGTAATTTTACCCCTTTTCTGTCTCTTTTCAGGTAAAACTTGCCAAGAGCAGCTCTTTTCTATATGTTTCATTTTTCTCTCATTTATTAATTTAGTATACGTTTGACCTTTTAGCCCTAAGGATATGTATGGGACGTTTTTCCGATTTTGATGAAGTAACTGCTGCATTATATGTTGATTTTGATAATATTTATACACGTTTTTTAGAGATGGACCCCGAAGCTGCCAAAGCCTTTGGCACAGCGCCGCAACGCTGGATAAAATGGCTTGAAGTTCATGCCTTGCGCATGCTGTACGGCGACGGCGTTCGTAGGCGTATTTTAAAAAGAGTTTGTTATATAAACCCCCAACGTTATCATGATTTTAGAACAAACTTCATTCGCGCCGCTTTTCGCGTCATAGATTGCCCCCCTCTCACACAACAAGGTAAAACCAGCACCGACATTCATCTTGTTATGGATTGCATGGACGACCTCTCCCATTCCACACGCTTTGAAGAATTTATTATCCTTTCCGGTGACGCCGATTTTACCCCCCTGCTTATTCGCTTGCAAGAACACGCCCGCCGCACCCTTGTGCTTTCTGTGGGCTACTCTTCTCCGGCCTATACGGCAGCGGCCTCGTGGCGTATTCGCGAAGATTGGTTTATGAAACAAGCTCTGTTAGGGGATGCCTTCCCTGAAGGGCAACATGGAATACAAAATTTAGATGATGAGAGGGGCTGGTAATGTTGTTAGAAGTGGGTCTCATTGTGGTAGGCGTACCTCTTGGTTATGCTTTGCACAAAAAACCTTTAGGCGTAAGCCTTACAAATCATGCCCTTTCGGCCATAATATATACCTTACTCTTTCTCATTGGCGTCAATCTTGGCGGTGATGAAGGCCTGCTTGCTCGCGTGGGGGAGCTGGGCCTGCAAGGGGTCATTATTGGTGTGCTCTCTGCCCTTGGCAGTGTTTTTGCGGTATGTTTTCTCTTCCGCTCTTTTTTTACGCAAAAACAGAAGGATAAAGCCTAATGAAAGGGTCTCTGTGCATTTTATTTTTCTTTGTTTGCGGTATTTTTGTGGGTACGCTAGGGGTTATACCCGACGCCATGGCCGACGATTTACTCACCTATGCCCTTTATGTCATGCTGGTTTTAGCAGGTATGTGTATGGGATTTGATACCAGAAATTTTTTAATTATTCGTGATTTTGGTTTTAAAATTATACTTTTACCAGTGGGGTCTGTACTAGGTACGGCTCTAGGCGCAGCCATAGCATGGGTGCTGCTTAGCGCCTTACAACACCATCTGTCTTTACGCGATGCCCTAGGTGTAGGAGCAGGCTTTGGCTATTACAGCCTTTCATCTGTTATGATTGCCAAATTTGGCAATGCAGAACTAGGCTCTGTGGCACTCATAGCCAATATCAGCCGTGAACTGCTCACCTTACTCTTTGCGCCCATGCTGGTGCGCTATGCAGGGGGTCTTGCCCCAGTAGCGTCTGGTGGAGCCACCACCATGGACACATGCATGCCTGTCATTGCTCGCTATGCCGGTGAAGAATACGCTATTATGGGTGTTTTTTCGGGCATGGTGCTCACCATGGCTGTGCCGGTATTTGTGACAGCACTCTTTACGTGGTAAAAATTCACTGGCGCGAAGTTTACACGCCATTTGAAGAGATACTGGCGCTAATTGGGGCCAGTATTGACAGAAAGCCCGCACTACTGCATAATGATGTAGTTACAATTTTACCACAAGGAAGGATTACTATGTTTCGTATTCTTATGACTGCACTGTTGGCCCTTGGCCTCATGAGCACCTTGGCTATGGCTGAAGGAAAAACCTATACCGTTGCTTCTGATGGCACTTGGCCTCCCATGGAATATCTGGACGACCAAAAGCAAGTTATTGGTTATTCTACCGATTACATCAAAGCCATTGGCAGAGAAATGGGTATTGAGCTTGATATCCGTAACGTAGCTTGGGACGGCATTTTTGCTGGTGTAGCTGCAGGCAATTACGACATCGTAGCCTCTTCTGTTACCATTACCCCAGAGCGTCAAAAGCAATTCCTCTTCACAGACCCTTATTGTGAAGTTCGTCAAGCGCTTATCGTGCCTGTAGATTCTACCATCAAAAGCATGGCAGACCTTAAAGGCAAGAAGGTGGGCGGTCAAATTGGCACCACCGGTATTTTCGTAACACAAAAAGCCAATGTGGGCGCCGTCATTCGTGAATATGACGATCTTGGCCTTGCCGCTGAAGATATGGCCAATGGTCGCATTGACGCCATCATGGCTGACGGCCCAGTATCTAAGTACTTTGCCAACAAGCGCAAAGACTATAGCAACAAATTTAAAGTTGTTTACGAAACCCCTGAAGCTGAATACTACGGCTTTACCTTAAGAAAAGGTCAAGACGAGCTTGTAAAAATTCTTAACGAAGGCATTAAGCGCGTTAAAGAAAAGGGCGTAGAAAAGCAATTAAAGATTAAGTGGATGGGCGCTGAATAGTCCCCTTTCCCTATTTACTGAACCCTCCGCAGGAGTATTCCCGCGGAGGGTTTACTACAGAGAGAGCCATGAAAAACAACGTACCTGCCGAAAAAGAAGCACGCGGCACAGTAAAAATCCTCACCAGCGAAGGCGTTACCATTCCTGATCCTAAAGAATGGCGCCTCATAAATGCTTGGTCCATAGCTTTAACAGGAGCCATAGCAACCTTGCTTGCCCTGTGTATGATTTGGCCCGACCCTTATATTAATATTGTTTCATTTTTGCCTGACGGCCTTATTGTTACCTTTCAAGTAACATTCCTCTCCATTGCTTGTGCCATTCCCATGGGTTTACTCACCGGCCTTGGACGTATTTCACAAAACCGCTTTATAAATCTTATTGCTTCCACCTATGTGGAAATCATTCGCGGCATTCCGCTACTTGTACAGATTTTTTACATTTATTTTGCTTTAGCTAAGTTTTTGAATGTGAGCGGACTTATGTCTGCGGTTATAGCCATTTCTTTCTGTTACGGCGCCTATATGGGTGAAGTTTTCCGGGCAGGTATCTTAGCCATTCCTAAAGGTCAAATGGAAGCTGCCAGATCTCTTGGTTTTAATCAATTCCAAACCATGTTCCGCGTTATCTTACCCCAAGCTTGGCGCACCATTTTACCCCCTGTGGGCAATGAATGTATTGCCATGCTTAAAGATACAGCCTTGGTTTCGGTTATGGCCATGCCAGACCTTATGCAACGTGGCCGCGCCTATGCTGCCAAGACCTATTTGTATTTTGAAACATACACCGTCATTGCACTTATCTATCTTATCATTACACTTCTTCTGTCAAAGTGCGTAAGCATCATGGAAGGAAGGTTGAACTATTATGACAAACGAAAGTAAAAAGCCCATTATTAGCGTACGTAATGTATGGAAATACTTTGGCGAATTGCCAGCCTTACAAGATGTGAGTTTAGATATTCAAAGCGGTGAGCGCGTGGTTATTATTGGGCCTTCCGGTTCCGGTAAATCCACCCTATTGCGTTCCATTAACCGCCTCGAAGAAGTAGACCAAGGCAGCATTGTGGTAGACGGGCGCAATGTGACCAATGATGAGCATGATATTAATGCCATTCGCCAAGACCTTGGCATGGTGTTTCAGTCATTTAACTTATTCCCCCACAAAACCGTCTTGCAAAACCTAACCATGGCACCCATTACCTTGAAAAAGGTGCCTAAAAGTGATGCAGAAGAGCAAGCTCTTATATTGCTTAAGCGTGTTGGCATTAGCGATAAAGCCAATATTTACCCTGCCCTGCTTTCCGGCGGTCAGCAGCAACGCGTAGCCATTGCTCGCGCTTTAGCCATGCAACCCAATATCATGCTTTTTGACGAACCCACCTCCGCCCTTGACCCAGAAATGGTAGGCGAAGTTCTCGACGTTATGGTGGGCCTTGCTGAAGATGGCATGACCATGGTGTGCGTTACCCACGAAATGGGCTTTGCCCGCACCGTGGCCGACCGTATTATCTTTATGGATCATGGGCAAATTGTGGAAACGGGTACGCCGGATCAAATTTTTGAATCCCCACGCGCACCGCGCCTTAAGCAATTCCTCAACCAAATTCTTTAATATGACTTGTGTAGCCGTAGCCGTCAGTGGCGGCGCCGACTCTTTATATGCCCTTGTGCGTGCTGCCGAACAAAGACAGCAGGCACAAGGGCAAGCCTCTTCTGTCATAGCCCTACATGGCCTTTTCTTACCGGAAAAAGACACCAACGCCGAAGCTCTTACGGCCCTTGAAAAGCTTTGCACCGAGCGTAATATCCCCCTACATATTTTAGACTTTCGTAAAGAATTTAGCCAAAGCGTCATACGTCCTTTTATACAAGCTTATGCCAAGGGCCTCACGCCCAATCCTTGCGCCCTGTGCAATAGGCAAGTGAAGTTTGGTTTGCTCATGGACGCAGCCTTGCAATTGGGTGCAGATATATTTACCACAGGGCATTATGCCGCCCTCAATGCTACTGCTGACCTTGCTCAAAGCCCTTTATGCAAAGGCCATGATATTCGCAAAGATCAAAGTTATTTTCTCTCCTTAGTACCGCGTGAACGCTTTGCCAAGGTGCGCTTTCCTTTGGCTTCAACAAAGAAAACGGACAATATTCTTTACTTACAAGAGCGTAGCATAGCTATTCCCGTAGCCCAAGAAAGCCAAGAAATTTGTTTTGTGCCTGCCGATGCCTATAGAGAATTTTTGCTGGAAAACAGTAAGAAATATAACATCACTCTGGGCAAGGGCGGTAAAATATACGTTAAAGAACAAGGACAAGAGACACTTCTACCCAAGAAATTTGGGGGAAGCCTTGGTAATACTCATGGCGGCCTCTGGCAATATACCGAAGGGCAACGCCGCGGCCTTGGAATTGCATGGAAAGAGCCTCTCTATGTTTGCGCCAAAGACTGTGCGCGCAATGCCCTTATTTTAAGCAATAAAGAGGAGGCCACCTTACAAGGTTGCAGTACGGGCAAGGTAAATTTCTTAGTAGCCCCCGAGCTTTGGCCGCAAGAAGTGCTGGTACGCGTGCGCTATCGCCAACAAGAAGTTCCGGCAAAAGTGCACATTAAAAACCATGGCCTGCATGTGGAATTTGCTAGTCCGCAAAGCCCCACGGCACCGGGGCAAATTGCCGCCGTTTATGATGCTGAGGGTGCCATTTTGGCTGGTGGTATTATAGAGAAGGTTTGGTAAATATACGCTCACAGGCCAATATCCATAACACAACTGATTACTCTTATAAAAAATTCCCCTAAAAAGCCCAAACTTGACAAGAGCCTCACAAGCACTATGTTATGGGAGCTCGTACGCGCCTAAGGATTTCTATGTCTTTTTTTGTCATTTTTGCTTCCGTTCTCTTCATAGGTTGTACCTATATAGCCCTTCGCCTTATTCCCCGTACCTCATTACGAGGCTGGAAAAGAATTCTGGCTTATGTTTTCTGCTACTTGCCCATGCTCAATATGCCCCTGCGCCATACGGTGCGCGACATGAGCCGACAAGGCTTGCCCATAGCCCCTTGGATGGATGAAGTGCTTTTTTGTTCCTATGTGCTCATAGGTTCTCTTTCTGTTGTGGCCACAGTGGTTTTTACCTTTGATATTTTCTTGATAGGGAAGTGGCTTTACAAAAAATTTAGCTCTGCCAGTAAGAAGAGCACACAGCCCTCCTCCCCTGCACCATCCGCCGTGAATACTAGCCGTCGTGTATTTATGCAAAACTCCATCAGCGCAGGTCTTATGGCTGCCAGTGGAGGTCTTGTGGCCTACGGCGCCAACGAAGCGCTCTTTGTGCCCGAGGTAAAGCATATTCGAGTGCCCATAGAAAACCTTCCCCAAGAATTCCACGGCTATACATTTGCACAAATAACCGACTTGCATATCAATAGACCCGTACCGCCCTCTCGTATGGAAGGTATTGTGGAAAAAATTCATGCCTTACAACCCGACGCCATAGCCATTACGGGAGATTTATCCGACAGCTTTCCGCATCAAGTGCAAGCAGAGTTCTTTCCCCTCTCCACACTACGCGCTCCTGATGGTGTCTATTTTGTTAATGGCAATCATGAATACTATACCAACATTGGGCAGTGGACACGCCAAGTGCGCAAGCTGGGTATAGATGAGCTTATCAATGAGCATAGAGTTATACAAAGAGGCCAAAAGCGCCTGCTCATTTGCGGCGTTCCGGATATACAAATGTCGCACAAGTCCAGCCCTGCCCTCGCTCAAAGGGGCAGTTTGGAGGGGGACATTAAAGTTCTGCTCTCACATCAGCCGCAAAATATCTATGATGCCGCCGACCTTGGCTACCATTTGCATATGTGTGGACATACCCACGGAGGACAGCTTTTCCCCTGGACCTATGTGACAGACTGGGTGCAACCGTATATTCACGGCCTGTATACGGTGAAAAATACCAAACTCTATGTAAATCGCGGTGCTGGTTTCTGGGGCCCCCCTTTACGTATTGGCGCCCCGCCGGAAATTGCTTTATTAGAACTTATTTCTGCCTAGGTTATCTACTTCTCACCATTTTTTTAAAGCTTTGCCCCACACGGCAAAGCTTTTTTTGTTTCTTTTAACACTGCCAAAGATGCTATTTTTTATACACACTTCGGCTCATGTTAACTAAAAATAAACATTAGGTAATAAATTTCACCTTTACTTATCCCTAGTAATCTCCTATTCACATTTTACAATTGAAAGCTATATTCAAAGTCAAAGAATATTCTCCCAGCTCTCACCATTCCAACCAGGCAAGACCATGAGGTGACTATGAAAACAAAAAATCTATCTTTTATTCTAGCAAGTGTATTTACTATTCTTGTGACACTTGCCGGCGTGGGAATAGTGGCAGCGGCCATCTATAAGACTGTACTTATTGAAGTAAGTGATGCACAGGGTCAACTTCAAGAAGTGGAATTCCCCTTAGCACCCAAAAAAATCATCTGCTTAAACTACGACTCTGTGGATATTTTGGACAAGCTTGGCATGGGAGACCGCATTGTGGGCATGATTAAGGACGAAACCGCCCCTAAGCATTTGCAAAGATATATTGAAGACAGCTCCATCATGCCTGTGGGCACCATGAAAGCACCTAACCTTGAAGCCATGGTCGAGCTTAAGCCTCATGTTATCCTTTCCAGTGGTCGTACCGGTAAAATGTATGATGAATTTACTAAAATAGCCCCCACCATGATGGTGGCAGTGGATGCTACAGATGGCTTTTACCAAGGTGTAAAAAGACTTGCCGTCAAGCACGGTATCTTATTGGATAAAGAAAAAGATGTTCAAAAATATTTAGCCAATATTGAACAAAAAATGGAAAGAATTCGTAAAAGTACCGCCAAACGAGGCGCCATTCAAGCTATTTTTGTGGGTGAAAACTTGCACATCTTAGGCGGTAAAGCCATAGAAGGTAAGGACGGCGGCAAAGTGCTTATCACCGACCTTGGCTTTGATAATATGGCCGAAGACTTTGACCGTAGTAATAAAGATGTGACCTCCTACGACTATATTTTAGAAAAAAATCCTGAATTTATATTTGTGCTAGATAAAAATACGGCTGTGAATAACGGTAAAGAACTAGCCAAAGACGTTTTGCCAAAGCAAGAAAAACTCATGCAAACCACGGCCATGAAAGAAGGTAAGCTCATCTTCTTGGCACCTGAAAACACCTGGTACCTAAATAACGGTGGCCTTACCGCCATGGAAACCATGCTTACAAACTTTACTTCTTTACCCAAGAAGACAGAGCCTAAAGATCAAGAGAAAGAGCCGGCAAAAGCAGAAGAAAAAAAGACCAGCGATGACACATCGCTTCAATCTTCTAAATAGTAGATGCTTAAAAACGTATTTCCATGCGCTTTTAAGGAAGGCACGCTCACTTCAAATACCCCTTTCGGGGACGCCAGAAGTAAATTCTGGCTTATTTTACGTGGCGGCAAGCCTTGAGCAGTCGACATCTTAAAAAAAGTATTTCATATGGCTAAACTTTGCCAGAAATTGATAGTTAAATAATTTTTCAATGTCGACTGAATAAAACATAGATAAACAAAACACATACAGTATACTACAAAGGGTGATTACTTCATGGAAATTTTAAGCATGGAAAATTGGTTAGAGCTTTTTACCGTCATTTATACCAGCGTAGGTGTAGCCGGTGTGGCCCTCATTGGCTTTGCCATTTATGGGCTCTATCTTGGTCTGCGTAATATTATTTATATACGCTTGGTACGCCGTGAGTTTCGTCAGAATTACCGCGATGTCTTGCGCCATGCTAAAGTGGGCACAGAACAAGCCCAGCATATTCGTGATAACCCCTTGCTCAGCATTGTATGGGACGTAGTGCAAACCCACCAAGGCCATTCCGATGATTTGCGCGCCGAAGTAAACTATCTTTTCCATAAGAATTTTGAATCGGTAAATCGTTCTTTGTACTGGATTCGCCTTATTACCGTTATCTCTCCCCTTCTGGGCTTACTTGGTACCGTTATGGGTATGGTGGGCGTATTCCAAGCCATTGCCACCGACTCTAGCCCCGATGCCACCGTATTAGCCGCCGGTATTTGGGAAGCCTTGCTTACCACCATCATGGGCCTTTCCATCGCCATTCCCATGCTCATGATTTACTATTTCCTCTTATTACGCTTTAAGGGTTTTCGCGTGGAAGCCATTGAATACAGTTACAGAGCTGTGGGCGTATGGAAAAAACGTCATCCCGAAGGGTATACAGGAGAATAACCATGGATCCATATGATGACGACAATGATGACGACTTAGCGGTGGATTTAACGCCGCTCATCGACGTGGTGTTCATGTTGCTCATATTCTTTATTATGACCACCACCTTTAGTAAGCCTGTCATGGAAATTATTCTTCCCAAGGCCGAACAAGCAGATACGCCGGAAGAAAAATCTAAGGAAATTCTGGTTTCCATCACACAGCACGGCTCTTTATTTTATAAAGATAAGCGCATTGAATTGGATCAATTGGTGGCAGAATTACGTAAAGACAGTACCGCTGTGCTCAATGTTTACGTGGATAAGGCCGCGCCTTTTGAAGCCTTTGTGGAAGTGGTAAATATGGCCAAAGTAGAAAGAGAGGGCCGCTTTGTTATCAGCACGGAAAAATGATGGCGGAGACAGCGCATGGCATAAGCAAAAAACCATGCGCCGCAGCCGTATGCTCTCAGTGAGCATCATAGGGATCATAATTTTATGCCTGTTGCTGGTGAGCCTTAAATTTGCTGAAAAGCTTTTAAGCGCTCCGGCGGCAATTCCCCTCATGATCCCCATAGAAATTGAGCAAGAAATATTTATTAAGCCTAAGAAAATGGAAAAAATCTTGGCGGAAGAGTCGGAACATATTATTTATGAGCCGCCACCGCCGCCACCGGAAATAAAACCCAAACCCAAGCCGGAGCCGCCACCACCGCCGCCGCCTCCGCCACCCCCAAAACCTCGGCCTAAACCTAAGGTAAAGCCCAAGGTTACTCCCAAGGTGGTACCACCGGTAGCCGCTGTGGATAATAGCGCCGCCCTAGCTGCGCAAAGACTGAGCAATGAAAAAATGGCCTTGGGTATTTTAGTCGGTCTCATTGAGAAAAATAAGAAATACCCCCGCCAAGCCATGAAAAGAGGCATTCAAGGTGCCATCAGGCTGCATGTTATTCTCAATGCTCAAGGTGTGGTTACATCTGCCAAAGTGGTGGGTAGCGGGCCTACAGTGCTAAGAAAAGCTACGGAGAAGTTAGGGGCCACCTTGATTGGTAAAAACGTGGGTGTGAAAACAGCGCTCAATGTTACCGTACCCATTTCTTATACTATGAAATAACCTTTCTGACCCGCAAGAGTACTTTTTGCGGGTCAGAAAAAAGTACGTCTTTCTCTTTTTAAGAGTTAACTTAAGAGGATATCTTTTTGTTTTCACAAGTTTTCTGGTCGCAGTATAAATATTCCTTGCTTATGCTTGTGCTCATCGGCATCTTTTCCTGCATCTCCCTTTTTGTGGGCCCCATGGATATATCCCTTGAAGGCCTTCTCTCTGGTGATTTTCAACAAGTGAGCATTTTATTTATCTCTCGCTTGCCTCGCCTTTTAGCCATTTTATGCACCGGCGTGGGCATGAGCGTAGCCGGGCTTATTATGCAAAATCTTTGCATGAATAAATTTGTCTCGCCATCTACATCCTCCACCGTGGCCTTTGCTCAATTTGGCGTCTTGCTTTCACTGCTTCTCTTTCCCATGGCAACACTATGGCAAAAGACGGCTGTGGCCTTTGTCATGTCCATTTTGGGAACCTGGCTTTTTGTATGGTTTACACAGCAAATTAAGTTTAAAGATGTGATTATGGTACCCCTTATAGGCATTATGTTTGGTAATGTTATTGGTGGCATAACCACGCACTTTGCCTATACCTATGATCTTATGCAAACCATCCAATCTACCTTGGTGGGAGATTTTTCCCTCATTATTCGCGGGCGTTATGAAATAGTTTTCTTAGTGCTCCCCCTTATCCTTATTTCCTACATTTACGCCAATCACTTTAACATTGTGGGCCTTGGCAAAGATTTTTCCAGCAATTTAGGGGTGCATTATCAGCGAGTACTCTTTGGCGGTCTTTCCATTGCGGCCCTCATTACGGCCTCTGTGGTTGTAACCGTGGGAACCATTTCCTATTTAGGTCTCATTGTGCCCAATATTGTAGCCATGTTTCGCGGAGACAAAATTCGCGGTTCCTTGCTGGATGTTTCTCTTTTTGGAGCTCTTTTTGTACTCATATGCGACATAGTGGGCCGCATTGTCATCTATCCCTATGAACTGCCCATAGATCTTATTTCCGGCATTGTGGGTTCTGCCATATTCCTTGTGCTTATGTTTAAACGCTTAAGCCCTAAAAAAAGACCTCAAGCACCTAAAACAGCAGATGCGGCATGTTCGCCTTGCGCTAAAGCATCATAGGGTCATAGGAAGCACTATGTTTAAAAATACCATCACCGTAAAGCTTGGCATACTCCTCGTTTTATCGCTCATTCTCATGGGCCTCTATCAATTTCTTTTTGTGAATATGCGTTTTTTTGAATACGCCATGTACATACGCACGCCCAAATTGGTGGGAGCCATTATGGCAGCCTTTTGCATTGGCTGTGCCAGTATTGTATTTCAATCCATCATCAATAACCGCATTGTAACCCCTTGCTTGTTGGGTATGAATGCTTTGTACATTCTCATTCACACAGCCATTGCCTTTATCTTTGGTGTAAGCAGCGATTTTTCTGCCAATAAGAATATGGCCTTTATCATTGATATTGTACTTATGAGCGTGGTGGCTACTTCTTTGTACGGTTACCTCTTTCGCAAAACCAAGTACAATATTCTTTATGTACTGCTGTCAGGCACCATTATGGCTACCCTTTTCACCTCCATGTCCAATACCCTTATTCGTACCATGGACCCCAATGAATACGATGCCTTACTCACATCTCTCGTGGCGGGCTTTTCCCATGTAAATTCAGATATTATTTACCTTTCCCTTATACTCATAGCCGCAGTGCTCTGGGCTTTGCGTAAAGAAATTCAATTGCTGGATGTTATCACCTTAGGAAAAAATCAAGCCATTAATCTTGGCGTGGATTATGATAAAACCATCGGTAAATTGCTGGTGGGTGTCACCATATTCATTACCATAGCCACCGCCATGGTGGGCCCCATTTCTTTCTTGGGCCTCATTGTGGCCAATGTGGCGCGAGAATTCATCAAAACCTACAAGCACATCTATTTAATGCTGGCCTCCTTCATGGTGGGCATAGTGGTGCTCTTGGCAGGGCAAATTCTCATTGAGCATGTTTTTCAGTTTAGTACCGTTATTTCCGTCTTTATTAATCTTTTTGGCGGCGTGTACTTTCTCTATTTAATTTTAAAAAATAAAGGAATGTAATATGGAAATTCGCGGTCTCCATAAAAGCTATGCCGGCAAAAATGTGGTGGAGGATGTAAGCTTCACCTTACCTAAGGGAAAGATCATCTCTCTCATTGGTCCCAATGGCGCCGGAAAATCTACGGTCATGAATATGATTACGCGTCTTATAGCTAAGGATAGCGGACAGATTCTCTTTGAAGGCAAAGATCTTGACCAGTGGAAAAACAATGAACTTGCTAAAAAGTTAGCCATATTAACGCAAAGCAATAATATTGCCATGAAGCTTACGGTAGAAGAGCTGGTGGCCTTTGGGCGTTTTCCTTATAGCGGTAGCCGCCTCACCCAAGAAGATTTTGGAAAAGTTCATAAGGCTATGGAATACATGCAGCTTATGGATTTTCGCTACACATTCATTGACGAGCTTTCCGGAGGGCAAAGACAGCGCGCCTTCATTGCCATGGTCATAGCTCAAGATACAGATTACGTTTTCCTTGATGAACCTACCAATAATTTAGATATTTACCACTCTTCTTCTCTCATGAAAATGGTGCGTAACTTATGTGATGATTTAGGCAAAACAGTTATTTTAGTCTTGCATGAAATTAATTTTGCTTCCGTGTATTCCGATTATATTGGGGCCTTTAAAGATGGTAAACTCTATAAATTCGGCACGGTGCACGAGGTCATGACCTCTGAAACCTTACAGCATCTGTACAATGTAGATTTTCGCATTGAAGAGTTGCATGGTAAACCCATATCCATCTTCTATTAACAGGCTGTTAACCATTAACCTTATACGTAAAAGGATTTTTATGTTTTCTCTTGTAAAAAAATCTCTCTGCTTTTTAGCTTTCTCAGCCCTTATGCTGGGTAGTTCCATAGCTCAAGCTCAAGAAATCACGGTACATGTGGTGGATGAAAAAAAGAACCCCATTGAGCTAAAGATTCCCTTTCAGCCCAAGCGCGTAGTGTGCTTAAGCCCCTCCACCTTAGATGTTATGGATGCCTTAGGTCTTGGGCATACGGTGGTGGGATTTACCAAAAATAAATCCACCCCTAAGCATTTAGCCAAGTATGAGCAAGATAAAAACATTGTGGACGTAGGTAGCATGAAAGAGCTGGACATGGAAGCCATCATGGAATTGCAACCGGACTTGATTTTCTCCAGCGATCGCATGGTACGCCTGTACAAAGAGCTGAGCATGATTGCCCCCACTGTGGCGGCCTATATTGAATACAATAAAGGTTTTTACGCCGGCTACAAAGACAATGTACAGCTTATAGCTTCTGTATTTGGTAAGGAAAAAGAAGCCGCAGCCATGCTTGCGGGCTTTGATGAGCGTATTGCTAAGCTCAAGGGCGATTTTGGCGGTAAATCGGCTATCCTTGGTATTTTTGCCGGCGGTACCCTCAATACCCTTGGCGATACAGGGCGCATATCTCTTATCACCAATGATGTGGGTTTTGACAATCTTGTGAAAGACAAAAATGTTAATCACGGCAACATTTCTTCCTATGAATTACTTCTGGCCAAAAACCCTGAATATATCTTTATTTTAGATAAAGATAATGCTGTGGGCGCTGATGCCACTGCCGCCGAAGAGCAAATGAATAATGAAATTGTACATCAAACCAATGCGTACAAAAATAAAAAGATTATCTACCTAAAGCCCGATAATGTTTGGTATGTGGCCGATGGCGGCATTAGGGCTATGGATATTATGCTGAAAAACTTAGAGCAAAGCTTGTATAAATAATCATAAAGAACACTTCCCCAAAAAAAGGCTTCCTTGAATCTTTCAGGGAAGCCTTTTTATGTGGGGGAGCCTATTTACTACAATATTATAAGCGGCATTCTTCAAACAGCGTAGATAATTCTTCTTGCTGAGGCATGGAAGCTAGCACTTGCTGAGCCATGGCACTTTGTCCGCTTTCTTTGGAGCAAGCCAAGGAAACACTGAGCTCTGGTAAAGCATCTTCCAAATACACACGACGATAGTGCTTAGAATCAAACTCTAAATCTACAAAATATTCCGGGAAAAAGGCCACATACGAACTTTGAGGCACAAAACGCTTACATATGGGCAAGGTAAAGCTTTCGCTATGACTGGGAACAAAATCTTGCTGGACAAAGAAATCTTTTAGTAGCGTTGAAAAACCCGAATCATCACGAGGTAAGAGCAAGGGTAAATCTTCAAGGTCTCGCAAATAAAGCGGCCCCTCTTTACCCAAGGGATTTTGCGCACACACCACCACTACTACCTTGCAGCGAAACAGCTCATGCACTTCTAAGTCTTCATCCAAAGAACAATTTTCCATCAAGGCCATATGCAATTCTTTATTAAGCAATTTATCACGTAAAGTTTGTTGAAAATCTACGGTGAGTTGTAAAGAGCATTGTTTTTTTAAGGCCGCAAAATGAGGCATAAGCTTGGGGATAATGCATTGCATATGCATAAAATGCCCGCCCAGCTTGAATTCATTTTTATGCTCTTCTTGCAATAAATGAATGTATTTTTCCAAATGTTCTGCTTGGATAAAAATCTTTTCTACTTCGGGGAAAATCTTCTTGCCATGTTCGGTGAGATGCAATTTCCCACGCGCCCTTGTGAGCAAAGGAAAACCCACACTCTCTTCAAATCTTTTTATTTGTGCGCTTACGGCAGGCGGAGAAACGTTTAGAAATTTTGCCGCATTGCGCACCCCTTCATGCAAAGCTACCATGTAGAAAAAGTACATCTGATTAAAGTTTAATTGTATGGCCATGAATTTCCTTGTGTTGCTTTGCTCAGTAAAAGTTTATAAAGAGTATTTGTTAACATTTAACACACTGTTACTAAAGTTATTGTAACTTTACATCTCCGCTTTCCTTGCATATATCTCTACATCAAATGAATATGATTTTCAAGTTAAATCTCAGAAGGCATATTTGTTTAAAATCGCTATGGAAAATTCATACCTTAGCGAGTACACACCTCAACTCAGAGGCCATTATAAGGAGTTATTTTTAATGGACGGATGGAAGATGACAATACAATGCAAACAAAGTGTTAACAAAAGCACTAAAGCCCTACGCAAGGCCGCTTTTTTAGCCTTTGTTTTTGGCGCCCTCGCAGTACCAAGCACAGGCTTTGCCGCAGAGGCTAGCAGTGAAGCCCCCAGCATGGAAACCGGCACCGTGGTTGTAACCGGTACCAGAACAGAACATCTTATTGAAGATGTGCCCCAAACCATGGAAGTTTTCACCAAGGAAGACATCGAACGCATGGGCGCGGCCAACGTGAGAGACGTATTGCAAAACGCCACAGGCATCTCAGTGGATGGTCAAAAGGGCGGTATCAATATCCGCGGCATGGGCTGGGAAAGCACTCTTTTGCTCATTAACGGTCGCCGTGTAAGTACAGCAGAAAACGTGAAAGATGCCTATAACTATTGGACCCAAATGATTAACCCTGCCAGCATTGAGCGTATTGAAATTGTACGCGGTCAAGCCGGCGCCATCTATGGCTCCAATGCCATCGGCGGTGTTGTTAACATCATCACCAAGAAAAGCGAAAAAGCAGGCGGAGTTGGTGGTGTCATCATAGGTAATGAGTACGTTAAAAACTACTGGCAGCTGGATACAGGTAAAATGGGAAAATTTGACGCTATCTTCAATGCGCAAATAACACATTGGTTCGGCGGTATTAAAGAGCCTACATATGACACCAGCATTGACAGCACGTATAGCGACAGAACCAATGGCGGTTGGAATAAAAGCGCCAATGGTAACGAACTGGCCTTCAACCTTGACATGGGCTATGCTTTCACTGATGACCACGAATTACGCTTCATTGGTAACTGGGCCAGCACCGACCTTGAGCAAGACAGCAAAAGTACCAGCGGATACGTTTCTACAAACCATAACTATAGCAGACGCCTCTACGGCGGTGCTTTAGTGTATCAAGGCAATATTGGCGACCATATGCTCAATATATCAGCAGACTATTCTGAAGTACAAGTGGACAAATTCCGCGACCCGCTAGCAGTACAAGCCATGGCAGGGTACAATGCTTCTCTTGTAGATAATAGTGAGAAGTACTTCACCGACACTTTCCGCACCTTCACCCTTGGCGGTAATGATTCTTGGACTATCGCAGATTGGAATACTCTTACCTTTGGCGGAGAGTACACCTACTCAAATGCTCATCAGGTGAATACTGCAACAGGCAAAAGTGGCATCAGAAACTTCTATGAAATGAATAGCTGGTCTATATATCTTTCTGAAGAATTAGCTTTCTTTGACGATAGCCTCTTCATCCTTCTACAAGGCCGTTATGACCATTATGATGCCGACTTTGGCGGTGCTTTCACCCCGAACATTGGTATTACCTACGAATTTATTGAAAATCATAGACTTAAGGCCAACTGGGGCATGGGCTTTAGAGCGCCGACCTTGGCAGAGCTCTATGGTGTTGAAGGGACAGGTAACGGAACTGTTTATGGTAGCGAAACGTTGAAACCAGAAAAAAGCAAAAACTTTGAAGTACGCTACGAAGGTTCCTACGGCCCCGTATCTGGTTCTGTGGGCTACTACTACAGCTACATTGAAGATTATATCTCCAGTAAAGAAGTTTTTGATACCACTTTATACCCACATCAACACACTACTAAGGCTTCTTTCTTGCGTACCAACATAGGTCAAGTACGTACTCAAGGCATTGAATTAGAAGCAGCATGGCAAGTGCATGATTATGTTAAGCTAAAAGCATCCTACTCTTACAACGATGCCCATGACATAGACAATCACACCCGCGTGACCTACACCGCCACCGATGTTGTTACCGCCGGTATTGATTTCTTCCATCCAGAATGGGGCCTTTCTGCCAACCTTTGGGGTGCCTATAATGAAAACTTCAAATCTGCCGAATCTGCCAAGGCTGGCGCCACAATTTATGACTATTACAATGTAAACTTCTCCGCCGCCAAAACTTGGGGTGAGGAAGATGAATACAAGGTTACTTTTGCCCTGTATAACTTCTTACAAAGCAAAAACAACTCTGCCAATATCACTTCCCTCAATCCTCTTGAAGTACGTGTTGGCTTTGAAATGAAATTCTAAACCACATACGAGAGGTAAAAACGCGCCCTTCCTTCCTATTTGGGCTTGCATCTTTCCCAAATAGCGTTTTTACCTCTTATTTTTATGCCATATACAGGAAATACCATGAAAAAAAACATTATCCTAGCTTGCCTTTTGGGCCTTACTCTTGGCACTGTGGCCCCTGCCATGGCCGAAGCCCCCAAAAACATTGACTACAAAGAAACATTGGTGAACAGCAAGGGCAAGAGCCATGCTAAAATAACCACCATTATTGAGGCGCAAATCCCCACCAACCCCAAGCGCGTGGTAGCCATTG
>CAYJPR010000009.1:2620-33282 GCA_964372075.1 uncultured Desulfovibrionaceae bacterium | reverse complement strand
GAAATTATGAACGCGCAAAAGCAGAATTAATCACATATATACAATTTCTTGGGGGCTCATCTACGAGCCTCCAAGAAATATCTTTCTTTTTTCGTTGACAATCTCCCTCTCCATTCTTACATTTATTACATTGTAATACAACGTAAGGAGCACGTCCATGCAAGTATCCATGTCCGTTCGCATTCCCGCAGAGCTTGCAGAAGATTTGACAAATTTAGCTGCAGCCACAGGCAGATCAAAATCTTTTTTAGCCATAGAAGCTTTAAAAAGCTTTGTACAAACAGAAAAGTGGCAGATAGAAAAGATTGAGCGCGGTATTCGTGAAGCAGATGCTGGCAATTTTGCCAGCGATGAAGAAATGTGTGCCCTTGATGCAAAATGGGGCCTCAATGCAGATTAAATGGACTTCCTCTGCGCGAGTTGACCTTGATAACGAGATTTCATATCTTGCTAGAGAAGATAAAGCTATAGCCGTAAAAGCATATGCCTCCATTCGCAAGCAAGTAGATGCCCTCGCCCTGCTCCCCCAAAAAGGGAGACCGGGACGTGTCTTTGGAACGCGCGAATTGGTCATACAGGGGTATTCATATATTATCCCCTATAGGGTGAAAGAAAATATCATCGAAATTTTGAGCGTTTTCCACACTAAAAGGCAGTTACCAAAGGCTTGGTGAGAGCCACACTTACTGTGACAAAGAGGTGGGGCAAAAGCTTCACCTTTGAAAATTTTTTGTTAATAAATTTGACCCATTACAGAAGCGTAGGATTCGAGAATTCGAGTCCCGCCCTCGGCACCAACAAACAAGTCATGGGGTATAGCTAAACAGATGTCGCTCCAAACCTGTGTGCCTGTAAAGGAGGTTTTTGTAGGTATTCTATACACATAGTGAATCTCCTTTATATGCAAGTGGATTACTTCTCTACTTCATTCATGATGGCAGGCTTTATATCTAGTAAGTTTGTACCATCAATACAATCTAAACCTTTTACTTCTATCACCTTTTCGTTGAAATATTCAATGCGTACCACAGCAGCGCCTATAGGATTAGGCCGATGAGGAGAGCGCAAAGAAAACACTCCTCTTTTGACTGTATCATTTGGAGCACTTTGTTCCATAGGTGCTTTCTCAGAGAGATTTAGCCAATACAGAATAAGAATTTTCTCTCCAGTCTTTAAGCCTTTGAGGCCATCTTGATATTCTTCATAAAGAACTAAAGTACATAAGGGGCCGTCCGTGCTAATATTACGAGGGCAATCGTTCACAGTTTTATAAGGTGTTTTAATTTCACCAATAAATTTTAACATAACCACCTCTATTACACCTTTCTATAAGATTCAATTGTCCTTTTCAAAAGTAACGCAATAATGACTACAGAAATAACGTCTGTAATGGGTTGCGAAAGCCAAATGCCGTCAAGTCCCATAAACATAGGTAATACAAGCACAAGAGGTAAGAGCAAAATTATTTTTCACAATAAAATAAGCATAAGAGCTTCCTTTGCCTTTCCTATGGCTTGCATATAATTTGTGCCAAGCATAGCGTATCCCATAATGGGCAACATGACCAAGTAAAACACTATTTCATGAGCAGTAGCATCTACAAGAGCAGGGTCTGGATTGAAAATGCCTACTATGGATTTTGAAAAAAGCAAAATACACAGCCAACACACAGTAAGAAAGAGACTTGAAGCAATCACAGAAAGCTTTAAGGCGCTTTCAGCTCTATCATAATTTTTTGCTCCAAAATTATAACCTATAATGGTCTGCGACCCTTGGCTCATTCCTGCCACGGGCATTCCCACCATTATGAGAATGGTAACAATGGTTGTCATGGCTCCGATGGCCACATCGCCACCATATGCTTTAAGTAAGGTATTAGTTATGGCATGAACAAAGCTTGCACTTATTTGCATAAAGAACGGTGTCGCACCTAGTGAAATAATTAAAAATATAATATCTTTTTGTAATAATAAGTTAGCCTTATACAGCTTTACTTGAGAATTTTTATTCAAATAATATTGCATTCCAAGAATGGTTGAAAGCATTTGCCCTAAAACAGAACCAAGCGCTGCCCCCTGTATGCCCATGTGCAAAACAAAGACAAAAAATACGTCTAAGATAATATTTATGACAAAGCCAATTATCATAATATTTGCAGAGAGTTTTGGATTGCCATCACCTCTAATAAGGCTGATAAGGGTCGAAGATAGAATAGAAAATACTGCACCCCCAAAAATAATAAACATATAGTCTTTGGCATAGAGCAAAGTGTCAGCACTTGCTCCAAATAAAAAGAGCAATGGTTCAATAAAAGTAATCCCTACTAAGGTAATGATGAAACCTATCAAAAGCGAAAGAGTTAAGGAGTTTGCAAGGATTTTTTCAGCCTGTGCCCTTCGCCTAAAGCTATGGAAATTCTTGATACTGCTCCTGAACCAATGAGCATACCAAAAGCGACAATGCTTGTCATAATAGGCATGGCAATGCCAACACCAATGGTGGCAAGAGCGCCCACATGAGGAATATGCCCAATAATAATTCTATCTAAAGCATTATAAATGCCATTAACCATCATGGCTATGATGGTGGGAATGGAGTATTGCAGTAAAAGCTTTGCTATACTTTCATTTTCTAATGCTTGTGTGCTTTTCATGAGTCCCTCAGTTGAGATAATTTTACATATTTTTCCTATTCCGCACAAGCTGGGTTTGTTAAAATAAAACGCTCATCCGTATTGTTCTTAGCCCATACCACATGAGTTCAAGAATAGACGTCTGTGTTGAACCTTTCTGCGTAATGGAATATTCCATCTTTATAAATACCATCATTTACGCTAAAGTGATTGGAGTGCAAATACCAAATCAAAAACCGCTAAGGCGCCTCCATAGGGATTCAACCTTTATGTTTAAAAAACTCTTTATATATCTTCAATAACAGCCATAATTATTTCATAAGCATACTTTTTATCACTTCAAGAGACTGCGACCTTGATACGCTGCCATATATGCTATAGAAAAAAGTATCCTTTTCCCATTCAGCCAGATGCACCTCATCACCATGTCCCTTCAATATAATCTTAACATTGTTGAGCATTACAGTTTCTACGCTGAGAAACTCTATATACACGCCGCTGATATTTTCGCTTTTACTTTTGCGAAAACGTAGCCCGTCATGAACATTTTTGTAAATAACTTCAATCATGGATTTTTCGCTGGTTAAAACCCTATAATCAATATCTGTGTAAGCCTTAGGCATAGTGCTAGGTAAGAAAAAAGTAAAACCTGCTAACTTTTCTGCATCCTTAAGAGTGGCCACATCTTCAAAAGGATTAGCCATTTGAGTACCTGTCATTTCCATAGTATCATTTTGGGCAATATGTTCTGACTCTTGCTTAGAAGCGCAAGCCATAAGCGTTGTAGATAAAGCAATAACAAGGGCTAACAAGACTATTTTCTTCATAAATCAGCTCCTAATCTAAATGTTTTTGTTCAAATTCTTCCATGGGTATGGGGTGCGCAAAGAAAAATCTTTGCACAAGTTCCAATTGATTGAATTCTAAAGATTCCTACTGCTCTGAAAGCTCTATACAATATAATGAAGAATATCTCCATAACTATCACAAATATCAAATGTCACCACCATTCCTGCAAGAATAGCGCCTGCGTAGATACTACATTTTCAAAAGTGTACATGTGACTCCACAAAGAGCACGCCTTCTTATTTCTACCGCCACAGGCTGAACATACACAGTGCCCATAGTCGTCATATCTGCTGTGCATCCAACTGCAACCTAATAAATATAACATACTGAATATAAAAACAAAATGCACATTCTTGTGTTCTTATGAGCAACTGTGTTAAATAAATAAAATAATGTCACTTATGCATGTTCTAGCCGGGCGCTAGGGTATGGTAAATTTTTTTAACGGAGCTCATCTCATGAATAAAAGTACATCTTTACTGCTTGCAGGACTCACTGTGGGCCTATTAGCCACCCCCGCCGTGGCCGCAGAAAAAATTAGACTGGGCGTAGCCAGTTCCCTTTCGGGTGATATTGCCTCTTATGGCATACCCACTCTTAATGCAGCACAAATTGTCGCCGAAGAAATCAATGCTCAAGGTGGTATTGACGGCAAAGAGATTATTGTTGTGGCTCAAGACGATCAATGTAAGCCTGAGCTGGCAACCAATGCCGCCACTAAGCTCATTTCCGATGAAGTAGATGTTATCATTGGGCATATATGTTCTGGCGCCACTAAAGCCGCATTACCCATCTACAATAATACAAAGCTTATTGCCATATCTCCCGCTTCCACCACACCAAGCCTCACTACCAGCGGAGAAAATCCCTACTTCTTTCGCACCATTGCCAATGGGGACGCCCAAGCCACCCTTTCCGCCTCTTTTGTAAGTACTACCCTTAAGGCACCCAAAGTGGCCATAATCCACGATAATGGCGAATACGGCAAAGGTTATGCTGACAATAATAAAAAGCTCATAGAGGCAGACGGTAAATCCACGGTAGTGCTTTTTGAAGCCGTAAACCCTGACGCTGTGGACTATAGCGCCGTGGTGAAAAAGCTCAGAAGGGAAAAAGTGGACGTTGTTATCTTTGGCGGCTATCACCCCACAGCTTCCAAGCTCATACAACAAATGCGCCGTAACCGCGTAAAAGCCCCCTTTATCGGGCCGGATTCCATCATGACCGAAACTTTTGTGGCCATGGCTGGTAAAGAGGCCGAAGGCGTATACGCCTCTTCCCCTTCCGACACCTCCACGCTGGCCATGTATAAAAAAGCTCGCGAACAGCATATAGAGAAATTTAAAACCGAGCCCGGCCCCTTCTACTATAATGCGTATGCCGCCGCTCAAGTATTGCTCAACGCTTTAGATAAGGCTGATGGCGCAGACAGTGCCAAGCTTGTACAGATATTACGCTCTGAAACAGTGGATACCCCTGCCGGAAATATTACTTTTGACGCCAAGGGCGATGCCATTGGCGTGGGCCTCTCTTTGTATCAGGTGAAAAACGGTAAATTTGTGGAAACAGACAACAAAATCTAAGAAAATACAAAAAGTAAAGACCGCCCTTCATCACAAGGGGCGGTCTTTACTTTTAACGTACCAGTAAAACCATGCTATACGCTCATTGCGTAATAATGAAGATTTTTTTCAATATATTATTTAGAGCGTGCCTTTACACATAAACGAAGAGGCTCATAACCTTCACCATAATTTCCTTCTGCCACTAACATACTGTGCCACTGCTGCAGCTGAAAATTTCCGGCTTCTTCATTACATTGATCTTCAGTTTTATAATAATGAGGCGTAGGATTTTCTCCATCTTTCATTTCCACTTTTACGGAACCCTCACCCGTCATGGGTGTCGTTGCCAACCAAGCATACATTATCATTTCCCACATAAACGTCTCCATTCATTAAAGTTCAAATTAACTATACTTTTTACTGCAACAAAGTAAAAAGTGAAGAGCTTTTTGTCAAACAGTAAAAGCTTTTCATTCCTTAAAGGCAAGTATGTATATTTCGTCAAAAACACATTCACACATAAACCTACTAATTTGCTACATTTTAGAAGTATACGTATATATCAAAACTACGTTATCTTTGTCGTAAAAGAGACGTTTCCCCATAAAAACCTTCCCATTGTAACGTCATATTTTATACACATTTCACACAGAGTTTTTTTGCTAATTCGCATATAATATACTAAAATTAAAATAGATTTTTTTTGATTGAAACCCTATTACTTAATCAAAAGTTAACACAATGGCGTAATTACAAAACAATTATTGACAATGAAAACTACTGGAGCGAAAAACCTGCGGTGGAGAAAATTGTAGCTAAGGTTATTCCTGACAATCAAGCTCGTCTTTTGGCCTTAGAAAATGGCGATGTGGACCTCATTTATGGCTTGCAACTTATTAATGCCAAGGCATATGAGCACTTCTCCAAGATGGACGGCTTTGGCGGAGCTCTTTCTGACCCAGTCTCCACACGAATGATGGTGCTCAATACCACCAGCCCCAATTTAAGTGATGCACGTGTGCGCCAAGCCTTACAGCACTTAACTGACCGTCAAATTATTAGTGATAAAATTATGTTAGGTTTGGAATCTCCTGCTTACACTATTTTTGCTAAAACCATTCCTTATGCAAACATAGACCTCCCCCACTTCACCCATGATGAAAAGAAAGCTGCAGAGCTTTTAGACGCTGCTGGCTGGAAAATGGACGGCGAAGTGCGCAAAAAAGATGGCAAAGAGTTGAAAATCACTCTTACCTATGACAGCGATAAAGTTATTGAGCGCACCATTGCTCAGTACTTACAAAGCATGTGGGCCAAAGCCGGCGTCATTATGGATATTGTAGGAGAAGAAGAACAAGCTCACCGTGACCGCTTAAAGGCCGGTAATTTTGATATTTCTTTCAATATCTCTTGGGGCACTCCTTATGACCCACAATCCTTCATGGGCAGCATGCGTACCCCTGCCGTATACGGTGACTATGCCGCACAACAAGGCTTGAAAGATAAAAAGAAAATCGATGCCACCATCTTGGAAGCTTTAAAATCGGTGGATGAAAATAAGCGTCAAGAATTATACACATGGATTTTAACCACTTTGCAAAACGAAGCCGTATACCTACCCCTTACCTTTGAGCGTAACCGCGCTATCTTCAATAAAAAAGTAGGTGGTGTGGGCTTTAACCCCTCACAATTTGAAATTCCCTTACAACGTATGACTGTAAAATAGTTCTACCTCATGTTGCTTGCCCCGAGTCTCCTTCCTTCTCACGGGGCAAGCCTTTTTACATTTTAAACCAAAAGCGAAAAAATGGCAAACTACCTTATTAAAAAACTGTGCATAATGTTGTTAACTGTGCTTGCAGTTTCTTTTTTAGCTTTCTCCATCATAAGTCTTTCTCCTGGGGACCCTGCAGAAATTGCTTTACGAGTAAACGATATTGTCCCCACTCCTGAAGCCATTGAAGAAATGAAAGAAGAATTGGGGCTCAATCGCTCATTTTTAGAGCGTTATGTGGGCTGGGTACAAAACTGTTTACGTTTTGACTTTGGTGTTTCTTATACCAATGCAGACAGAACCGTAGCCAGCGAATTTGCCCGTAGCTTTCCTTACACACTCACCTTGGCCGCTGTGGCTTTTGTTATGCTGGTGTGCATAAGCTTACCTCTTGGGGTACTTTCTGCCGTATGGAAAGACAGTCTTTTTGATAAGGGTGTTCGTATCTTTATATTTGCCGGAACATCTGTTCCCAATTTCTGGTTGGCCTTTTTACTCATTTGGCTTTTTTCCATAACATGGAAGATTTTTCCAAGTAGCGGCACAGCCACCCTTATGCATTATATTTTGCCGGCCATTTCGCTGAATATGCTCTATATTTCCACTTATGTGCGCCTTATACGCAATAGTATGTTAGAAAATATGAAGCAAAATTACACCCTGTATGCCAGAGCACGCGGTATTAAAGAAAAGCGTATTATCTGGGTACATGTGTTGAAAAACTCCTTACAATCATCCATGACCGCCATAGGTATTGGTATTGTGCGTATTTTGTCGGGAACAGTGGTTATTGAAAATATTTTTGCCATTCCTGGCATTGGGCGCCTTTGCGTTGCCAGTATTTTTAACAGAGATTTTCCCACCATTCAGGCCTATATACTTATTATGGGCGTGCTCTTTGTAGTAACCAATTTTCTTATTGATATTTTGCATTGCCTTGTGGATCCACGCTTGAAAAAAGGAGTGCAAAATGTCTAAGATTTTTGCCAATAAAACAGCCATGGCCTGCATACTCATCATTGGCTTTGTGGCCATGCTGGGTATTTTAGCTCCTTGGCTTGCCCCTTATGACCCTAACGAGGCCGATATCATAGACACCTTAGCGCCCTTTTCTGCCGAGCATTGGCTTGGCACAGATAACCTTGGGCGCGATGTGTATTCGCGTATGCTTTTTGGTATTCGTACCACCTTATTTTATTCTTTTGTGACCATGCTTGCCACGGCAGCCATAGGTTCTATCATTGGCATTGCTTCAGGGTACTTTAAAGGCAAAGTAGACGAATTTATCATGCGTGCTTGTGATGTCATGCTGTCTTTCCCCTATGAAGTTCTGGTTCTTAGCATTGTGGGCGTTCTTGGGCCTGGTCTCACCAATATTGTTATTGCCAATATTGTGGCAAAAATTGCGTGGTATGTGCGCCTTATCCGTACAGATGTACTTTCACTTACCCATCAAAATTACATTTTATATTCACAAACCGTGGGCACGCCCAAAAGCTACATCTTATTTCGTCAGCTTTTGCCCAATGTAGCCAGCCCCATTGCACTCTTGGCCACGCTGGATATTGGCTGGATTATCATTAGTATCTCTACTTTGTCTTTCTTGGGTCTTGGGGTGCAGCCCCCCACGGCTGAATGGGGCGCCATGCTCAGCGAAGCTAAAGAAGTGCTTCTTACCAATCCTGAGCAGATGCTGGTACCCGGTATTGCCATCATGATTGTGGTATCTGCTTTTAACCTGTTGGGCGACTGCCTGCGTGATATTTTTGATCCCAAGGAGAATGCCTAATGTTATTACATGTGGAAAATCTTTCGGTAAGCCATCGCAGCGGCGGTAAAGAAATACCTTTAACACATAATGTGTCCTTTACTTTAGATAAGCATCAATGCCTTGGCATTGTGGGTGAATCCGGTAGCGGCAAAAGTATTACCTGCTCAGCCATTAACGGTCTCCTTGATAGTCAGCATTTTTCCATGACAGGCAAGGCCATTTTTCATGATGAAAATTTATTAGAAATGGATGTGGAAAAAAGACGTAGTTTACGAGGAAAGAAAATTTGCATGATTTTGCAAAATCCCAACACAGCTTTTAACCCGCTTTTCACCATTGGCGAACATGTGGTGGAAACGGTCATGGCGCATTATGACTCTACCCCTAAAAAAGCCTTAGAAACCATGGAAGGCATTTTTGAAAAGGTTAATCTTAAAAATGCGGAATTAATTTTTAATAAATTCCCCCATGAGCTGAGTGGCGGCATGTTACAACGCATCATGGTGGCCCTTGCCCTAGCCATGCAGCCAGACCTTATTATTGCCGATGAACCCACCACAGCCATTGACTATATGAGCCAGCAAGATGTTATTCGTGAGCTTATTCATATCCGAGATACATTTAATACGGCTCTTATCTTCATTAGCCACGATTTAAGCCTTGTTTCGCATGGGGCTCATGAAGTTATTGTTATGCATAAAGGCTGTGTGGTGGAACAAGGAAAAACTGATGATGTTTTCTATAATCCACAAGAGGAATACACCCGTAACCTCATTGAAACACGGCAAAAAATTGTTCAATCCTTTACCAAAATAATGGATGCGCATCATGCTTCTTAATGTAAAAGACGTCAGTAAAAGTTTTATGGTGGATGCGGGCCTGTTTAAAAAAGAACGTCAGCAAATTTTGCATAACGTTTCTTTTTCCATGGCTAAAGGGGAATGCCTTGGCATTGTGGGAGAGTCCGGCAGTGGCAAAAGCACTCTTGGCAAACTTATTTTAGGCCTAGAAAAACCTGATGGCGGCAGTATTGAATTTGCTCCTGAAGTGCAAGCCCATGCCCTTATGCGCAGTGTGGTTTTTCAAGATTATACCACATCAGTGAATCCGCGCATGCGCATAGGCGAAGCTGTAGCTGAACCCTTGCATCGTTTACACCTTAGCAAAGATGCCATCAAACAGCGTGTGGTAGAGCTTTTACATGAAGTGGGTTTAAGCGAAATATTGGTAGATCGCTTCCCACATCAGCTCAGCGGTGGACAATTACAACGTGTGTGCATTGCCAGAGCCATTGCTCCAAAACCGGCTTTCATTCTCTTTGATGAAGCTGTGAGCTCTTTGGACGTATCAGTGCAAGCCCAAGTGCTTATGCTTATGCGTGAACTTAAACATAAATACAGCATTGCCTTTCTATTTATTACACATGACATTACCGTGGCTACCTATGTATGCGACAAGCTTATATTTTTGAACAAAGGATATGTAGCTGAACATATTGAAAACATGCAAGATTTACCCTTGGCGAAAAATGAATATGCGCGGCAACTTTTACAAGCGGCGCAGCAATTAGAACAGCCCTTTATTCGTAAAATGCGTCGCGAAAAGTAAATTCCTTATGAATTTTTCTCTTTCGCATAGGGATTATGCAGCCATTGCTTTTCCTTTCATTCTCTCTGCAGTAACACTGCCTCTCTTGGGGGCAGTGGACACGGCTGTGGTGGGACGTTTGGAATCCTCTGCCTATATTGGCGGTGTTGCCATTGGCTCCCTCATACTAAACACCCTCTACTGGATGGTGGGCTTTTTTCGCGTGGCCACCACAGGTCAAAGTGCCATTGCTTTAGGTGATGGTATTCGTGAGCACTTAATTACAAGCTTGGTGCACCCGGCGCTTATAGCTACCTCCTGCGGCATGTTCTTTGTGCTCATTCAATCTTTCATTTGGCTTGGGGTAGAATGGCTTTTTGCTCTTGAGCCTGCTGTGGCAGAGCAAGCGCACTTGTATTTTCGCATTCTTATTTGGGGTGCACCTTTAGTTTTGCTCAATTATGTGGTTGTGGGCTGGCTCATGGGACAAGCCAAGGCCAAACAAGTGCTGTATGTGCAAGTGAGTGGCAATGCACTGAATATCATTTTAGATTTACTTTTTGTACTGGTGTTTGAATGGGGTGTGGCAGGTGTGGCTGTAGCTACCTTACTTGCGCAAATATGCACTCTAAGTTTTGGTATGTACATTGCGGGAAAAACGTCCACTCTTACCTTGCGTGAATGCCGTGAAGCTTGCCGTATAAGCAAGGATGCACTAGCTAACATTCTTACCAGCAACCTCGATTTATTCATACGCACATTGTGCCCTTTGGTAGTGTACAATGTTATGGCAAAGATGGGGGCATCCTTAGGTACGGACACTCTCGCCACCAACGCTGTGCTTATGCAGGTTATATTTTTTGTGAGCCATATTTATGATGGTGTAGCCAGCACTTCTTCCGTTTTTGCCGGCAAGGCTCTTGGGGAAAATAATGTAGGCCTTTTACGTTTAACCTTACAGCGTAATTTAGAATGGACTGTAGGTTTTATGGTAATTTTAGCCACAATACTCACCATGCTTGGCAAAAATATGGGCTATGCTTTCACAGACATTGCTGAAGTTTTAGAAAATTTTGCCCATGTATACCATTGGTCCACGGTCTTTGCCTTAGTGGCCGGCTTTGGACTTACCATTTATGGCGTTTTTACCGGTACAAATACCACAAGACCCTTGCGTAATTCTACACTCTTAGCCTTACTTTCTTTTTTACTGGGCCTTGGCACCATTCCCTTTTGGGGAAACGATGGTCTCTGGTTTGCTTTTATGCTTTTTTATATAGGGCGCGGAGCTTATCTTGTTCCCTATATGAAATATATATATGCCAAATTCAAGGCATAACAAGCTGTTACTGTAACATTTTTTTAACCGTTTAACGTGTTAAGGATGAATAGAATGAAAAAGATTGCTACTCTTGTCCTTGCTGCTGCCATGCTTTTAGGCGCAAGCAACGGAGCCAAAGCCGTAGATTTTAAGGCTCACGGCGAGTGGATTTTCGGTTTTGGTGTAGCGGATACAGCCTATTACAACGATGAGGCCATCGGTAATGGTGCAGATACTTTTGCTGCTTCTCAACGTGTACGCTTACAGATTGAAGCCATTGCCTCCGAAAGCCTCTCTGGTGCTCTTTTTCTTGAGATAGGTGAGCAATATTGGGGCAATGCAAAGACGGGAGGTTCCCTTGGCACAGATGAACAAGTTGTAGAAGTACGCCGCGCTTACATTGATTGGATTGTACCTACTACCTCTTTAAGCTTACGCATGGGCTTACAGTACTTTGGTAATCCTGCTGTGGCAGGTGGCTCTGCAGTCATAGGCGCTGACGGTGCTGGTATTGCTGCTAACTACAAAATCAATGATATGGTAGGCGTATCCTTAGCTTGGTTACGTCCGTATAATGACAATTACGTACAACAAACCAGCACATCTGATTCTAATAACTACTTAGACAATATGGACTTTTTCATGCTGTCTGTACCTGTAAAAGGCAGTAACTGGTCTGTAACTCCCTGGATTATGGGTGGCGCTATGGGTAAAAATACCGGCATACGCGATAGAACATCTACCAATGATTATCGCATGCGCTTCGCCACTAGAATAGGTCTTTTTGGTACGCACGCTGAAACCGCTGTAGACCATGCCCCTGCCTACACCCCCATGATTTGGGCTGGTATTCCTATATCATTCACACACGATGCTTTCAACTTTGAGTTAGACGTAAACTATGGCTCTGTGGGGTATAGCGGTACCTACAACGAAACCCATAGAAATGGAAACGTAATACGTGTAGACCGCCAACGCAGCGGCTGGCTCATTAAAGCTCTTGCCGAATACAAAATGGATTGGGGTACTCCCGGTATCTTTGCTTGGTACGGCTCCGGCGATGACAGTAATATTAGTAACGGTTCTGAAAGAATGCCCGTGCTTGGACCTTCCGGTACCTTCACCTCTTTCTTCGGCGATGACCCATGGTCCTTTGCCAGTGAAGCGAACTTTTCTAATACAGGCTTTGACCAAATGCTAGGCTATGACGGTACCTGGGGTATTGGTTTACAGCTAAAAAACTTCTCCTTCATGGAAAAGCTTAGCCATACTTTCCGCATGGCCTATTGGGGCGGCACAAACCACACCGAGAATGCCAAATATTTAAGCCCTACAGACGCTCTTAATTTAGGCGGAGGTACAGGCACTTTCTACTTAACCACAGCAGACTACATGGTGGAATTCAACTTAGATTCTACCTATAAGATCTATGACAATCTCACCGCAACCTTGCAGCTTGGCTATGCCATTAACGGTATAGACAAAGACACTTGGGACTACCAAGGTGGAAAGCGCGACGGCTACAAAGCCGGCCTTGTAATGCGCTACGCCTTCTAAGTTCTAGTTTCAGTATATATGCGGGTGGTAGTGCTGAGCTATCACCCGTTTTTGCCTTTATACACTTTCAACGAGAGTAACCAATGACAAAAGTGAACCGCATTGCCGAAGGGGTTATTTGGAAAGAGATTTTATTCTTTTTCGTACCCATTTTAATTGGAAGTTTTTTCCAGCATATGTACACCATTGCCGATACCATTGTGGTGGGTAAAGGCCTTGGCACCTTAGAATTGGCCGCCGTGGGTGGATCTGCATCCAAGGTTATTATTCTCATCACCAACTTTTTTATTGGTGTTTCCAGCGGTATTACAGCTTATGCTTCTAGATACTATGGAAAGCAAGATTTCACTGCCGTTAAATCCACCATTGTGAATGGTTTACTCTTTTTTAGCGTAGTGGGTATAGCACTTTCTGTACTGGGTATGGTGTATTGCCGCGAAATTCTACTGCTTATGAATACACCTTTAGATACCATGGATTTTTCCATGGTGTATCTACAAACATACCTCACAGGTATCATTTTTTGTGTTATTTATAACACCTTAGCCGGTGTATTACGCGCTTTGGGAGATGCTAAACGCCCTCTTTATGTACTTATGTTTTGCAGTATCTTAAATATTGTGCTGGACATTGTATTGGCCTTGGTACTGGATTTTGGCGTTTTTGGTATTGCCGCTGCAACGGTGTTTTCACAAGGCCTCAGTGCTGTAATTCTTTGTTCCTTCATTGTAAAAATGCTTAAAAATACCGGCGAATACAAAGTACAAGTGGATTTTGCGGCCATGAAGGATATTGCCATGCTTGGCATTCCTGCAGGTATTCAAAGTATTATGTTCAGTTTTTCCAATATTGCTGTGCAGGCTTCTGTAAATACCTTCAACGCTTTAGCTGTAGCGGCTTGGGTGGCCTATTTGCGACTTGACGGCATAGTAGATATGTTTGTTTCTGCCATTGGCGGAACCGTTATTACCTTTGTGGGTCAAAATTACGGCGCTGGTAAAATGGATAGAGTAAAACGCTCAATACGCGACGTCATTGGCCTAAGCTATATATTGGTGGCCGTGCTTATAACGGTCTTTATCTTAAGCAGGGATGCTTTATTTTCCCTCTTTACTAACGATATGGAAGTGGTGTACATGGATGGTGAGATTATGTTTATTATTTTGCCCATGTATTTGCTCACCATTCCGCAGCAAATGCTTTCGCAAGCTTCGCGTGCCTTAGGCTCTTCCTTCATGCCCATGGTCTTTACCTTGGTATGCATCGTAGGTATGCGCTTTGTGTGGGTCTACCTTATTATGCCCATTAACCCAAGCTTGCACTTACTGGCTTTTTGTTACCCTGTAAGCGCCTTATTAGCATCCATAGTCTTCATTTTCTACTTCAGAAAACTTTTTAAAGAAGTAGAGAAAAAGATGCAAACCAGCGTAGCATAAGTTTTGCTAAAAGGCCTTTGCACATGCAAGGGCCTTTTATATTTTTCCGTATACTAAAGGAACCTCCATGTCTTTTTTAGAAGTTTTTATCATTGCCCTTGCCTTAGCTGCTGACGCTTTTTCTGTTGCCCTTGTTGTGAGCATTAAAGGCTGTTCTTCGTGTAAGCAAATTTTACGCATGTCCTCAGCATTTGGTTTTTTTCAATTTTTTATGCCTCTCATGGGTTTCTTTCTCTATACGCAAGTACATAACTATATAGAAAAATATGATCATTGGATCGCATTTGTATTACTCGCCATTGTGGGGGGAAAAATGCTGTGGGAAGGTATTAACCATGACAAAGAAGAAGATGAGAGCACGCACATTCAGGATCCAACTAAGGGTATTACGGTTTTAACATTAGCACTTGCCACCAGCATCGATGCTTTAGCCGTAGGAGGCACCTTTGCCTCTTTGCGCATGGATATTTGGTGGCCTTCCCTACTTATTGGTGTTGTATGCTTTATTATGACAGCAATGGGGATGATGTTAAGCCGCTTCTTGCTTCAACAAAATGCGTATATTGTTAAGTATGCCAATGTCATTGGCGGAATAATCCTCGTGGGTATAGGTTGTAAAATCCTCTTCCCTGAGATTATATAATAGAACTTTAGGCAATTTTTTCCATGATATCCCACCCCAAAAGAATCTTGTCATCTTAGCATGAGATAAAAAACTTTCTTAATGCACACGCAATTGAGGAATAGCAATGACAAAGCGCCCTCCCCATTGCTTTACAAAGCTTAAAGATTGCATAATTTCATCTTTAATATTCCAAGGAAGAATCAAAATAAAATCAGGTCTTTCTTCATTAATTTTACACAGATCATATACAGGTATATGTGATCCTGGCATAAACTTATTTTGCTTACTCTGCGCTTTATCCACACAAAACTGTACAAGATCTGGCTTTACGCCACAAAGATTCAAAAAAGTATTCCCTTTAGCCGCAGCGCCATACGCTGCAACTTTTTTTCCGTTTTGCTTTTGCACCAACAAAAATTGCAATAAAGCATTTTTGGTATTTTCTATATTCTCTTGAAAGCTTGTGTACCGAGCAATACGTAAAAGCCCAAAAGCTTCTTCTTCTGCAAGGGTTTTCTGCACATTTTCCGTTAAACCATGACTTGTATTTTTTGCATGCGTAGCAAACACACGCAAAGAACCGCCATGTGTACTAAGCTTTTCCACATCAAAAATACGTAACTGCGCCTGAGCAAAAATTTTTTGCAATGAATATAAAGATAGATAGGAATAATGTTCTTGATAAATGGTATCAAATTGATTTTCTTCTATAAGTTTTAGAACATGGGGAAATTCAAAAGTAGCTACGCCATCTTCTTTAAGCAAAGCAGCAACACCCTTGGCAAAATCATTGATATCCGGCACATGGGCAATAACATTATTACCTAAAATAACATCAGCTTTTTTCTTTTGCTCCGCAAGCTGTGTGGCCAAAGGCAAACCAAAAAATTCTTGTAAACTTTCAATGCCCTTTTGTCTGGCCACATCTGCAGTATTTTTACTAGGCTCTATACCAAAGCAGGGAATGTGCAGCTCCTTAAAATACTGCAATAAATACCCATCATTAGAAGCAATTTCAACAACTTGAGAACAATCATCAAGGTTAAAACGCGTGCGCATCATCTCCACATAGGCCTTAGCGTGGGCTAGCCAAGAGACGGACATGGAAGAAAAATACACATAGTCCTGATTAAATATTTCTTCGCAATTTTTATGCTCATCCACTTGAACTAAAAAACAATTTTCACATACATATAAAAGCAAGGGAAAAGTATTTTCCGGTTCTTTTAACTGTTCTGCGCTCAAGAAAGAGTTAGACGCAGGCTGATGCCACAGGTTGGCAAAAATATGTTTTAGCTCGTGTTGGCAGTGGCGACATTTCATATGACAATTCCTCTAAATTCTTGAGGCAGAAAAAGGTGCGAGGCATCACGCTCTGACACATCCTTCACAGGCAATGGCCATGCAATGTTTACCTTAGGATCTGCATAATGCACAGCGGCTTCTGCCTCCTGAGTATAATATGTCGAATGCATATATAATAACTGTGTATTTTCTTTTAAAGCCTGAAAACCGTGTGCAAAACCTTGTGGAATATACAAAGCCCTACCATTTTCCGCTGTAAGCTCTACACTAAAATAATGCAAAAAGGTGGGTGAACCTGCACGCAAGTCAATGGCTACATCATAACAAGCCCCTCGTAGACAGCGCACCAATTTTATCTCTGCATGGGGCTGGTTTTGATAATGCATCCCCCGTAAGGCCCCCTTTTGCAGGGTAATAGACGTATTCATTTGCGCAAGAGGAAGACATATTCCGGCCTCTTCAAATTCTTTAGCACAAAAAAGCCGTGCAAAAGAGCCGCGATGATCTTGCAAGGAAGTTGTTTCAACAACAAACAAACCTAATATGGGAGTGGTTTGGAAAATCATTTATTTTGTAAAAAATCCATAATATGTTGTACACACAAACTACGCTCTTGCCCTGCCCCTTCGCTCCATGCTTTATACCACGCTGCTGTTCTAACAAGACTTTCTTGAAAATTCCACCTCGGTGACCACGCAAGCCGTGTATGTGCCTTTTGGCAATCAAGCCCTAAAAAAGCCGCCTCATGGGGATGTTTTTCTTGAGACAGCACAAAACGTGTAGCTGCATTCTCATGACTATCCCATGCAGCGGAAAAGGTTCGCACCACCTCTTCCACCGTATGGGCCTCATTATGCAAGGGACCAAAATTCCATCCCTCACTATATTCTTGCGGTGCAGAATAAAGATTTTTTGCCAAAAGCAAATACCCATAAAGAGGATCTAGCACATGCTGCCAAGGGCGAGTGGCCTGAGGATAGCGTATTTGTACCAACTCATTATTGCTAAAAGATTTAGCCATATCTGGCACAAGCCTATCCTTAGCAAAGTCGCCGCCACCTAGGACATTACCGGCGCGCACCGAAGCCACCCCCTGCATGGTGGGTGTAAAAAAACTTTTTCTATAAGCTTGTACCACCAATTCTGCGGCGCCCTTGCTGGCAGAATAGGGATCATCACCACCCATTCTGTCGCTCTCTGTATAGGGATAAGGCTTACCCACATTTTCATAGGCCTTATCACTGGTCACAATGAGTGTAGACTTAATGCTAGGGCAAGCTCGTACAGCCTCAAGCACAGAAGCCGTACCCATGACATTGGTCGCTAAAGTTTCATACGGGCTATCATAAGACGGACGTACCAAGGACTGTGCCGCCAAATGTATAAAAATATCCGGTTGTACAGCGCTTACACATTGTTGCAATGTATCCTTAGCTAAAATATCAGCACACGTATGCGCACAGATATTTTCAATATGCGCAAGCTCCCACAAAGAAGGTGTACTAGGCGGTGCTAAAGAATAATCAAAAACCTCAGCGCCCAGCTCTTTGAGCAATAAGCATAGCCATGCGCCTTTAAAGCCTGTCCCCCCAGTAAGAAAGACTTTTTTACCTTCATAAAAAGACTGAAGCCTTTTCATGGTGCCCTACCAAACCTTCCACTGAGCTCTGCCAGTATCCCATAATTTATTTAGACGCTCTGTGTCTCGAATGGTATCCATGCACGCCCAAAACTTCTCATGTCTGTGCACCATAAGCTGTCCCTCTTGTGCTAGTTGTTCAATGGCGCCGTATTCCAAATCGCAATCTTCAGCGGTAGAAAGATAGTCAAAAATTTTACGATTAAATACAAAATATCCCCCACTCACATAACCGGAACGGGCATCTTGAGGTTTTTCTTGAAAAGAGGTTACCATATCTCCGTCAATCTTAAGTTCACCAAATTGCGAAATAGGGCTTATACCCGTCACCGTGGCAATTTTTCCGTGAGATGTATGAAAATTAATAAGCGCATTAATATCAATATCTGCCACACCATCTCCATAAGTCATCATAAAAGTATCATCAGTAATGTACTTCTCAATTTGCTTTAACCGGCTCCCTTTCAAATTATTGGCACCGGTATTGGCAAGGGTCACTTTATAGCCTGCTTCAGGGTGCGTATTATGCACAAGCATACTTTCGGGCTTACCTAATTCAAGGCTAATATCATTATTCATCCATTCATAATTGACGAAATAATCTTTAATCATATGTCCCTTATAGCCCAAAGCTAACACAAAGTCCTTGTGACCATAATGGGCATAAATTTTCATAATATGCCATAATATAGGATACCCGCCAATGGGTACCATGGGCTTGGGGCGAAACTCTGTTTCTTCACGTAAGCGTGTGCCTAAACCGCCACAAAGGATTACTGTTTGCATGCTTAGTCCTTAATACATTTTAAATAACCTTCAGGAGCAACGGTTATTTGTAATTTATGATGTATGGAGGCATTTATTTCAAAACGGTCATTATTTTGTAAAAACTCCCACACAGCAGTTTTAGGGTTATTCCCCACATCCCAAGGCCTGTCTGCATAGTGTCCCTTGGGCATGTCTTCAATAACTGTATCAAATACCACACAATAGGAGCCCTTTTTAACGAAGGGGGTATACAACTCAAGTTCCTTAAGCACATGCGCATGGCTATGCATAGAATCTAACACCACAAGGATTTTTTGAGATCCCTTAGCCAACTCTTTTACTTGCGCCACAGTATTTTCATCAATGGATGAGCCTTGTACCAAATCAATATATTTTGCCAAAGAATGCTTTTCTATGCTTTCACGATTATGCGGACGAATGTCTATATCCACACCAATAACTTTACCCGTAAGATCCATCATCTTCATCATAGCGGCATAAAAAATTAAGGAACCACCACGAGCAACGCCTGTTTCGATAATACAATCTGGCTTCACTTCCCAGATTAGCTCCTGCATGGCCATCATGTCTTGAGGAAATTGAATGATAGGTAAACCCATCCATGAAAAATGATAAGAATAGTTGGCATCGGTCGCAACTTGAAACCACTGCCTTGTGGTTTGTTGAAAGAATGCATTTTCTCCCATTTGAACAACTTCTCTGGCAACATCTTCTTGAAATTTTTTTCTATCATCCATGGTATTCTCGCATAAGGTATATGAACTGTCAGTCAACTTGTTACGCACTATTTCCTCTCATAAAACATCCACAACAGGCGAATAAAAGGTGCGCAGCTTCTCTGTATTTGCCCAAAAAGAAAAGGGCTCATAAGCAGGATAAGGATAAAAACCTCGACTAAGATGGAATGAGGCTTTATTTTCTACCATAAATTTTTGTACCATTTCCATGACCTGCGTTTTTTCACCACTGCCCACATTTATTACACCCTGTACATGATTTTGCAAACTTGCGCAGATAATCATGTCCGCCACGGTATCAGCATGTAAATAATCTCGCTCTTGATCTCCTTGAGACATGGCAAACTCGGCACACCCACAAGCATGGGCTTTATGTAGTTGCCCCCATAGGGTTTTTTCAGCTTGGTCATCAGCATACATATAGAAAAGACGAAGCCATCTGATAATTAAAGATTTTTCATGGCAAAAGGCGGAAAATCTTTCATATAAGTCCAACTTGCCTTTTCCATAGGCTGTCACGGGCTGACAGGGCATATCTTCTTTAAGTGCCCCCTCCAAAAGTCCATACTCAAGAGATGTGCCGATGATGGTAAAATTATTTATTCCCAAGGAAACAAGATATTGCAAAAAAAGTAAATGTTTTTGTGGATACTTCGTTTCATGGCATATATCATTATACTGACTTAAATTTCCCCAAGCTAAATGTATTACAGCGTCTATTTTTTGTTCGCTAGAAATTTTCTCTAAAGAATCATAGAGGATATCTAAACCAATATAAGGAATGGAGAGTTCTCTAGCAAGGGTTTTAAGAGCATGACTTTGCCTAGAAAGGGCTGTCACCTTATACCCACGAGCCACCAAAAGCTTTATACAGCGCCTACCCAAAAAGCCCGTGGCACCCGTAACTAATATATGCATAACTTCTTTCCAAACGTATTTTTGTAACTATATGAGTTTACAGCTAGTATATAAATATACTTCAAAACGTCATTATCAGACTAGAACGCATCTCATAATTCAGCATACGCTGAATTATGTTGTATCACTGCGACAAAAAGCGTGGTTTTTGGCTTGTTCCGATGGCTACGCCCCCGCGTCAAACTGTCGTTTGACGGCTAGAAGCTACTCAAAATACGCTTTCGCGTAATTATGAGATAGCTTCTATTGAAAAACAACAATCTAATCGTCATCGTAAAAACCAAAGAGCTTATGTGTGACTACTACACTGCACATTTAGACTTTTTTTCTTCCTAGCATCTCACTATTTTTAAAAAATCTGCCTGAAATCGACTTTTGCAACAGGCTGTTACACCTTTTATACATAGCACCAATTGGATATAAGCATATTACGAAACGCACCGCGATAAACAATACTATATTCCACTGAAAAGTCTAAATTTTTTGCAATACATTCTTGGCAAGATATGGCTGTTTCTTTTATATGAACAACATCTTCGAAGGAGAGCTCTCTTATATCGCCCAGTTTGCAGTCATTCGGATTGTTCAATCTTGAACAACACCCCACATTCAGCTGCGCATCATGTGAAATAGTTAATATATCAAACTGCCCACAAGTATAATTTTTGGGACGTAAATATTTTAAATCATCAAAATCGTATAAAAAGAGACTTTTTTTCGCAAGCTCAAGCCTTTTTTCAGACATGGTATTATCATGATATTGTTGCGAAAACTCTAAAGAATTGAAAAAGGCCACCGTGGGAGTAAAGAAAAAATTAATTTTTCTACTAAAAAGCTGCGCCGACTTCATTTCATGCAGATTATGTTTATACATATGATATAAAAGATTTTTTGATGTATCCTTGAATCTAGATAAATCTTTTGACATGGTAAAAATATTTTTCATTATTTTATCAAAATTAAATCCATGCGCAAAGTCATATGATTTTTGACTAAAGCCTGGTAAAGAAAATTCTGCTGCAAGGACTTTGGGCATACGTTCTGGGTCAAGCTCAACACAGCGACTTCCATTGGTGGAAAAACAGATATTCCCTTTAAAATATTTATTATTCTTAATAACAGAAAATATTTCTAAAATGTTGGGATGAATAAGCGGTTCGCCCCAATTATGTAGGGCAAGGCTTCCCTCTCTATCAAAAAGCTTATTTTCCAAAAGATGCTCAAAAATTTGTCCAAAAACATCTACGGGCATGAATACAGGCGCGGTATTGGCAAGAGGAGCTTGAAGGTCTCCTAAATTTCTTGCACCACGATCACACCAAGGGCATCGTGCATTACATTTCCCAACTATATCTATATATGTAGATTTATACGGTGCTCGTGCCAGCATACATACATCCTTATTTCACTGTTTCTTGTAAGGAATTATATTTTTTATTTATTTTTTCAATCACCACTAAAATAGCCTTAATTTCAGCAAAATCTGCATCGGAGAAGTTTGGCTTTACATCATCAAAAGAAACCTTCCTGCAAAAATTTTCCATCATAAATATGCGTAAGTATGATTCAATGGTTTTACTATCTTTTTCCACAACATTATTCAGCATATTAAATAAATTTTCCATATACCAAAAGGTAGAAAGACTTTTATTTTTTTTAGTAAATATATTAACCCTATGCACAACATAATAAATGAGCATGGAATGAAGAAAAGATTCAAGGGCTTCATGTAAACCATCCACAGAAAAACCAAATGTAGTCAAACTCTTTCTTAATACAACTTCGATATATTTAGCTATTTCAGGGTCACTAAAACAATGTATAACTTTAAAATATTCATCAACATATGCGGAGGGTGATAGTTTATTTTGACAAATTCCAGCAAACTTTTCAAATTGCATTGTCTTTCCAGTAAAGAAAAGCAAAAAGGCATTTATATATTCAGCATAGTATATATTAGAAACTCTCTCATTTAAGTAAGGGTACACAGCAGAAAATACCCTTATCAAATTTGTTCTAGAAACATTATAGTAAGGTGGTTGATATACCAAAGCCTGATTTGTCACACGTGTAAACACATCATCGTGTAGCCCATCCTTACTGATGAGCTCCGTTCCATAATCGGGAGTCAAATCATTGCGTAACCAAATACCTGAAGCAGAAGAATACTCTGTGTTACGCTTTAAGAAATCTACGCATTTCTTAAGAATTCTATTACATTGATGCCTTCTATCACTACGGAAAACACAATATTCTGTATTTATATCTCGTAAGGCTGCAGCTACACGATCTGCATAAGAAGCATTTGGCATATGCCTATAGTAGACATTAGTGAATTTTTCAAATTTACTCGGCATTTCATATGGTTTTTCACTATCATGCATGATAAACAATTGAATACCTGAGGGAGCGTGGTATGATATGATATCATCCAACATATGTGTATTTTCATGCATATTTAAAATCATAGACAAATTTCGTAACATTATAAACCTCTATCTCAATAATTATTACTACACAGCAATACATACATGCATCTTACGAAAACGATGCCGCCAAATCATAAAAAACTAAAAAATATGCCAAGCATTACTAATACGACACCTTAAAAACATTTTGATACATGGATAATACTCCATTATGCAAGGTTGTATCACGAATCCATTTCATATTGCGGCAAGGTTTAGCCAAGGAAATATCATTATCATAACGGTTTCCTCCTCCGCCGGTATGTGTCCCCGTATCCATGCCAATATTTGTCGTATAAGAAATCACTGGATTAATACAAAGCTGTTTTCGTTTAAAACGTGTATAATCTAGTCGAACATCCCAAGCATCTACTATTCCTTCCATTTGAGCATCCAACAAGAGAGGAACATCCTCTCCTCCTGCGGAATATTCTTTGCGCATGGAAGACGAATTTTTAAAAGTATCATAATCACTTACGTCCCAATCAACATCATAGATACGATTTTTCCATGACGCCCATCCCCAACAATTTAAACGAGGAATTGAATACACATCATAGAGGTACCCATGAGAAATGGGAAATATTTTTCGCGGCGGTGTCCATGCAGAAATACTAAATATAGAAGCGTTTTTTTCATAAACTTTAAGCCCACCATTTAAAAAAGCTAATGTATGAGGGGAACACAATATATCATCCTCCATAATAATAGCTTTTTCATAGATAGTAAAAGTTTTCTCTAAACCATAAATAAAAGCATTGGCACAACCCAAATTCTGCTGATGCTCCACGGTCTCTACTGAAGCAAAGCCTTTAGCTTCTCGAGCCACTTTACGCACAGCATCGGTCAGAATTTTTTCCTCTTCATTACGCGGTCCATCGCAAAAAAAAACTATATGACTTTGCGAGGCCAACTCATTATTACTCAATGCATGAAGCGTTCTAAGTAAATGTAGTGGTCTATTAAAACAAAAAAGAACAATAGGTGCGTAATTCATAATAACCTTACCCAATATGTTTTTTAAACCAAACACCAGTACTATCGCAGCGCGCTAACTTAAAGTTCACACCATATTCCTGCTCAAATTCATGTACAGCTTTACGACAACCATCCCAATGCCCATAGTCATCAATTTGTACATAAGCTCCAGGAACCAACTGATCATAGAGATTAATTAAGATATCACGAGTAGATGAATACCAATCCCCATCCATATGCAAAAAGGCTATATCGCCCATCTGTTCTTTCCAAGTGGGTAATGTATCGCAAAAAAAGCCCTTTACAATGGTAAGCCTGTCTGCTGCGCCCAGCTGTTCGCATAGTCCCAACACTGAAGATTCTGGCGCAGCACACGTTCCTGCACCCCAATTACTTTCTTCAGCCTGTTTACCTGCATGCATATCATTTTCGTCAGAAGGAGGCATGCCGCTATAAGAGTCACAAGCAAAAAGCTTACGCCCTGTACGGTCATGTTGTTGCAACACTGCAGCCAAAAGCCCACTGGTACCACCGCCTGCTACACCGCATTCCACAAAATTTCCTGCAGGGCCATTTTGACAAATATCCTTAGCATGAAGAAAAAGCGTTTGTAGGCGATGTATACCCACCATTGTATATGGATAAATGTGAGGGTAAAGAGCATTAAACTCTGCATCATCTAAGGTTGCTTTAGGCATGCCCACATTCTGTAGCACAACTTGTAAAATTTTTTGGGCTTTAACATTTTGCGGAAACCAACGTAATTCTTCCTTTAAGGCTTCCATAGCCCCTGTAAATTCCCCCAACTGTAAAAAAGCCAGCCCACGCAATTGATCAATACCTTCACAAGGAATACGTAAAGATTTTGCTAATGTAGCTAAAAAAAGAGTTTGAGAAAAATCTTTTTGCATAAAGGCGCTGTTAGCTAATTTGCGTAAACGATATACACCACTTTCCCTCAAAGCCTGAGGTGCTTGTTCTAATTCTTTCACCCAAGTTAATAAAGCGTCTTCTCCCATCCTGCCCTCAAATTCGTAAGTTATCCTATTATGGACGTTGTAAGATAATAATGCCGTCACGTTTAAAACAATTTATATCGCGCTCAAGCACAGTCCATCCAGCTTTAAGCGCCATGGCTTCCATCTCAGTCACAGTATTACGCGGCCACCAAATTTCATCATCAGGTAATTCTTTAAATTGCAAAGGAATATTGCTATTATCCCAGCCATAAAGTTCCAACTTTTCCCAACAACCATAGTTAAGAATAGCATGCCCGCCTTTTTTTACTTTGGGTAACACATTTTGTAAAATTTCAGCAATAAGTGCTTTATTACAATGTACAAGGACACCAAAAGCAAAAAAAACATCAAAACTATCACATTCAACACAAGAAAAACTATTATCTACCACTTGATGACAGTAAAGTCGCCCCTTATAATTTTCAGGGTGTAGCCATTTACTCACATCTTGAAAATCACAGGTATGTACACAGCCTTCAGGCAAAGACTGCAAAAGAGCTCGCGTCCAGTCGCCCCCACCTGGCCCCAATTCTAAAACGCGAGAAGTATTTGTCAAAAAAGGTACTACTTTCCTCATAAAAAAATATTTATAAGAACCACCTATAACACGTTCCTCGTTGATCCTTTGTTCACTGGGTGTATTAGCTAAAATATCACCACTCCTATAACCATAATGAAATTCTTTTTTTAGCCAGTCTACTGTAGGCATTGCATTTCCTTTAAGCTTCTAAAATGTCTTTATAGAGTCTATTATACTTAAGTGCAACCTTCTCACTACTCCACTTTCTTAAGGCATGCGCACGACATAACTTCCGTATCAAGGGCTTGGTACTTTGCGCATAAGCCCAGAGAACCCCTTGCAATAAGCGTTCTACATTTTGCGATTCTGCTAGGAAACCCGTCTCCTCCTGAAGTATCATTTCACTAACACCACCATTGGCAAAGGCCACCACAGGCGTACCACAAGCCATGGCTTCACAAATAACATTGGGCAAATTATCCTCGAGAGAGGGTGATATCAATACATCAGCAGCATTATATAAAGCGGCCATATACGTATCATCATCCACATGCCCTAAACATTCTACCTTGATACCTGCTTGCAAAAATTCTGATGCTACACCATTACCCAACATAAAAACATGAATAATATCCTTTAAAGGAGTATGTGCAAGGGCTTGTAACAAATCCACAAGATACTTTCCTCCTTTGCGAATATTGGTCAGACTTTGCGAGGCAAACAGTAAAACAAAAGAGTTAGACTTAAGCCCCAATTGTTCACGTATAAATTTTCTATCCAAGGGTTTATATACATTGAGAGGATGCGCGTTAGCTATAGTATGTATGGGAAATCTTTTTAACAAGGCACTTTTTTGAGCCTCTTCAGCAAGCCAAGTACTAGGTGCTACAATATGTAAATCTAACTGACGATATGTCCCCATACGCGCACGCCACGTTTCAAACGCAAGGTCTTTTTCTTGCGTTGAGCCCAGTTCAGGACAAGCACAACACATTTTTTCGAATTTACGACAACCATTACTATAATGGCAGCCCCCTGTAAAAGCATTCATGTCGTGTAAGGTCCAAACAATTTTTTTCCCGCGTAAATACTCAAAACAATACGATGGATCCAGCAGACCAGCCACCCATTGAAAGTGGAAAATATCTGTATCTTCTAAAAAAGGTACATGCGCTAAAGGCACACATTGCCCAGGAATGGAAAAATACTCCGCTCCATGTGGGCGCTCGGGATGACGCGCCATGGCTTGATGTAGCTTTTGTCTATAACTCAGTAATTCCTTACGCACAGCCATTTCAGCTTTATGCCCATCTACCACAACCCCCCCCTCTTGAGGGACAGGGCTTGATGGAATAATATGCACTCCTTTTTTAAAAAATCTCTGTTGCCCTACATAGATATGGCTTTGAACACCTATACCTTGCAATGCTTCATGGAAGCGTAAGGTTGCAATGGCCGCTCCTCCATCGTCTGTAGTTGAAAAAAGAGTAACACGAACAGGCTTTTCTTCTGGCGCTTCAGCCTTTTTTGCTTCCATAAAAAAAGAATCTGGCTTACGCGCGCGCCCATCTTCTTGTGTATCTAGTCCATACTGCGTTATCTTTGGTAAAGCACTTTCATTATGAGCCACCTGCTGTATATTCTCAAAACCCTTTTGATGTAAGAGTTCCTTGAGTGATACAGTATCGTACATCCACTTATGAGCTTCTCCCCTCAATAAAAATGCCGTATCAACTGGAGGGAGAGCTGTGTTAGGACTAGCAGATATTTGCCCCTCAGCACTCGCCATGCCAAGTTCGGCTTCTTTACCAAGACGTTCAAGGATAAATTCTTCTTGAGGTACAGGATTTTGCTTCCACCAATTAAGCATTTCCCCACCGCTTTGGCTACGCGTAAGCTGATCTATAAGTTCCACAATCATCCATTGATGACGCTCTACAGCACCCTTTTCGCCGCCTTTTGCAGCTTCTAAACTTTCAAGATAAGCACGGGTCACATTTTCTAAATCAGGCAAGACCACACGCAAAAGCCCACCGGGGCGTAAGACACGATAACATTCTTGAAGAAAAAAATCCCCCCAAGCTTTTGGCATATGCTCCAGTATATGCGAGTGATACACTACGTCAAAAGTCTTATCAGCAAAAGGAATACCTAAGCGTAAATCATAAGCTAGCACTTTGCCACCATGGTCTGTATAATCCACATTAACCCAATCTTCATGAAAAGTGGCACCACAGCCAAGGTTAAGCATACGCATACAAAATTCCCCTTTTCCACTTATGTAAAAACATTTTTATCACTCGCTACTGTGCTGTTTATTAACCAGTGTGCCTTCCCTGCCAAACAAACCTTACAAAGTTCATTTTGACGCCAACTTTTTCACATGGAAAAATGGTAAATAATATGAAATATTTTTATAAAATACACGAAGAAACATTAAAAGTCTAGAATACAGTCACGGTAAATATCTCCCCCACCCCTCTCTCAACAAAATTAAAACATTACACTACTCCAACAAGTACATTTTTTTTACAATATCCATGGCAGAACACTTGACAATGAAAGCACTCACTGTTAATTTCCTCCCACGCGATACTAGCGTGTGAATGTACTTATCCCTAAGGAACATTCCTTGTTTTACTTACTACACTCTCCTCTGTTGTAGTATGTGGGCTTCCAAGAACTTACTCTTGTGTGGCCCGAGGCTTAGCCTCGTCGTACGGCACAGCATCGTACGCCTATATATTCCCTATTTATAGTGACGCCCCCATGGTGGGGTCGTCTTTTTGTGCGATGTTTGTGGTAAGCACTCTACTTTCGTGCGCCACGTACTAATTTGTTCACTAAACAAAAGGATAAAGATTATGGCCGACATTTTATTACAAAAGCCAGCAGCTGGAACCACCACCACTTTAACCCCTCAAGCCGAAGACCGTTTAGTTTTTGAGTTTGATTCTGCCGAAGCCACGCTTACCCGTGACGGCGAAAACCTTGTCATGTCCTTTGAGGATGGTTCCTCTGTAAATCTTGAAAATTTCTATGAGGCTTATACCTCTGAAAATATGCCCACCTTCCTCATTGGCGGCGCAGAAGTAGACGGCGAGTCCTTCTTTGCTGCTCTTGGTGAAGAACTCATGCCTGCAGCTGGTCCTGCCGGTACCGGCCCTCAAGGTAGCGGTAACAGCGTAGATACCATCTTTGGCGAGCTCTTTGGCGGCATTGATCGCCTTGGCGGCTTAGACCAAGCCTATGTAGATTCTCTTGAAGACGATTTTGTTCAAGACGCCAACGCTGACGCAAACCTTGACCCTATCATTCATGGCTTTCTTGCCCTTTCTGATTCCAGCCTTTTTGTGAATGAATCCGGCGAAGGCCGTGATGATGCCGGCTTTGACCCTGAGCGTCCCAACATGCAATATGACGGCGACCTTACCACCACAGGACGAGTTGTTGCTACAGACCCTGATGGTGACACGCTAACTTACGCAGTTACAGGTGGTACCAACGTTTATGGCACATTTGTCATAGACCCCGCCACTGGCGAATTTACCTATACGTTAAATGATGATGCTGCCTCTGGACTCAACCAAGGCGAGAGCTATACAGAGCAATTTGTTATCACTGTAAGCGATGGTAACGGCGGCACCGCCCAAGGTATCGTGAGTGTGGTTGTAAACGGCACCAACGATAGACCTGAAATCAACATTGTAGGCGGAGATACAAATGAACACGGCGTTGAAAGCGGCTTCTTAAATGTAAAAGAAGACGCCAATGAAACCGCAGACAAATTTGATAGCGAATCTGCCAGTGGCACAGTAACCAGCACCGACGATGACCGTACTGGTGCTCGTGACGATGAAGACACCTACTTTGTAAGTACTGAAGATCAATACAAGGGATTTGCCAACGGTGCAGGCGCCAATGACGACACGCCTTTAAGCGGTATCAGCGATACTCTCGAAAATGCTTACGGTACCTTTAGCGTAGTGAAAGACTCTCAGGGCAACGCTACTTTTAAGTTTGAGCTAGATAATGGCAGCGATGCTGTACAAAGCCTTGCTGAAGGTCAAACAGTCACTGAAACTTTCTATGTGTATGTGAAGGATGAGAACGGCTCTTGGTCTGCTAAGCCTGTAAAAGTAACTGTTACTGGTACTAATGATGTGCCTACAGCTTTAATTGTTACCCCCGATGAAACCAATAACGTACTTTACGAAGCTGGCGACGGTCGTGACAGTAATGCTACTGACGTAACAACCGACACACCTAACCTTGATTATGACGGCGCACTTACAGCAACAGGCACACTTTCTGCCACCGATGTTGATGCAACAGATGATCTTACCTTTACTGCTCGTGTAGACGGTACAACAGATGCTTATGGTAACAGCGTAACAACCCCTTACGGTACACTCACCATTACCAATGATGCCGCTGCAGGCGACAGAGATGCTACCTATAGCTTCACTCTTGCTCCAGCAGATGGTTCTGATGCCGCAAAAGAAATTGATAAACTTGCTCTTGGCGAAAAGAAAGACATTGAGTTTGAAGTACAAGTGTCTGACGGCAAGGGTGGAACCACTACAACCACCCTTACCATTACCGTCATGGGTACCAACGACCAGCCTACTTTAACCGTAAGCTCTAATGCTCTTACAATTACGGAAGATGGCGCTGTTAATGAATCGGGTGCAGTCACAGGCTTAACCGTAGGCGGTACTTCTACTGTAGTTGATCCTGACAACCTTGACACCCAAACTTTCTTTGTGGGCGAAAAAGGTCAAAATGTCGGTGATAGAATTGACAATGACGGCCTCACTAACTCATTTGACTTGACCTACGGTAAAGCAACAGTGGATGCTAGCGGTAACTACACCTACGAAGTTGACCCAACCAAGACTCAATTCCTTGCAGCAGGTGAACAAAGAACAGAAACTTTCACTGTATACGTACAAGACAAAGAAGGCGCATGGGCAAGCCAAGATATTACTGTAACCGTTACCGGTGTAAACGATGGCCCAACTGAACCAGTAATTACAGCAGGCGCTGCCAATAATACACTCTACGAAGCTGGTGACGGACGTCTTGATGCTGACGAGTCTGACGTAACAGATTCTACACCTAACCTTGATTATGACGGCGCACTTACAGCAACAGGCACACTTTCTGCCA
>CAYJPR010000009.1:0-2520 GCA_964372075.1 uncultured Desulfovibrionaceae bacterium | reverse complement strand
TCACAGGCTTAACCGTAGGCGGTACTTCTACTGTAGTTGATCCTGACAACCTTGATACCCAAACTTTCTTTGTGGGTGAAAAAGACCAGAACGTAGATGAAACCCTTGATGCGACTGATAACCTCACCGCTGCCGACTCTGTGTTTACCCTTACTTATGGCTCTGTAACTGTAGATACTGACGGCAACTACACCTACACCGTAGACCCTGACAAGACCCAATTCCTTGCTGAGGGTGAAAGCAGAGATGAAACCTTCACTGTATACGTACAAGACAAAGAAGGCGCATGGGCAAGCCAAGATATCACTATAACCGTTACCGGTTCCAATGACGTTCCTACCCTAAATATGACCGGAAGCGATTTAACTGCTTACGACGTGCTTGTAGATGAAAATGACCCAACTACTGATAAGAACGAAGATATTCCTGACTCTGGTGTAAAATACCCTGATGGTACTTATCCTAGTGGTGATAATGTTTACGAAGGGTCTTTCACATTCAGTGATACAGATAACAAGGATGCTACTGACTTCGTCATTACTATTGGCGGTGTGTCCTTTACTGTAAGTGAAAATAGCGCTGGCGATTTGGTACTTACTCCTCCTGCTGGTGTAACACAAGTTGACGGAACATATGGTAATCTCTCAAACTTTACCATCAGTGGCCCTGTGGATGGCGAATATACCGTTAAATACGACTATACTCAAACCGAAACCAGCCTTGAACACTCTAAGGATGATAACGAGCAAACTGCATCCGATGGCAATCTACACGAAAATGCAGATAGCTTTAAAGTAACCGTAAGCGATGGTACAGGTTCAAGCCAAGAAGGTAGTATTACTGTTGATATCGTGGACGATGTTATCACCTTGGAAAACACCTATAATAGTGTAGATAATGGCCAAAGCCATGTTTCCACCGAATACTATAATGGTGACGTTGTATTTAACTCTACCAACTGGAAAAATACAGATACAAGCAAAGGTCTTGCAATGTATACAGGTACAGTTGATGTTAATGGCAACTATACTATAAATGTAGATAATAATGGGGATCCTGCACAAACCAATGCAAACTTTACCACTTCGACTGCATACGGCAATGGCATTGGTGTAAGTGGTGGTAATAATGGTAGTGAACTTGACTATAATCCTTACACAGATGTTTCTGAAGCTCTTATCTTTGACTTACCTGAGGGTGCAATTGCCTATGGTGCAACCATTTCTTTGTCAAAGTTCTTCCATGAAAGCTCTGATACAGATCCTTCTACTGAAGAAGTTCTTATTCAGTTCTATAAATTGCAAGAAGATGGTTCTTACAAGCTTGTAGACAGTGTTTCTGACTACTCTAAGAATGAAGATGGTACGTACACTGTAGATGCTTCCAAAATCGTGGGTGCATTTGACCGTATTGTTATTTCTGCTGCAGACAATGGCGAAGCTGGAAATAATAGCGACTTTACCGTTTCCGGTATTGAATTCATCACACCTCCTTCTGGTGCAACTTACGAAACCGAAGGTAGCCTCAGCGCAAAGGGTGCCGATGGCGTACAATCTTACACCATTGAAAGCATTGAAGGCGTTGACGTTTCAAATTTAAATGCCGACAGCAAAGTTACCATTGATGGTGTTGAGCTTACACTTAGCCTCAACAATAACGAATACAGCGCTAAAGCTGCTGACGGTACACTTTACTTTACGCTCACCCTTAACGCTTCTGGCGAATGGAAGCTTATCCAGCACCAGCCCATGGGCGAAAATATTGATGTAACCTTTGGTGTTACTGATAAGGACGGCGATAAAGCTACTGCTGAGGTTACAATTGATACCAATGACATTCCTGAAGCTCATGATGATACAGACGCTGTAGCTGAAGGCAGCTCCACTGACGGTAACGTTATTACCGGTGAAGGAACAACCAACGACGATCCAAACACTGATTCTGATAATGCAGGTAAAGATGGTTGGAATGCCAATGGTGAAAAACTTGTCAGCGTAACCGCTGATGGCTGGACTGCAGATGCTTCCAACCCACTTATTCTTACTTCAGAATATGGTAAAATTACTTTTGACAAAGAAGGCAATTACACCTTTGAATCTGCTGGTGATAGCGTAACTACTAATACAAATTTTGTATTTAACTACACCATTGAAGATGCTGACGGTAATAAAGCCTCTGCTGATTTGACTATTACTGTTGACGACGTAACTGCAGGTGACGGCGTAACCGGTACCGTAACCTCTGATGATGATTCCATGGTTACTGATAAAGTAGTAACTTTATCCACAGCTCTTGCTGAAGGTCAGCGCTTTGATTTGGGCGCAGACGGTAAGTTAGACATTGGCGATGCAAGCAATCCTTACGGAACCTTTGAGCTTGATGCCTCTGGTAGCCTTATCTTCACGCAAAATGACAATTACAAGCACCCTGAAGGTGAAGATTCAGCAAGCATCATTGTTAATGTGCCTGTAACTGACGGTCAAAACACCGGCACAGTACAAGTAACCGTAACCATCGGTG